>JACRPT010000089.1:26320-37395 GCA_016223045.1 Candidatus Eiseniibacteriota bacterium
CGCACCCCGCCGCGGGCGCGCCGCCCGCCGATCTCGTCGTGCGCGGCGCGGTCATCCACACCGCGGCGGACCAACCCGGGGACCTGCGCTTCACGCGTGCGCTCCCCAGCGCCATGGCCGTGCGCGGCGGGCGCATCGTCGCGCTCGGCGGCGAGCGCGCGGTGGCGAAGCTGGTGGGCCCGCGCACGCAGGTGCTCGACCTCCACGGGCTCACCGTGCTGCCCGGGCTCGTGGATTCGCACGCGCACCTGGGCGGGCTCGGCAACCTGCTCGCCGAAGTGAACGTGACGGGCACCGCGAGCTACGAGGCGGTGATCGAGTCGGTGCGGACGCGCGCGGCGCGCACGCCCGCGGGCGTCTGGATCTGCGGCCGCGGCTGGGACCAGAACGACTGGGCCGAGAAGTCCTTCCCGCAGTACGCCGCGCTCTCGGCCGCGGTGCCCGACCATCCGGTCGCGATCCGCCGCGTGGACGGCCACGCGGTGCTGGTGAACGCGCGCGCCCTGGAGCTGGCGCGCATCACCCGCGACACGCCCGACCCGGCGGGCGGCGAGATCGTGCGCGACGGACAGGGCGAACCCACCGGCGTGCTGGTGGACAACGCCGAGGACCTGGTGGATGCGGTCATCCCGCCGCTCGCGCCCGCGGAGCGCGAGGAGCGCCTGCTCGCCGCGCTGCGCGAGGCCGCGCAGCACGGGCTGACGCTGGTGCACGACGCGGGCATCGGGCGCGAGCAGCTCGCGGCCTATCGCGCACTGCTCTCGCGCGGCACGTTCCCGATCCGCGTCCACGCCATGGCGAGCGCCACCGACAGCCTGCTGGAGGACGTGCTCGCGCGCGGACCCGAGACCGGCGACCGCTTCAGCCTGCGCGCGGTCAAGGTGGTCGCTGACGGCGCGCTCGGCTCGCGCGGCGCGCTGCTCTCCGCCGACTACTCCGACCAGCCCGGGCATCGTGGCCTGGAGACTTGTCCCTACGACAGCCTGGTGCGGGTCGCGGAGCGCGCCCGCGCGCGCGGGTTCCAGGTGCGCGTGCACGCCATCGGCGACCTCGCGAACACGCGCACGCTCGACGCCTTCGAGCGCGCGTTCGAGGGCCACCCGCACCCCGAGCTGCGCTGGGCCATCGAGCACGCGCAGGTGGTGCGGCCGGAGGACGTCCGCCGCTTCGCGCGCCTCGGCGTGGTCGCCTCGATGCAGGCCACGCACGCCACCTCGGACGGGCCGTGGGCCGAGCGCCGGCTCGGGCCCGGGCGCATCGGCTGGTCCTACGCATGGCGGCGGTTCCTGGACGCGGGCGTGCGCTTCGCCGACGGCAGCGACTTCCCGATCGAGAGCGTGAACCCGCTGCTCGGCCTCTACGCGGCGATCACGCGTCGCGACCTGGCGGGCGAGCTGCCCGAACCGGGCTGGCGCCCCGGGGAGCGCCTGACGCCTGACGAGGCGCTGAAGAGCTTCTCGCTGTGGGGCGCGTGGCTGGCGTTCCGCGAAGACGACCTCGGCTCTCTCGAGGTGGGCAAGCTCGCCGACTTCATCGTCGTGGACCGCGACGTCATCGCCGGGCCGGCGAGCGAGATCCCGCACGCGAAGGTGCTGAGGACCGTGGTGGGCGGCGAGACGGTCTACGAGGCGGAGCGGTAGGAGGCGGGGCGAGGATATCGAGGTAGTCGGGGGTGTGTCGCAGGCCACGGACGCGGGACGCGCGCCGGGAGGAGCGCACCGCCTGAGCACGATACGAAGCGCGATACGAGCGCGATACGAGGTCTGTTCGGGCTCCGTCTCGGGTGGTAGGCTTGTTGCGCAACGCGGTGCCGATCCACCCCTTGAAGCGGAGTTCCCATGCGCTGCCTGCCCCGCTTTTCCCGCGCTCTTGCCGCTCTCGCGATCCCCGCACTGATGCTGGCCGCGGTTCCCCCGGCACGAGCTGTCACGCACGTCGTCATCAGCGAGTTCGCGACGCGCGGCCCCTCATCCGCCACGGATGAGTTCGTCGAGCTCTACAATCCGACCGAGAGCGCGATCGACATCTCCGGCTGGAAGCTGCAGTACTCGTCGGCAACCAACGGCAGCACCTGGAGCGACCGTGCGATTCTGCCCGCCAATTCCTCCATCGCGGCGCACGGCTACTTCCTGCTCGCCAATCAGACCAGCTATGCGGGTGCGGTCACCCCGGACTACACCTCGGGGCTGTGGACCTCGGGAACCGGCATGGCCGACAACGGCCACGAACGGATCATCGACGCGGCCGCCGTCGAGGTCGACAAGGTGGGCTGGGGGACCGCGGTGAATCCCGAGGGCGGCACGCCAGGGGCGCCGAACCACGGCACGAGCGCGAACGGGAACAGCGTCGAGCGCAAGGCGACGGCCTCGTCCACCGCCGATTCGCTCGGCGCCGGCGGCGCGCACGAGTTGCTCGGGAACGGGCAGGACACGAACGTCAATTCCAGCGATTTCGTCGCGCAGACCCACGGCCGCAACCCCCAGAACAGCTCGAGCGCGCCCGAACCCGTCTTCTCGGTGGGAGGGAACGGCACCGGGCGTGCGAACGTCGTGCCGGCCGTCGTGTTCACGGCCCGCGCGGTGGACTCGCTGGTGTTCTCGTTCCGGCAGGACTCGAGCTACACGCTGACGAGCATCTCGATCCTCGTGCCGCCCGACTGGACGTGGTCGCACCTGGTGGCGGATGTCACGCTGACGGGGCCGGCCTTCCTGAGCGCGACGCGCTCGGTCACCGGCGACACCCTGTTCATCGCACAGGCAGCGTTGAGCCCGAGCGACAGCGGCAGCGTCACGATCGCGAACCTCACGTCGCCCTCGACCAAGGGGAACTCCACGTTCACGGTGAAGACCGCGGTCGCGGCGGGGACGTTCGCCCCGATCCTCCAGCATCCGCGCGTCCGGGTGCTCGACCTGGTCCCGATCGTCGTGGTTCACGTCAACGACGCCAACGGCGTGCAGACCTCGCCCTACGGGGTCGGCGCGGAGGCCACGGTCACCGGGATCGTCACCGCCAACATGAGCGACGTGCGGACCGATGTCTACGTCCAGGACGGCACGGCGGGGATCGATCTCTACAGTCCGTCCGTGCCGATCGTGTTCGCACCGGGAGACAGCATCACGGTCACCGGCTCGATCCTCCAGTTCCGCGGCCTCGCCGAGATCCAGCCCGATTTCTCGCTGCTCACGGTGCACGCGACCGGCCGCCCGGTCCCGGACCCGATGGTGGTCACCTGCGCGGACGTGAACGCCACGTTCCGGCCGGACTACACCGAGCCGAACGAGGGGCGGCTCATCCGCATCAACGGGGTGACGTACAACGCCACCGCCTCGACCATCACCGACGCGTCCGGCACGACCAACATCTTCATCCCGAACACCTGGCCGCCGGTTCCCAGCGTGTTCGACGTGATCGGGATCCTGAAGCAGTACAAGCCGGGCACCCCTGCGCCGGGGCCGCCCTACACCGCCGACTACGAGATCTCGCCCCGCACTCCCTCGGACATCATCGCGCACGCCGGCCCGATCATCCTCACGACGCCCTACGAGGACGAGATCCAGCCGACGTCGGTCCGGCTGAACTGGACCACGGACGTTCCGTCCTCGAGCATCGTCCGCTACGGCGTCACGTCCGCGCTCGGGGACAGCGTCGTCGAGGCCACCCCGGTGTCGAGCCACGCGGTGACGGTTCCCGGCCTCGTGCCGGCCACGGTCTACTACTACAGCGTGGGATCGGGTGACGTGAACGGAACCAACTTTGCGCCGACGGGGCTGTTCAGCACCGCCTCGCCCGCGCAGTCGACCGGACAGATGAACGTGTACTTCAACAAGAGCGTGGACACGAGCATCGCGTGGCTCCACCAGGCCAACGGCAACCAGGACCTGCCGGCGCGGCTCGTTCCCCGCATCGCCGGCGCGCAGCGCTCGATCGACGTCGCGCTCTACAGCCTGAGCGGGACGCCCGGGACCACCGTCGCCGACGCGCTCATCAGCGCCAGCGGCCGTGGCGTGAAGGTGCGCGTCATCTGCGAGGACGACAACCGGAACGGCGCCGGATTCAACGCCATCGCCGCGAGCGGCATCCCGCTGATCACCGACCGCTTCGATCCCATCAACAACGGGCTGGGGTTGATGCACGACAAGTTCTTGGTCATCGACGGTCGCGGCGGCGCTCCCGAGAGCGCGTGGGTCTGGACCGGCTCGTGGAACGTGACCGACCCGGGCACCAGCAACGACATGCAGAACTCGATCGAGATCCAGGACCAGGCGCTCGGGAACACCTACACGCTCGAGTTCAACGAGATGTGGGGAAGCAGCACCGACGTTCCAAACGCGTCGGCATCCCGGTTCGGCGCCCGCAAGCTCGACGACACGCCTCACAAGTTCGTGGTCGGCGGACACGCCGTCGAGTGCTATTTCAGCCCGTCCGATGGCGTGACGTCGCACATCATCTCGACCATCAACGCCGCCCAGCATTCCGTCGGCTTCGAGTTGTTGACGCTGACGCGCTCCGACATCGCGAGCGCGCTGGTGACCAAGCACCTGGCCGGCGTCGGCGTCCGCGGGGACCTGGACAGTGACTCGGACACCGGATCCCAGTACTCCTACCTGGTCGCGAACGGGGTGGACGTGCGGCTGAAGACCGGGGTGTCCGGCCTGCTTCACCACAAGTACTGCCTGGTCGACGCGGAGAGCCCGCACTGGGACGCGATGACGCTCACCGGCTCGCACAACTGGTCGAACGCCGCGGAGAACTCGAACAACGAGAACACGCTCATCATCCATGACCCCGACGTCGCCAACCAGTACCTCCAGGAGTTCGCGGCGCGCTACTACCAGTTCGGGGGCAGCGACTCCCTGCAGGTCGGCGTCGAGCAGACCGATGCGAGCGTGCCGCGGGCGGTATCGCTGGCACAGAACTATCCGAACCCGTTCCGCGAGGTCACCCGCATCGCGTACGCGGTCCCGGTCGCGGAGAAGGTGGTGCTGAAGGTCTACGACGTGCAGGGCCGTGAGGTGCAGACGCTCGTGAATCAGCGGCAGGCCCCGGGACGCTACCGGGCCGTCTTCGGCATGAGGCACCTGGGGAGCGGCGTGTACTTCTACCGGCTGGAGGTCGGAAGCGTCGTGCGGCAGCGGAAGATGCTGCTCGTGCGGTAAGGGCCCGCGCCGGCGCGGGGCGTCGGCGGAGGACGTGCGTCCCCATGCGGGATGCCCTATCTTCCCCCCCGCCATGTTCAAGAAGGTCCTGATCGCCAACCGCGGCGAGATCGCGTGCCGCGTCGCCTCGACGCTCCACGAGCTGGGGCTGCGCTCGGTGGCGGTCTATTCGGAGGCCGACCGCGGCGCGCTTCACACCCGCATCGCCGACGAGGCCTTCGCCCTCGGCCCGGCAGAGCCGCGCGCCTCGTACCTCGACGGCGGAAAGCTCATCGAGGCGGCGAGGAAGAGCGGCGCCCAGGCGGTGCATCCGGGCTACGGCTTCCTCGCCGAGAACGCCGACTTCGCCGCGGCGGTGGAGGCCGCGGGCCTCACGTTCATCGGTCCCACCGCCGATCAGATCCGCGCCATGGGCGACAAGCGCGCGGCGCGCGCGCTGGCGGCGAAGGCCGGCGTGCCGGTGGTGCCGGGCGCCGAGGCGGCCGACCTCGCTGCGCTCACGCGCGCCGCGGCGAAGATCGGCTACCCGGTGATGGTGAAGGCCGCCCTGGGCGGCGGCGGCAAGGGCATGCGCGCGGTCCACGACGCGGGTGAGCTCGCCGAGGCGGTCGAGAGCGCGCAGCGCGTGGCGACCGCGGCGTTCGGCGACGGCACGGTCTACCTGGAGAAGTGCCTGGAGCGCCCGCGCCACGTCGAGGTGCAGGTGCTGGGCGACGGCCGGGGTGATGCCATCCACCTGTTCGAGCGCGAGTGCTCGCTCCAGCGCCGGCACCAGAAGGTGATCGAGGAGTCGCCCTCGCCCGCGGTGGACGAGGCGCTGCGCGCGCGCATGGCCGCGGCGGCGGTGGCGCTGGGGCGCGCGGTGCGCTACCACGGCGCGGGCACGGTGGAGTTCCTGCTCGACCGGGACGGGTCGTTCCACTTCCTCGAGATGAACACGCGGCTCCAGGTGGAGCATCCGGTCACCGAGCTGGTGACCGGCGTGGACCTGGTGCGCCAGCAGCTGGTGGTCGCCGCCGAAGGCGCGCTGCCGTTCACCCAGGACCAGGTGCGCGCGCGCGGGCACGCCATCGAGGCGCGCGTCTACGCCGAGGACCCGGCGCGCGAGTTCCTGCCGCAGTCGGGCGAGCTGGCGCGGCTGCGCTGGCCGCACGGGGCGTTCGTGCGCGTGGACCGCGGCGTCGAGGAGGGTGACCGGGTGACGGTCCACTACGACCCGCTGCTCGCCAAGATCATCGCCTACGGGCCCGACCGCGCGACCGCGCTGCAGCGGCTGACCGGCGCGCTCGACGAGGCGCGCGTGCACGGTGTCGTGACCAACCTGCCGTTCCTGCGCGCGCTGCTGCGCGACGGCGCGGTGCGGCAGGGCGCGTTCGACACCGAGTGGATCGGCCGCGAGTTCCTCGCTGGCTTCACCGCGCTCGCCACCGCGCCCGCGCCCGAGCTGGCGGTGGCGGCCGTGGCGCTCGCCGAGATGCTCGGCCTGGCGCAGGGCGCCGCGCCGGCGTCCGGGAACGGTGCGCCCGCGTCCGCGCCCGACCCGTTCGTCACGCTCGGCCACTGGCGCCACCCGGGGCTCGGCTGATGCAGGGGGCCTACCGGGACGGTGCGCGCGTGCGCGCGGTCGAGGTCACCTCCGAAGGCGGCGGTCGCTTCCGCGTGGTGGTGGACGGCGCCGAGCTGCAGCTCACCGCCGAGCCGCTCGAGGCCGGGCGCCTGCGCATCGTCACCGCGGAGGGCGTGGCGATCGCGGAGGTGACCGGCGCCGGCAACCGCCGCTTCGTGCGGCTGGGCAACCTGGACTTCGTGCTGGAGCGTGAGGCCGGCAGCCGCCGCCGCGCATCCCAGGCGGACGGCGGGCTCGAGGCTCCCATGCCGGGCGTGGTGACGCGCGTGCTCGCGGCGGCGGGTGACGCGGTGAAGAAGGGCCAGGCCCTGGTCGCGCTCGAGGCGATGAAGATGGAGCACCTGATCCGCGCGCCGCGCACCGGGCGCGTGAAGCGCGTGAACGCGAAGGTGGGCGAGATGGTGCAGGGCGGCACCGCGCTGGTGGAGCTGGAGGCGGAAGCCGCAGGCTGACGCGGACGGGCGGGCGCGCCGCGGGATCCGCATGCAAGGCGAATCCCTGGCTCGGGACGTCAGGGCGTGGGCTATCATGTCGGTGGCCCGTCCGGCGCGAGAACCCCATCGAGGCCGATGATGGCTCAACCGCTCACCGCCCTGCAGTCGTGCCGTCCCCGGCGCACAGCGAAGCGCGTCGGGAGCGTAGGCCTCCTGCTGCTCGCCGCCCTGTGCGCGTGCGCCACGCCGCGCCGCGCGCCGCCGTCGCCGCCAGCCGAGCTGCGCGTGCCGCTGGTGCGCGACATCCAGAGCCTCGATCCCCTCGACGGCGACGAGATCGTCACCTTCAACGTGATCCGCCAGATCTACGAAGGCCTGGTGGACTACGATCCGGCCACGCTCGCGCCGGTGCCGCGGCTGGCACGCGGCTGGCGCGTCACCGGCGGCGGCCGGCTGTGGACCTTCGAGCTGCAGCCCGGCGTGCGCTTCACCGACGACCCGTGCTTCCCCGGCGGCCGCGGCCGCACGGTGACCGCGGCGGACGTGCGCTACTCGATCGAGCGCGGCCTGCGCCGCTCGCGCGGGACGGCCGCGTCGGCCGACCTGCCGCCGATCGCCGGCCTGGGTGCGTTCCTGACGGGAGCCGGCGATCACGTCGCGGGCATCGAGACGCCCGCGAGCCTCGTGGTCGCCATCCGGCTCGAGCGTCCGGACGCGAGCCTGCTCCATTTCCTCGCCGGTCCGCGCAGCCGCGTCGTGGCGCGCGAGGCGGTCGAGGCGTACAGGGCGGCCTTCGGCACGCATGCCGTGGGAACGGGACCGTTCCGGCTGGTCTCGTGGGAGCCGCTCTCGGGCATCCTGCTGGTGCGCCATCGAGCGTACTGGCGCTCCGATTCCACGGGGGCGCGGTTGCCCTGCGTGGACGCGTTGCGATTCGTCCCGTTCTGGACCGAGGACCGCAACCGGCTCTTCGCCGATGGCCGGATCGACATGGTGTTCACCTACGTGCCGGGCGGTGGATCGTCCGCTCCGGCGGGCGCGGGTGTGGGCCGCGGCGGCCCGTCCCGCGAGCGACAGTTCTTCGTGAGCCGGCTCAACACCGTGTTCCTGCGCTTCGACCACCGCTCGCGGCATCCCGCGGTGCGCGATCGGCGACTGCGCGAGGCGCTGAGCTGCGCCGTGCAGCGGCCCGGGGCCAACACCACCCACGTCGCGGCCCGCGGGCTGCTGCCGCCCGGTCTCCCCGGCTACGACGCCGGGCTCGAGGGCCAGCGCACGGATTCCACGAGGGCCCTGGCCCTGCTCGCCGCCGCGGGACATCCGCGGGGGCGCGGGCTGCCGCCCCTGCGCATCGTGTGGCGCGAGTGGGACGGCCGGATCGGTGAGCGGCTCGCGGCGGGACTGCGGCGCTTCGGCTTCCAGGTCTCCGTGCGGCTCTGCGACGACCGCGGGTACTGGGCGGCCGTGGACTCCGGCGCGGCGGACCTGTTTCGTGACGGCTGGATGGCGGACTACCCGGACCCGCAGACCTTCCTCCAGCTGTTCTCCTCCGCGTCCCCCGGCGACCGCGGGTCCTACCGCAGCCCGCAGTACGACCGGCACTTCCTCGAGTTCCGTGCGGAGCGGGATCCGGCGCGGCGGCTCGCGCTCGCCCGCCGGCTGGAGCGGCTGCTGATCTCGGACGTGGCGGCGCTGTTCCTCGACCACGAGCGCGAGCGGCAGACCGTCGCCGCGCGCGTGGAGGGCTGGGATCCCAACTGCACGAACCCGCTCAACGTCTGCTACTACGAGTACGTGCGGGTGCGGCCACCCGCGACGGCGGCGCCATGACGCTGCGGCGACGCCTGCTGTTCACTTTCCTGGGTCTCGCCGTGGTCCCCATCGCCGCAGTCGGGACGCTGGCGGCCTACGGCGCGTTCCGCTTCGCCGAGGGCCGCGCCCGACAGGAACTGGGACGGCAGCTCGAGACCCTGAGCGACCTGGTGGACCGCGAAGTGCGCGTGGAGGAGCTGAGCCTCGCCGCCATGGCGGAGGAGTGGCAGGAGGGCGAGCAGCGTCCGCGGTTCCGTCTCGGCGAGTGGCTCGCGCTTCGTCCGGAGGTGCTGGAGCGCCTCCGCCAGCCCCAGGGCGTGGCGTCGCGCTTCCTCGTCTTCGACCCCGCGGCGCGGGGGTGGTCCGCGCTCGAGGGCTACATGATGCCGACGGGCATCGGGCTGCGCCACGGGGCCGTCGCGCCCGGGTCGCTCGAGGCGGCGTACCGGGGCTGGCTCGCGCCGGGGGGTGAGATGCGCCCCATCACGGCGCGCCGGGCGACCGGCGGGGTGCTCGCCATCGCGATCCCGGTGGGATCCCCGGGCGGCGCCCGGGGATTGATCGTCGAGGAGGTGTCGGTCGAGGCGCTGCTCAGGCACCTTCTCGGCCAGCCAGCGTTCCAGTCGCTCGAGTCGGGTTTCGCGGCGGCGGGCGCCGGCCGGCAGGGGAGCTGGTCGTTCCTGTTCCATTCCGATCCCACGCTGATCGGGCTCCCGGTCGCTCAGGCGGGCTGGCCGGCGGCGGCGGCGCGGCTGCTCGCGGGGCCGGGCCGGTCGCCGCGGTGGCGCTTCGCCCGCGGCGGCGACCGGCTCTACGCCACGGGCGCGCAGGCGCAGACCGGCTGGCTGCTCGGCGCCTCGATGTCGCTGGCGCCGATGCTGGAACCGCTCGAGGGGAGCGTGCGCGCCGGCGCCCTGATGCTCGGCCTGATGGCGTTGCTGGTGTGGGCCGCCATCCTGCTCGTCACGCGCGGCATCGGGCGCGCGGTGGAGGAGATCGCGGTCGGCACGGGCGCGATCGCGCGTGGCGACCTGCAGCGCGCCATCCGCCTGGGGGGGGACGACGAGTTCGGGGTGATCGCCGCTCACGTGAACCAGATGGCGCGCGAGCTGGTGATCACCGCCGAGTCGCGCTCGATCGCGCAGTTGAGCGCCCGGCTCACGCACGACCTCAAGGGCGTGGCCTCGCAGATGAATCTGCTCCTTTACAACCTGGAGAAGCACTACGATGACGCCGAGTTCCGCGCCGAGTTCGTCGGGCTCATGCGCGGACTGACTGGGCAAGTGGAATCGCTCGTGCTGCGGCTGCGGCGCGGCGGGGTCGAGCGCCCCCCGCAGTGGGAGCGCGGGGAGCTCGACGCGCTGGTGCGCGAGGCGGTCGCCGGGCCGGCGCGGGCCCGGCCGGGCGTCGCGGTCCGCCTGGAACTGGCGGGGGGCGAGATCGTGACCGACCGCGAGTTCCTGCGCGAGGCGGTGGAGAACGTGGTGACGAACGGTCTCGAGGCGATAGGCGAGCGAGGCACGCTCACGGTGCGCACCGGGGCGCTTGCGGCCGCGCGGGCCGCAGGTGACGGCCCCACGCACTTCGTCGAGGTCGAGGACACCGGCCCCGGCATGAGCCGCGAGTTCATCGAGCAGGAGCTGTTCCGCCCCTTCGTCACCACCAAGGTGCGTGGGATCGGGCTCGGCATGTACCAGGTGCGCGAGAGCATGAGCCGCCTGGGAGGTACGGTCGCGGTGGAGAGCCGCGTGGGCGTGGGCACGAAGGTGCGTCTCGAGATCGGGGCACCCGCGGAGAAGCCGGCGTGAGTCGCGCCCGGGCGCAGTCCGCCTCGCGCGGGCAGCGGGAGCCCACGCGCATCCGCCCGTCCTGCGCTCCGCTGCCGGCCGTGAGCCGGAGGGGGCGCCGGTGAGATACCGTCACGTCCGTCAAGGGCTTTTTTCATGCGGGCACCTCTGCGGCTGCGAGCATCGGCACGAAGGGCTTGCGGTGCTTGGCGACGCTGTAGACCGCGAGCAGCAGCTTCCGCATACACGCGACCAGGGC
>JACRPT010000090.1 GCA_016223045.1 Candidatus Eiseniibacteriota bacterium
TCCCGGACAGTTCTCGCTGCATTACGGAATCGCGGTCGAGAGCAGCAGCACCGTTCTCGTCGTCGACCGCGCCAACAACCGCATCCAGCGCCTGACGTCGGATGGAGGCTATCTGTTCAGCTGGGGCACAGCCGGTGCGGCACCCGGTCAGTTCAACAATCCGCACGGACTCGGGCTCGATGCAGTTGGCAACATATTCGTCGCCGACTGCCTGAATCACCGGATTCAGAAGTTCTCTCCCGACGGCACACTCTTGAGTGTCTGGGGAGGCGAGGGTTCCGCTCCCGGACAGTTCCGATCTCCGACAGGTGTCGCCATAGGAGACGACGGCCTGATCTACGTATCCGACAGGTGGAACAACCGAATCCAGATCTTCGGGTCCCCTGCAACCGCGACGAGTCGATCGAGCTGGGGCTACATAAAGAGCCTGTATCGGTAGAGAACGCAGTGCACCCGGCCCCACGGACTGAAGTGTGTCTTTGCGTTCCCCCGGACCTCAGTAGCCACGACCACCAGCCCTGCTGTGTCGGGCCTGCTGACGAGCGCACGGTCCCCGGACGGGCCCAGAGTCGGGCAATCCGGGAGGTCGCTGAAAGGTATCCGTTCGCCAATCCCAGGGTAGCACCGGGGGGCGCCGAGGAGTTCGGACGGAGGATTTCGGGGATCAGCTGACCGGCTGGGGCACGGCCGCCTCATCGGGCGCGACCGCGGCGACATGATTCTCCGGCAGCAGCTCGTCGATGCGACGCTGGGGCCAGCCGGCGGCCAGGCGCCCGAGCAGCTTGATCAGGTAGGCATAGGTGTCGATCCCGGCCAGCGCCGCGGTGCGCAGCAAGCTATAGAGGATCGCCGCCCGCTCGGCACCCGCGTCCGAGCCTGCGAACAGGTAGTTCTTCCGACCCAGAGCCAGGCTCCGGATCTGCCGCTCGCAGCAGTTGTTGTCGAGCGGGAGCAGTCCGTCGTGAACGAACTCGGTGAGTGCCGGCCACTGCTTGAGGCAGTAGCCGCACGCCCGGGTGAGGGCGCTCGCCGGCGGCTCGCTCAGAGCCGTGCGCTGCAGCCAGCGATCGAGCCGCTCGAGGATCGGCGAGGCGCGCTCGTGGCGTAGGGCTTCGCGCGCCTCGGCATCGAGCCCGCGGCGATCGGCCAGGTCCTCGACCCGATAGAGCTGGCTGATCAGCTTGAGCGGATAGGCCACGCGCACATCCGTGTCCTGGAGCGCGTGGAACTTCCTCCGCGCGTGCGCCCAACATCCCACCTCGGTGGCGTTCGCCCTGGCGCCGTTGTAGAGCCGGTCGAACACGCTCGCCGCGTCGGCCTGCAGATACCCCTCGCGCCCGGCCAGGAACTTCCACGGCCCATCCTCGCCGCTCCCGGTCGGGGCGTAGCGGAACGTCACGTACTTCTCATCGCCGACGAAGCACCACATCGTGCCGGTGCGCACTCCCTCCGGGTCGTCGCGGTCCAGCACCTTGAGCCCACTGCCGTCGGTCTGCAGCGTGTGGCTGCTGCGCGCCTTCTCCCAGATCCGCTCCACCACCGGCCGCACCTCCTCCGCCACCGCCTCCACCCATCCGCACAGCGTCGAGCGCGCCAGCTCCACGCCGCCCCGCGCGTACATCTCGCTCAGCCGGTGCAGCGGGATGTGGTCCTCGTACTTGCTCACCGCCACGTGCGCCAACAGCCCCGGGCCCGCCAGGCCTTTCTCGATCAGCTTGTCCGGACCCGGGGCGGTCGTCACCCCATCCTTGCAGCGCCCGCAGGCGTACTTGACCCGATGGTGCTCCTGGACCCGGAAGTGGGCCGGCACCAGCTCCAGCAGTTCGCTCACGTCCTCGCCGATCGCGCGCATCGGCTCGCCGCACGAGCCGCACGCCCGCTCGCTCTCGGGGAGCTCATGGCGGATCACGTCGCGCGGGAGCTCGCGGGGCGGGCGCCGGCGCACCGGGCGGCGGCGGATCGGCGACGGGGTCGCGGCCTGGAAGTCGTCGCGTTCACGATCGAGGACGGCGTCCTCAGCGGTGGTCGCCGCCAGATCGGCGCTTTCATCCTCGGCGCTCGCCACCATCAGATCGAGCATCAGCAGCAACTGCGCCGGATCGATCCGTTCGGTCTGCCGGCCGGAGCGCGCCCGCCGCTCCTTGGCCAGTTCCAGCACCAGATGGATGTTGTGGTGCTGCAGTTCGAGCAGCATCGTGAACGCCATCTCGACCGCCTCGTCCGCGCGGCCCTCGGCGATCATCGCGCGTAGCTGCTCCCGCACTCGCTCCATCTGCTCGCGCACTTCCTTGTGCGTCATCATGTGCCTGTGGATGTCACATCGCGCGAGTCGATGCAAGATCTTTCTGCGGCGCCCAGCGCGGTCGATGTCGCGCACCGCGCAGATCGATCCCTTCCATCATCAGCCCCAACTCGGTGGCTTCGATCTCGACGTGACGCGCTCCGAGCCGGGGTGCGGTGGGCAGATGAAAGCGGCCCCGCTCGAGCCGCTTGTACAACATCAGATAGCCGCTCGGTTCCCACACCAGCACCTTGAGCCGGTTCCGCCGTCGGTTCACGAACACAAACCAGTGGCCCGACAGGGGGTCCTCGCGGATGATCGAACGGGTCGCCGCCGCCAACGTGTCGAAGCCCTTGCGCAGATCGATCGCGTCGGCCGCCACATAGATCCGCGCCCGGGCGCCGAGCGTCAGCATCCCCAGCCCTCGACCGTGCGCACCAGTTCCGCGAGCAGCGCCGGGTCGAATCCGGCCGGCACCCGGATCCGGCGGCCGCCGCGCAGCTCCAGTTCGAGCGGCTCCGGCCGCGCGGTCGTGCTCGGGCGCTCTCTGCCCACCACCCGCACCGGGTGGAACACGGGGGGTGCGCTGGGCTCCAGTCGGGCCCGCCAGCGCAACAGCCGGGCAGTGCTCAACCCGTGCTCGCGCGCGAAGGCCGCCGCGGTCCGCCCGCTGCGGCGCCAGGTCGCCAGCACCCGCTCCGCGTCGACGGCACGCCAGTACCGGTTCGCGATCAACGTCGCCAGGGATCGCTTCGTTCCGCTCTGTCGCTGGGATCGGGATGGCATCCCGCACCTCCTTTCAGGCGCGGCGATGCTCTCAGCTGCGATCAGCCCTGGCTACATGGGTTCGCCGAACGCTTACGCTGAAAGAAGCCTCAGCCAAACCGCAGCAAAGAGTGGGCTGTAGCGCGTCCCGCCACTGTCCCGCTGCTCCACGCCCACTGGAAGTTGAATCCGCCCAGCCTCCCGTCCACGTCGAGGACCTCGCCGCAGAGGAAGATCCCGGGGGCCTTGCGCGACTCGAGCGTGCTCGGGTCCACTTCGGCGAGCGCGACGCCACCGGCGGTGACCTCCGCCTTCTCGTAGCCGAGCGTCCCGGTCACGGGGAGTACGCGCGCGGTCACGCGCTCGATCAGCGTCGCGCGCCGCTCGCGTGGCACCTGAGCCAGCGCAGTGCCGGGCTCGATCTCGGCCTCGGCGCAGAGCTGCACTGCGAGGGAGTCCGGCACCCGCTCGCCGAGCCAGCGGCGCACGCTCACCCGGGGGTTGAAGCGCGCCGCGTGAAGCCACACGCCGGCCAGGCTCTCCGCCGTCTCGCCCGGCAGGAAGTTCGCCAGGACGCGCCGCTCGCCGCGGCCCTCCGCCCGCAGCCAGTGGCGCGACAAATCGAGCGCGGCGGGGCCGGAGTAGCCGAAATGCGCCACCAGGAGCGAGCCGGTCACGGTGACCGCGCGCTTCCCTCCCACCGCCAGCGTGAGCGCGGCTTCGAGCGCCACGCCCTGGGCGGCCCGGCACAGGGGATCGTCGGCCACCAGCGGCGTGAGCGCGGGCACGGGCGGCACGAGCGTGTGGCCGAGCGAGGCGGCGAGGCCGTAGCCGCTGCCGTCGCTGCCGGTGCGCGGGAACGAGAGCCCGCCGGTCGCAAGCACCACCGCATCCGCTTCCAGCCACTCGTCGGGCTCGGCCGCGGGGAGCGGCCAGCACTCCGCGCGGTAGCCGGCGACCTCGCTCGAGAACACCGCGCTCGCGGCCACGTGCTGGATGCCGAGCCGCCAGGGTGCGGCCTCCGCCGGCCGCGGGGGCTCACCCGCCTCCGCGTGGTCGCCGGGCGTGGAGCCGCGCTCGATCCGCACCACGCGCGCGCCGCTCCGCACCTCGACTCCCGCGCCGGCGACTGCGCCAACCAGCGCGTCGAGCACGGTGCGGGCGTCGTCGGTCTCGGGGAAGTACTTGCCGCTGGGCTCGAGCTTGAGCCTGACGCCCAGCGACTCGAACCACGCGCGCGTCTGCTCGGCGGTGAACGCCCGCAGCACGCGCGCGACGAACGGGCGTGAGCCGGCGTTGAAGTCGCGCTCGCTCACCTCGCGGTGGGTGACGTTGCAGCGGGTGCCGCCCGACATCAGGATCTTGAGCCCGACCTTCGGATGCGCGTTCAGCAGCACGACGCGCGCGCCGGCCTCGGCCGCGCGCAGCGCCGCGGTGAGCCCGGCGGCGCCCGCGCCGACGACGATGACCGTCCGCGCACTCACGCCCGACCGCCGCGCGCGCACATTGCCGCCCCGGCGCCGACCCCACCGCCACGCGGCGAACGTGCGGAGTTGCTCCGGAGCCCGTGGCGGCCATCGCCCTACCCCAGCGAGATCAGGGCGCCGGAGAGGAGCGCCGCCGCGAATCCCGCGCGCTGCGGCGGGCTCCAGCGCTCGCGCAGCAGCACGCGCGCCAGCAGCACGGTGGTCGCCGGCGCCAGCGACACCAGTGCGGCGACCAGCGACATCGAGCCGCGCTGGACGGCGGCCACATAGGCGACGTTGGCGAGCGAGTCGAGCGCGCCGGCGGTGAGCGCCATGCCCCAGGCGGCGCGCGGCGCCACCAGCGACTTGCGCCAGGTCAGCACGCCGAGCGCGAGCACCGTCATTCCCACCGTGCGTCCGAGGATGAGCGGCCACAGGCCGGAGCCGCTCTCGACGCGCCCGAAGAAGACCAGGAAGCAACCGGCCGCGAGCCCGGCGCTGATGGCGGGCCACAGGACGCGCCGCGCGCGCCCGCGCTCCTCCGCCGGGAGGCCGGCGCCGCTCTGCGCGAGCAGGACGATCGAGAGCGGCGCGAGCGTGAGACCGATGACGGCCAGCGCCGACGGGCGCTCGCCGAGCGCGATGCCCACCAGCACGGGTAGCGCCAGCCCGACGATGCACAGCACCGGCGAGGCGACGCTGACCGGCCCGATCGCCAGCGCGCGGTAGATGAGCATGGCGCCCAGCCCGCCGCACGCGCCGGCGAGCGCGGCCCAGCTCATGTCGGCGGCGCGGATCACGCCGGGCGTCCAGGGCAGGCCCGCGAACAGCACCGCGAGCGCGGCGAAGCCCGAGAGGAATGTGATCGCCGCGGCGCCGCCGCGGCGCGCCGCCAGCCCGCCGCAGAAGTCCCCCGCGCCGTAGGACACCGAGCCGAGGCCGGCGATGACGTAGGCGGAGTTCACACGGCGCCCCGGCCGGCCCGACGGGGTGCGAGCAGCGCGACCCAGCGCCCGTGCGGAGCGTGACGTGTTCCCGCGCGCGGGTCGCGCGCGC
>JACRPT010000091.1 GCA_016223045.1 Candidatus Eiseniibacteriota bacterium
GGGGGACCTGGACGTCGCTGGAGCGGCCGGAGCGAGCCATGCGACCATGGGACGGAACCTGAAAGACCGTCGGCGACTGTCCAACGCACCGTCCCGCAGGCACTCGCGGCACGACCGATGGGCCGGTTCCGAAACGGCTGCTCCGATGCTCCCGCGCTGGCGGGCGGGGCGATGGTCTGCTAGACTTCGCACCCGCGCCAGCCGCGGAGGGAGGGCATTCGAGCGGCGCTCCAGCCGCGCGCGCCACCATCGGATCCATGGGAACCTCGACCACGCTCCGCAGGCTCACCTTGCTCCTCGCCGCGCTCGCGCTGTCGCTCGGCGCGCGCCCGGCGGCGGCGCGGGCCGCGGAATCGCCGCTGGCCTGCCCCGGCGCCGAGCTGCGCGCCGGCCAGCTCGTCGAGCTGCGCTGGAGCGCGCTGCCGCGCGACGCCGAGGAGATGGAGATCCTGCTCTCGGTGGACGGCGGGAGGCACTTCGCGGTGCGCATCTCGCCCGAGCTCGACCCGCGCGAGGGGCGCTTCCTCTGGCGGGTGCCGAACCTGCCCGCGGCGAGCGCGCGGCTCGTCATCCGTATCGGCCGCGGGCCCGCCGAGGTCGCGACCGAGCCGACCGCGCCGTTCCGCATCCTCGGCGACGCAACCGCGCCGCGCGACCTCGACCAGGTGCACGAAGGCCCCTGGTGGAGCGGCGCGGGCGCCGGCGGGCGCGATGCCGCGCCGGACGAGCTGAGCGCCGCGGGCGCGAGCCTCACCGGCGGCGGCCGCGCGGCCGAGCCGCTCGAAGCGCCGCAGCGCCCGCAGGCGGACGCCGTGCGCGGCGCGAGGATCGATGCATCGCCCGTCGCGCGGCCCGACGCGACCTTCCCGCACACGCCGCGCCGCTCGAGCGCGCCGCTCTTCTTCCCGCTGAGGAACTGAGAACCGGTCGTTCCACGGGACGCCCGTAGTCCCGCCCAGACCGAACTCGTTCGGCTCCGGGTCGCGGCCGGCATTCATCCGGCGCGCCCACCTCCGGGAGGAACCCATGCAGCTCCTGCTTTGCTTCTTTCTGGCCGCGTCCGCCGCACCGCCCGAGACGCTGGTCGTGCCGCTCCAGGGCATCGTCGTGACCGGCACGCGGACGCCGCAGGCCGCCTCGATCGCGGCGGAGGCGCGCGCGAGGTCGGCGCGGACCGCGGCATCCGCGTCCTGACCGACGGCATCCCGGTCACCGAGCCGGACGGCCGCACCTCGCTCGACCTGGTGGACCTCGGCGCCGCCGACCGCGTCGAGGTCTCGCGCAGCAACGTCTCCGCGCTCAACGGCAACGCCGCCGGCGGGGTCGTTAACCTGCGCACGAACCTGGACTTCGCCACTCCGTTCCTCGAGGTGCAGGAGCGCGCCGGCTCGTTCGGCTTCCACCGCGAGCAGACCATCGCGGGCTTCGGCGTGGGCGAATCGCGCGGCATCGTCTCGGTGATGAACTCCACCTTCGACGGCTGGCGCGCCCACGGCGCGAGCACCGGCACGCTCGCGCAGCTGCGCTTCCGCACGCCGCTCGATCCCATCACGCGGCTCGGCGTGCTGGTGGACGTGACGAGCGATCTCAACCGCTTCCCCGGCGCGCTGACGCGCGCTCAGGCGGACAGCGCGCCGCGGCAGGCCAACGCGAAGTTCGTGCAGCGCGACGACCGGCGCCGCAATCGCGTGGGGCGCGTGGCGGTCACGGTGGACCGCTCGATCGAGCCCACGCAGGACGTCTGGCTCACGCTCTACGTCGAGCCCAAGGTCCTGCAGCGCTCGGAACGCAACCGCTTCCGCGACTTCACCCGCACCCACGCCGGCGGGAGCGCGGTCTACGCGCTGCGCTCGGACCTCACGCCCGGGCTCAGGAGCCGGACCGCGGTGGGCGGCGACGAGGCCTTCCAGGACGGCTCGATCCTGTTCTACACGCTGAATCCCGACGGCAGCCGCGGCACCACGCTCAAGGCGAACAAGCGCGAGGCCGCGAACAGCGCGGGCGCGTTCGTGGAACAGGACCTGACCTGGCGCGAGCGCTGGTCGCTGAACGCGGCGCTGCGCTTCGACGACCTCTGGTACATCGCCGAGGATTTCATGGACCCGCGCTTCGACGCGACCAGGCGCTTCACGCGCGTCACGCCGAAGGGGTCGCTGGCGTACTCGTCCGGCGCGCACACGGTCTACGCCTCGCTCGGCGGCGGCGTCGAGGCGCCGGCGTTCAACGAGATCGACCCGCCGCCGCCCTTCGACACGCTCACCAGCTTCAACCCGTTCCTCGAAGCAATGCGCTCGACCACCTACGAGCTGGGCGCCAAGGGCGAGCTCGTGCGGGGCGGCGCGCTCGGGCGGCTGCGCTACGACGTCGCGCTCTACCGCATCGAGGTCGCGAACGACATCGTGCCGTTCGACGGCGGAGCGTACTTCTTCACCGCCGGCAGGTCGCGGCGCCAGGGCGTGGAACTCGGGCTCGACTGGCGGCCCGCGGACGCGCTGCTGGTGAGCGCGACCGCGACGCTCTCGGACAACACCTACCGGACGTACCGGAACGACCTCGGCGACTTCGCCGGCAAGCAGGTGGCCGGGCTGCCGAAGTCCACGCTCACCGGGCTGGTGCGCTACACCACGCCGATGGGCTTGAGCGCCGACGCCGCGGTGAGGAACGTGGGCGCCTACTACGCCGACGATGCGAACACCGCGCGCGCCGCGGCGGCCACGCTGGTGAACGGCTCGCTCGGTTACGCGCGCGCGTTCGGCCCGCGCGTGCTGCGCGCGTTCGTGGCGGGCGAGAATCTCACGGACGAACGCTACGTCGCCTCGGTGTTCATCAACGGCGTGAACGGCGAATACTACGAGCCGGGCCTGCCGCGGAACTGGTCCGCGGGTCTCACGCTGCGCTGGAGGTAGACCGGCGGCGGCCGGTCAGCGCAAGCGGGCGACGGTGCGGCGCGTGACGGCGGCGCGTGGTGCGGGCGGGCGAGCGGGCGGCGCGGGCGGGCGGGCGCCCGCGCGGGCGGTGCGCGGCCCGCGTGACCGCGAGCGCGCGGAGCCCGGCATGCCCCATGGCATGCCGGGCTCGTTCGCTTTCCCCGACCGACAAGGCAGCGGAGGCGGGACACTTCGGCCGATCGGCCCCCGATTACGACCAACCTCTGCGAACCCGACCTGCCGCCCCTTGCCTGTCGTGGTCGAGGCCTTTCGACCTCGCCGCCGTGCAACGCAAGCCGCGGACCATGCGCGCGCCCGCGGTCGCTCTTCGCGCCAATCCCTTGCGGGGCCCACGCGTCCGCGCGTAGTTCCGCCTGCGGTGTCGCACGCGGTGGCGGGCTCAGGTGTCCACCCCGTGCGCGTCGGTGTCGCCTGGCGGGCAGGGCAAGCGTTCTCTCCACGAGCAGGTGGCGCGGATGTCGCCGCGCGCGCCGCGGTGTCCCCCGCGTTGTCGGCGCGGTGCGCTCCCACGGGGCGCGCCCTGCCCGTGGCACGCCGGGGTCCGCCCTGGCAATCGCGGACCGCGCCGATCGCGGGCGGGATCATCCATGTGTGCCCGCACCCGCGCCAATCGCGGCCACGCTCGTCCGCCACCGTCAGAACCCGCGCCTTTCCCGCCGATCTTGGCCCTTGACGCGGTGCACGTCTGTGCACTAATGTCTCGCCGTGGTCAATCGCCGCAGCCCCGGATTCACGAGGAGCGAGCCATGCTGAATGACAGAGCGCGTGAGATTCTCGCCTTCATCCGCCGCTTCCAGAGCGAGCGCGGATTCCCTCCCACGATTCGCGAGATCGGTCGCGCCTCCGGGATCTCCTCCACGAACGGGGTGCGCTACTACCTCACGATGCTCGAGAAGGCCGGCCACCTGAAGCGACAGGGGAAGGTCTCCCGCGGCACCGGTCCCACCTCGAGGCCGCAGCCGAGCTGCATCCCGATCCTCGGGCGCGTCGCCGCGGGCCAGCCCATCCTCGCCGAGCAGTCGTTCGACGGCTCGCTCGAGATGAGCGAGGTGTTCGGCGATCCCGACGGGTTGTTCGCGCTGCGCGTGCGCGGCGACAGCATGGTCGAGGCCGGCGTCTTCCAGGGCGACTACGTCGTGGTGCGTCAGCGCGACCAGGCATCCAGCGGGGACATGGTGGTGGCGCTGGTGGGAGACGAGGCCACGGTGAAGTACTACCGGCCGCACGCCGACCACATCGAGCTCATCCCCGCGAACGTGAACTACGCTCCCCTCCGGGTGGAACCAGGCACGGATTTCCGAATCCTCGGCGTCGTGACGGGCGTGCTGCGTACCGTCGGCCGCTGACCCCCCCTCTACATCGAAAGGCAGGCAGCACGGACGCGAGAGCTTCCGAGTCGGTTCTCGAACCCCCCAATGGCACATATGTGCAGTAAAGCGACAGGAGGTACCGCCGTGGAACGCAACCTGACCCCCGAAATCAACGAAGCGCTGCTGGGCCGGTGGGAACCCGTCTACCGCAGCCAGCTGCACTACCTGGTGACATGGAGTACGCGCGGCCGCCGGCCGGTGCTGAAGGACCGGCACATCCGGGTGCTGCGCGAACTGATCCAGCAGGCGTGCGACGAACGCGGGTACACGCTGGTCGAGTCCTGCGCCGCGCCCGAGCACGTTCACGTCCTGGTGGGGCTGAGCCCCACGCAGAGCGTCGCGAGCGCGGTGCGAGAACTGAAGGGCCGCGCCGGCATGGCGCTGATGTCGCAGTTCCCCGAGCTGCGCGTGTGGCTGCGCGCGAACCTGGTGTGGGACGAACGCTACTCGGTGGAGACCGTGAGCGCGATGCGTCTCGACCGCGTGCGCGACCGCCTGCGCGTGCTCCACGGCCCGGAGGAGGATCTCGCCGCCGCGAGCTGAGCGCCGACCCCGGATCGTCGGCTCACGGTATTTCGTGAGTCACGAAATGACGTGATTGGAATTGCGTGTCAGACCGTTGGCGGCCAAGTAGTTCAGACATGCTCGCGCGCCGGCGCCTGGCCCGGAGCCGACGCCAGCACCGAGGCGGTGAGCACGAGGCCCGCGCCCAGCCACTGGAGCGGATGGAGGCCCTCGCCCAGGAAGATCGCCGCCGCGAACACCGCCATCACCGGCTCGAGCGTGGCGATGATGCCGGCCTGCGAGGGTGTGAGACGCCGCAGCCCGGCGTAGAACAGCGCGAAGGGGACGAGCGCGGAGCCGACCCCGATGGCCACCAGCAGCAGCCAGGTGTTGGCGTCGTAGCCCGCGGCCACGATGCGCCAGGGCGGGGTGACGATGGCCCAGAACGCCACGGCCACGAGAAAGCCGTAGAAGTGGATGGTCTCGGGCGGGTAGCGGCGCAACGCGCGCTTCGAGAACAGGATGTAGAACGCGAACACCACCGCCGACCCGAAGCCGATCGCCCACTGCAGGGGTGTGGCGTGGAGCGCGACCGGATCCACGTCGCCCACCAGCAGCGCCGTGCCTGCCAGCGCTGCCGCGGCCGCCGCGAACGTGCTGCTCCCCACGCGGACCCCGCGCAGCAGGTCGTAGAGCACGAGCAGCGAGGGCGCCAGGTACTGGATCAGGATCGCCAGCCCGACGCCGAGCACCGAGATGCTGTAGTAGTACGCGCCCTGCATCGCCGCGACCCCGAACAGACCGAGGATGACGAAATAGCCCCAGTCCTCGCGCCGGATGGCGAGCGCGGGGCGCTTCCGCCATGCGAGCCACGGCCCCAGGATCGCGAGCGCCACCGCCAGGCGCAGCTCGACCACGGTGAGCGCCGGCACGTGCCGGTCGCGGAAGACGTAGCGCGCCAGCGTCGCCGAGGTGGCCCAGAAGAACGCCGCGCCGAACACCAGCCAGCGCCCCCGCGCGACCGAGCCGGGCCCGCTCGCGTGCGCGGAGGGGAGCCGCCCGACTTCAGAGGAGCCGGCGGCGGGCGAGGCGGCAGATTCGCTCATGGGATCCACGGCGGACGGTGAGGGTGACCCGGGAGCCCGGAGGGCCCTCGAGGCGGCGCGCCAGCGTCACCAGGTCGAACGCGGCGGCGGGCTCGCCGTCGATCGCGACCACCAGGTCGCCGGACGCGACGCCGGCGCGCGCGGCGGGCGAGCCCTCCGCGACCGCGACGACGCACGCGGCGCCTGCGACCCGCTCGAGCTGCACACCGACGTGCGAGTACTCGTAGGGGCGCTCGTCGCTGCCCCCGCGGACGGGATCGAGCCACAGCATGTGGCCCGGGTAGTCGAGGGCCACGCGGTAGCCCTTCAGGAACGAGTAGCCGAGCAGGCCGTGCACCGGCTCGCCCACGGCCTGCGAGAGCATGGTCTCGAGCTCGCTGCGGATGACCGCGGCGTCCATCCCCAACACCCGCACCGGGCCGCCGCTCCCCTCGACCTGGAGCTCGGGCACGCGCACCATCCAGGCCGCGCTGGTCCCGATCAGCGTGGGCGCGGTGAGGCCGCGCAACGAGCGCCAGGAGCGCGCGCGCGGCACCCGCGTGGCAAGCGCGTTCTCGAAGAACACGCTCTTGGTGGCGCCCGTGTCCAGGATGAGCGTGAGCGCGCGGCCGAAGTGCGGCGGCCGCGGGTCGGAGGCTCGCGCCCGCACCAGCACCTTGCCATCGCCCGCGAGCCGAACGGGCACCGACACCGCGCGCGCGGAGAGGAACCCGGGGCGTGCCGGCCCCGGCCCCGCGGACCGGGCGCCGCCGGCACGGGCGCCGCCCTCACCGATGTCGCCGGCCCGGGCGCCTTCTGCAGGGACACCGCCCGCATCGGCGTCGTCGGTCGGCGCGCTGTCGGCGCCGGCACTGCCGGCGCGGGCACTGTCCGGGTCGGCCTCGCCGGCATGGGTGCGCGTGCTCCCGATCGCCGGGACCAGCGCGCCGATCCCCGCGCGGTAGTCGAGCCAGAGGACGCGGTCGGCGAGCACGGACTTCCCGATCAGGCCGAGCACGGGACGGTCGGTGACGCGGCGAATCACCCCGGCGTCCACGGTGAGGACCGGGCTGACCTGGTCGAGCTGCATCCCGCCCAGGGTGAAGCGCGGGACCGGCCGCGCGGCGAGGCCGACGACGCCGGAGTCGGCCGCTCCGTCCACGAGCCCGAGCGCGCGGGCGAGGCCGTGGTCGAGCGCCAGGAACCCGGCGCCGGTGTCGAGCACGAACAGCCCGGTGGTGTCGCGCCCGTTCGCCCCGCGCAGCGATGCCGTCACGAGGATCGCCCCCTCCAGGTTCTCGAAATGGAGGATCTCCGTGCCGGCAGGCCAGCTACGGACGATAGCAGCGGCGCTGTCGGGGCCTGCCCGTGCTCCGCGCGGAGCGGCGGCGGCCGCCGCTGCGACCAGCAGCAGTGCGAGCGCGCTGGCAGCGGCGATCGGTCTCATGGCCGCCCGGCCGGGGCGCGCGCCCGGGGGTCGCGCCCGCGCGGCCATCGCGGCGGCCGCCGGCGCGGACGCGGGCTGCGGCCGCCGCACTCAGCTCCGCGCGCGCACGTGGTCCGCGCCCAGATCCACGCTCTCCGAGCCGTTCTCGAGCATGGTGCAGCGGCCGGTGAAGTGCACGCCGGGCTCCATCACCACGGTCATCGCGGCGACGTCGCCCTCGACCCGGGCGCCGTTCTTCATCTCCAGCGACCCGAGCGCGCGGATGTCCCCGAACACGCGACCGCGGACCACGGCCTCCTTGACCTCGATGTCGGCCCGCATGATCCCGTGCTCGCCGATCTCGAGCCGGTCGCAGTTGAGGATGTCGCCTTCGAACTCGCCGTCGATGCGCAGCGTGCCGTGCACCATCAGCGTGCCGCGCAGGCTCGTGCCCACCCCCAGGATGGTGTTGGGCTGGGCCGCCCCATCGCTCTCGGAGGCCTTCGACCTGAAGATCATGGTCCCGCTCCCTGGTTTCCGACCGGTGCCGCCGGCCGGGTCGGCCTTCCGTCGTCGTCCGCCGACTGCGAAATCATGTAATCAGCTTGTGCGCAACAGACTAATGCCAATGTAGTGCACGACCGCCAGCCCGACTCACAGCACGCCCCATGCCTCCAGCAGGCGCTCCAGATCCTCCTGGCTGTAGTACTCGAACTCGACCCTGCCGCCTTTGCGGCCGGGCGTGATGGTGACGTGCGTGCCGAACCTCTGCTGGAGCTTGGTCTCCCACTCCCCGAGGCCCTCGAGCTTCGCCGATCGGGGGCGCGAGTGCTGGCGCCGCAGCTTGCGGCGCACGAATGCCTCGGTGCGACGTACCGAGAACCCCTTGCTCTGGACGTAGCGGGCGGCCGCGAGTTGATCGCCCGGGTTGGGCAGCGCGAGCAGCGCGCGCGCATGGCCGGCGCTCAATGTTCCACGTGAAACCATGTCCTGGACCTCGGGGGGGAGCGCCAGCAGCCTGAGCGCGTTGGTGATCGAGACGCGCTGCTTGCCGACCCGCTCCGAGACCTTGTCGTGGGTGAGCGAGAGCCTCTCCACCAGCGCCTGGTATGCCTTCGCCTCCTCGATCGGATTGAGGTTCTCGCGCTGGACGTTCTCGATCAGCGCCAGCTCCATCATCTCGCGATCGGGGACCTCCTTGATCACGGCCGGGATGCGCTTGAGGCCGGCCAGCACGGCGGCGCGCAGCCGCCTTTCCCCGGCCACCAGCTGATAGCCGTCGGCGCCGTCATGCCGCACCAGCACCGGCTGCAGCACGCCGGTCGCCTTGATCGAGGCAGCCAGCTCCTTGATCGCGCCGTCGTCGAACCGGGTGCGCGGCTGGTAGGGGTTCGAGCCGATCTCCTCCACGGGCAGCTCGCGCAGTCCGTCCTGGAGTTCCTCCAGCGTGGTCGTGGCTGCGGCGGGGATGAGGGCCTCGAGCCCGCGCCCCAGGGCTTTCCTATGCATGGTCCAGGACCTCCAGCGCCAGTTCTCGATAGCTCTCGGCGCCTGTGCAGTGTGGGTCGTAGAGGACGATGGGCTTGCCGAAGGACGGGGCCTCGCTGAGCCTCACGTTGCGTGGGATCACCGTGCGGTAGACGCGCTCCGCGAAGAACTTCCGCGCTTCCTCGGCGACCTGCTGCGAGAGGTTCAGGCGCGCGTCGTACATGGTGAGGAGCACGCCCTCGATGCGCAGGGCCGGGTTCAGGTGGTCCTGGACGAGCCGGATGGCCGCGATCAGCTGGGTCAGACCCTCGAGCGCCAGGTACTCGCATTGCAGCGGGATGAGCACCGAGTCCGAGGCGGTGAGCGCGTTCACCGTCAGCAACCCCAGCGAGGGCGGGCTGTCGATGAGGACGAAGTCGTAGTCGTCGCGCACCTTTCCGACGGCGTTCCGCAGGCGGGTCTCGCGCGCCATCAGCCCGACGAGTTCGACCTCGGCGCCCGAGAGCCGCTGCCCCGCCGGCACCAGGTCGAGATTCGCGAGCATGGTCGGCAGGATGGCCTGCCCGAGCTCGGAATGCCCGAGCAGCACCTCGTAGATGCTGTGCGCCTGGTCATTGCCGTTGACGCCGAGGCCGCTGGAGGCGTTCCCCTGCGGGTCTATGTCAATGACGAGGACGCGACGGCTCTCCTGCGCCAGGCAAGCACCGAGGTTGATCGCGGTGGTGGTCTTGCCGACGCCGCCCTTCTGGCTGGCTACCGAGATGATTCGTCCCATTCCCTTGAGCGCGGGGGCGGACTTCCTGCCCACCTTGATGCGGGGGTTGCTTCAGGCGACCTGCGTGGGCAGCAAGATAGCAACGACGACGGAGCGGGAACAAGGGGAATGTTCCACGTGAAACGCCCTCAACCGAATCTTCGCAGAATGCTCACTTCCTTCTGAATCTGGCGACGGCGGTCTGCCCCTGTCCGATCCCGAGCAGCCCGTCGAGATCCCAGGCCTCCTCCCAGCGTCGATCCGAGGCCATCTCATCTTCGCGTTTGCTGCCCTTCCACAGGAACGCGCTCCCTCCGGGCGCTACCCAGCCGGCCGCCATGACCAGCGTGGGTCCCAGCGGAAGCGTAGCGCGCGAGGTGAAACCTTCGAAAAGCTCGACTTCTCCGACTTCGTCGGACAGCGACTCGAGTCTGGCCAAGACAACGCGTACTCCATCAACTCCAAGCTCCTGCAGAGCCTTGCGCATGAACAAGGTCTTGGTTCGTCGCGACTCGACCAGGGTCCAGCTCGATCCTACGCCGACCAGGGCGAGCGGCAGTGCCGGCAACCCACCGCCTGACCCGAAATCGAGCCACCTGGCCGCCCCGCTCGCCTTGAGCCAGTGGGCCGGCTCGATGGACTCGGCGATGTGCCGCTCCACGATGCGCGCCTCGTCGTTACGCGAGATCAGGTTGGAGACGCCGCGGTTCCACTGGAGGAGCAGCTCGGTGTAGCGGCGCAGTCGGGCCGTGGCCTGCTCCGGGTCCGCACCGACCTTGAGCAGGTGCGGCGTGAGCGAATCCCAGGGCTGGCGCTCCAGCACCTCGGTCACATCCGGGACCACGCTCCGCCCGCTTGCGAAGATCTCGAGCGAGCTCTCGAATTCTTCTCGGGGTACCGGCTTCCGCGTTTTCGTCGTGGCCTGCCGGGGCCGCCTTGCGGCGGCACCGGCCCGCTCGCGATACGCGCGCTTCGGCGCGGGGCTGGAGCCACGCCATGCCGACTTTCTGAGCCCGCTCTTGGGAGTTGGCCGCTGATCGCGCCGGCCCCTCTGGCCGCGGCTGTCCCTCGGGAAATCGCGGGAGTCACGCCGCACGGTCTGGCCGTGACCACCCGCAGGGACTGTGCGGGCATCGCGCCGACCCTTCGGGCCGCGGCTGTCCCTCGGGAAATCGCGGGAGTCACGCCGCGCGGTCTGGCCGTGACCACCCGCAGGGACTGTGCGGGCATCGCGCCGCCCCTTCGGGCCGCGGCTGTCCCTCGGGAAATCGCGGGAGTCGCGTCGCGCCGTCTGCCCCTGGCCACGCCCGGGGCCTGGGCGGGCGTCGGGCCTGCTGCTCGGCCAGCGGCGGTGATCGCGCCCGACGGTGTCGTCGCGTCGGCGCTTCGACGTGGCGCGGGAGGCGCGCCCGATCTGCCCGCCGCCCCGGCGAGGCGCCGGCCCTGCGGAAGCGCCGCTTCGGGGCTGGCCCGGGCCAGAGGTCCCGCGGGCGGGCTTGCGGGCGGGTCGGGAGGGGCGCTGGCGCGGTTTCACGGGCGCCCACTCTAGCATGCCGGGCCGCCCGTGCCAGCCAGGTCGCCGGCGCTCTCGCCACCCCGCCGCGATCGTCCGACCGCGGCCGGCGTCTCAGCCCGCGATGGCGAACCTGCGCGCGTGGACGAGCAGCACCGCGACGTCCGAGGGCGACACGCCGGCGATGCGGCCGGCCTGGCCGACGGTCGCCGGGCGCCAGCGCGCGAGCTTCTCCCGCGCCTCGCGCGAAAGCCCGTTCAGCGGCTCCTCCCACAGCGCCACCGGCAGGAGCAGGTGCTCGAGCGCGGCGGCGCGCGCGGCCACGCGCTGCTGGCGCTCGATGTAGCCGCGATAGCGCGTGCGCACTTCCAGGCACCCGGCCCACGCCGGCGGGAGCGCGGTCTCCACGCCGAGCGACGCGAGCGCGGCGCACGAGCCGTCCGGGCGCGCGACCAGGTCCAGCGCGCGCAGCGCGCGCGCAGCGGCGGCCGGGTCGCTCTTCCGTGTCACCGGCGCCGGCCCGGCGTCGGCGCCCGCGCCGTCGTCGGATGCCGCGCCGGGGGCGGGAGCCTCACGCACCGCATCGCCCACCGCCGCCGTCGCCGGCACCCACACGACGATGCGCGCGAGCCGCCGCTCCTCCGCCTCGATCGCCGAGAGCTTCGCGCGCACGCGCTCGACCTGCTCGCGCGTGATGAGCCCGAGAGCGAAGCCGGTCTCGGCGAGTCGCTCGTCGGCGTTGTCGGCGCGCAGCAGCAGCCGATGCTCCGCGGCCGAGGTGAACATGCGGTAGGGCTCGCGATGTTCGCGCGTGACCAGATCATCCACCAGCACGCCGATGTAGGCCTGGTCGCGTCCCAGCACGAGCGGCTCGCGCCCCTGCACCCGCAGCGCGGCGTTGATGCCGGCGACCAGACCCTGCGCCGCGGCCTCCTCGTAGCCCGACGTGCCGCAGATCTGGCCGGCGAGGAAGAGCCCCGGCACGCGCTTCACCTCGAGCGTGCGGTCGAGCTGGTGCGGCAGCACGAAGTCGTACTCGACGGCGTAGCCCGCGCGCAGCATCTCCGCGCGCCCGAGTCCGCGCACCGAGCGGACGAATCCGAGCTGCACCTCCTCGGGCAGACTCGACGACATGCCATTCACGTAGATCTCGGGCACGTCGCGGCCTTCGGGCTCGAGGAACACCTGGTGGGAGTCGCGCTCGGCGAACTTCACGACCTTGTCCTCGATGGACGGGCAGTAGCGCGGCCCGCGACCCTGGATGCGCCCCGAGTAGAGCGGCGAGTGGTGGAGGTTCTCGCGGATGATGCGATGCGTCTGCGCGTTCGTGCGCGTGAGCCAGCACGGCACCTGCTCGACCTCGAGCCGGTCGCTCCAGTGCGAGAACGGCATCGGCGGCTCGTCGCCGCGCTGCGCATCGAGCGCCTCCCAGTCGATCGAGTCGCGGTGGAGCCGGGGCGGCGTCCCGGTCTTCAGGCGTCCGCGCTCGAGGCCCAGCCCGGCCAGGCACTCGCTGAGCGCGACCGCGGCGAACTCGCCGATGCGCCCGCCCGCGAAGCGCCGCGGGCCGACGTGGATCACACCGTTCAGGAACGTGCCGGGCGTGATGATCGCGGCGCGACAGCGGAGGCTGCGCCCGTCGTCCAGCTCGATCGCGGCGACGCGGCCGCGCTCGAGCCGCACGCGGCGGGCGACGCCGGCCACCCGCGCGAGGCCCGGGAGCGAATCGAGCGCGCGCCCCATCTCGACCGAATAGCGCGCCTTGTCGCACTGCGCGCGCGGCGACCACACCGCGGGGCCGCGCCCGCGATTCAACATGCGGAACTGGATGCCGGCGCGGTCGGTGACCAGCCCCATCAGCCCGCCGAGCGCGTCGAGCTCGCGCACCATGTGACCCTTCGCGATGCCGCCCACCGCGGGGTTGCACGACATCTTCGCGGTGTCGGCGAGGCTCACGGTGAGCAGCGCGGTGCGGAGCCCGAGCTTCACGCACGCCGCGGCGGCCTCGCAGCCGGCGTGCCCGGCGCCCACGACCACGACGTCATAGCGGCCGTCGCGCTCGGGCGTGGCGGACGCCACCGCGGCCTCGCAGCCGGCGGGCCCGGCGCCCGTCACCTCGGCGTCGGAACGCGTGTCGCGCTCGTGCGTGGCGCCCGCCACCGCGACGTCGGAACGCGCGGCGCGCTCGTGCGGCGAGCGCGCGCCGCAGTGCCGAACATGGAGGCCATCCTGCGGGACGCGCGTGCTGCCCGACGGCGCGTCGCTCATCATCACTTCCCGACGCAGAACCGGCTGAAGATGCGGTCGAGCAGGTCCTCGTCCACGCTCTCGCCGGTGACTTCGCCGATCGCGGACAGGCCGTCGCGCAGCTCGAGCGCCACGATCTCGCCCGGCGCGCCGGCGCGCGCGGCGCCGGTGGCACGCGCCAGCGCCGCGCGCGCGCGCTCGAGCGCGTCGGCGTGACGCCGGTTGCCCACCGCGCCGGCGAGGCCGCCCGCGCGTCCCGTGCCGAGCAGCGCGGCGAGCGCGCCGGTCAGCTCCACGATCCCGTCCCCGCGCAGGGCGGAGACCGCGACGGCGCGATGCGGCACGCCGTCCAGCAGCGAGCCGATCTCGCCCGGGGCCACCGCCGGCGGCAGGTCGCTCTTGTTGAGCGCCACCAGCACGCGCCGGCCGGCGAGCCGCTCCGCGATCCGGCGGTCCTCCTCCGCGAGCGGCGCGGCGCGGTCCACCACCCACAGCACCACCGCGCTGGTCTCGAGGGACGCGCGCGCGCGCGCCACGCCCAGCGCCTCGATCTCGTCGCCGCCCTCGCGCAGGCCGGCGGTGTCCACCAGCGTCACCCGCGCGCCCGCGACCTCGAGACCCTCGCTCACCAGGTCGCGCGTGGTGCCGGGCTGACCCGTGACGATGGCGCGCGCGTCACCCAGCAGCGCGTTGAAGAGCGACGACTTCCCGGCGTTGGGCCGGCCCACCAGCGTCACGCGCACGCCCTCGCGCACGGTGCGCGCCCACGCGGAGCCCGCCAGCAGCGCGGCGAGCGCCGCCTCGGCCGCGGCGACGCTCTCGACCACGTGCGCGGGCACCTCGATCCCGCCCACGTCCTCGGCGAAGTCCACGCGCGCCTCGACCTCGGCTGCGGCGTCGCGCACCGCCTCCGCGACCGCGGCGAGCCGGCGCGACAGCTCGCCGCCGAGCTGCGAGACGGCGAGTGCGTGCGCGCTCTCGGTCTCGGCGTGGATCAGGTCGGCCACCGCCTCGGCCTGCGCCAGGTCGAGCCGTCCGCTCAGGAACGCGCGCAGCGTGAACTCGCCGGGCCGCGCGAGCCGGGCGCCGGCGGCGAGCAGCGCCGCGAGCACGCGCGCGGCGCAGAGCGCGCCGCCGTGGCACGACAGCTCGACCACGTCCTCGCGCGTGTAGGAGCGCGGCGCGCGGAACACCGCCACCACCACCTCGTCAAGGCGCGTGCCGGGCGCGATGCCCGCATTGTCCGTGCACGCTCTCTCTCCCGCGGCTCCGCTCCGACCCGGCGGACTCTGCTCGCCCGGCGGTCCGGCTGCCTGCCGCCGCTTCGCCGCGGCGACATCGTCCTGCCCGGCCGGGCGCGGCGCCCGGCCCTGCGCCGGAAGAGCCCGGGCGGGCGCGCCGCCCGCGACCGCTGCGGCGGGCCACACCGCCCAGCCGTGGTGGAGCGTGTTCGCCGCGGCGTCGGCGAGCGGCGCGCCACCCGCGAACACGGCGTCGGCCGCCGCGAGCGCGCCGGGGCCGCTCACGCGCACGACCGCGAGGCCGGCGGCGCCGGTCGCGGTGGCGATGGCAGCGATGGTGTCGTGAGGCATGGTCCTCCGGGCAAACGAATGGCGCCGGGCTGGGGAGCCCGGCGCCGGGGCGCAGCGATCCGGGCTACTCGTCTCTCGGGCCGCCTTCGAAGTCGGCGGGCGCGATCGCCACGCGTTTGATCATGCCGTCGCCGAGCGCGTAGGTCTTGACCCGCTGATCGTCCTTGAGCGTGACGTGCACGATGCGGCGCTCCTGCGAGTTCAGATACTCGGTCACCATCTCGGCGCCGGTCGCGAGCGCCTGGTCGGCCAGCGAGCGCGCCAGCTCGCGCAGCTCCTCCTCGCGCCGCTTCCAGAACTCGTTCACCTCGAGCTGCAGGTGGTAGCGCGAGCCCTCGCCGCGGTTGAGCATGCGGTTCAGCAGGTGCTGGAGCGCCTGCCTCACCTCGCCCTTCCGGCCCGTGAGCAGCTCGTCGTCCGACGCCACCGCGGCGGTGACGTCCACGCGCGTCTCCTCGGCGGTGGCGGTCACGGTGGCTTCGAAGCCCATCGCCGCGAGGAACTCCTCGGTCAGCCGCTTGCCCTCGGCCGCGAGTTGCTCGGACGAGAGCGCGGGGGCCTCGTCCGCGACCATGCGCGGAGCACGCCGGCTCTCGCGGCCCGCCTCGTACGCCGGCTCGCCCGCGGGCTCGGGCGGGACGTCGGGCGCGTGGGTGCGCGCCTCCGGCCGGGACTGCGCGGCGTGTTCCGGCGGCGCCGGCCTGGTCTCGTACCGGGCCGCCACCTGCTCCCGCTCGTCCGGGGGAGCGGAAGAACCGTGAGCCGGTGGTGAAGCCGAGTCCCGCGGCGGTCCGGCCGCGGCGCCCTCGCGGCGCCCGCGTCCGCCGCGGCGCCCGCGGCGGCGGCGCTTCTTGCCCTCGTCCCCGGCCTCGTCTCGCGATTCGGGGCGGGATTCCGGGCGTGGCCCGGGGCGCGTCTCCGCGCGCGGCGTGCTGCCGTTGCCCGAACGCGCCGCGCCGGCCTCCGCCGGTCGCTTCTCGCGGCCCTCGTCGCGGCGCTTCTCCTCGTGGCGCCGCCGCTCGCCCTGGGGTGGCGCGGCCTTCTGCCCGCCGCGGCGCTCCTCGCGACCGCGGCCGCGCTCGCTCCGGTCCCGATCACGGCCGCCGCGCCGGCCGCGGCCCTCCCGCCGGTCGCCCCCCTGGTCGTCCCGCGGCGCGCCGCCCGGGCGCGCCATGACGCGGACCCGGTACGGCCGGGCGCCGATGCCGAGGAAGCCGCCCGAGCCCTCCTCGACGATGGTGATCATCACCTCGGCCCGGGACAGGCCGAGCGCCTCCAGACCTTTGCGAACCGCGTCGTCCAGCGTCCTGCCTTCGAAGACTGCGCCCTCTGGGGCCATGTCTCACCTCTCGTGTCGCGGCAGGAGGCCTGGCGGACCCTGGGTTGCCCCTGCCCTGCGACGCATGCGAACCATCGTGGGTCGGTCGGCCGGGGCCCGCGACCCACGTTCCGTGGGTGCCATGGCGGGCGCTCCGAGGTCGCGCGGAGCGGAGCGGACCCGACTGTGCTCGGGGATTGGGCCCTGACTCCGGGTTCCTGCGCGGTGCCGACCGCGTTCGAGTGCTCCTACACTACCGCCTCGCGGCCGTTCTCGCCACGCCTTCGCGGCCGCGGGCGCAACCGCGCTCCGGCCCTGCCGAGTCCCGCTGGCTCCACCGGCCCGCAGCTCCGACGTCGCGGCCCCGGATGATCGGAAGGCAGCGGCGCGCGTGGCCGCGGCCCGGACCCGGCGTGGCCCGGGTCATCTCTTCCGCTTCTTCGATCCACCCTCGTCGGGGACGACCACGACCGCCGGCTCGTCCTGTCTGAGCACGCGCCATTGCTGCCAGGCGCTCAGCAGGTTCATCACGGTCCAGTACATCACCAGGCCCGAGGGCAGGTTGTAGAACAGCACCAGCATGAACGCATTCATCATGTACTGCGTGGGCGCCTGCTGCGGGTTCATCGGCGTGAGCTTCTGCTGCAGGAACCCCGACCCGGCCATCAGCACGGGCATCAGGTGGATCGGGAACCCGCTCACGTGGAACAGCGTGTCGGGCGCCGACAGATCGTCGATCCACAGCGCGAACGGCGCCTGCCGGAGCTCGATGGCGTTCAGCAGCACCTGGTAGAGGCCCATGAGGATGGGCATCTGCAGCAGGACCGGCAGGCAGCCTCCCGCCGGGTTGACCTTGTGCTCCTTGTAGAGGGCCATGAGCGCGGCGTTCATGGCCTGCGAGTCGTTCTTGTACTTGGCGCGGACGCGCTCGATCTCGGGCTGGAGCTTCTGCATCGCCCGCATGCTGCGCAGGCTGGCCGCGTTGAGCGGGTAGAGCAGCACGCGCACCAGGGTCGCCAGCACCAGGATGGCGAGCCCGTAGTTGCGCACCACCATGTGGACCCAGACCAGCAGGCGCAGCAGCAGCTCGCTGATCGGCCGGATCCAGTTCCAGCCCAGGTCCACGGAGCGCCCGAGCTCGTGCCCGAGACTCGAGAGGCGCGGGAAGTCGCTGGGGCCGAAGTAGAGCAGGAAGCGCTGCACCGGGTGCTCGGCGCCAGGCAGGCCCACCACCAGGCTGCTCACCGCCACGTTCGTGACCGGCTTCTCGTTCGGACCGAGCGCCCTGACCATGTCCTCCGCCAGCGGGCGCTGCTCGCCGTGCGAGACCGCGCCGCGGCCCACGGCCTGGTCCACCGCCACGGCCCCGATGAAATAGCGGCTCTGCACCGCCGCCCACATGGCGTTGCCGTCGTAGGCGCGTGGTCCCTTGAGCAGGCCGGCCGCCTGGTCGCGGTGCAGGTTGGTGCCGACCAGCGTGGTGGCGCGCACCTGGCGCTCGTCGGTGCGGCGGTCGGTCTCGGTGAAGGGCGGCCACGAGCGCACCGTGAGCGAGTAGTCGTTGAGCCGCCACGCCGCCGGCACGCCGTCCACCTGCACGTCGAGGTCGAGCGCGTAGGTGCCGGGCCGCACGCGCCAGGTCTGGCGCACCGCCAGCCCCGAGCTGTCGCGCGCGGTGAACGTCAGCGCTGCGTCCTGCCCGGTGGCGTCGGCGCTCTCGGCCACCGCGTAGACCAGCCCGTCGAGCGGCCTGAGACCCGCGCTTGAGCCGAGGTCCACGCCGAACAGCGGACCGCCGGCGAGCACCACGCGGTCGCCCGGCGGCACCGCATGTCCGGGCTTCACCCGCCGCGGCTTGCCGCCGGCGCTCGAGACGCCGTGCGCCGAGACGTAGCGTTTGAGCTCGACCGAGAGCAGCCGCGCGCCCCGGTTGGTGAAGGTCGCGCGGTAGAGCGGCGTCTCGATGCTGCTGGTCTTCTCCAGCGCGCCCGCCGCGGCCGCGATCGGCAGCGGAGCGAACACCGCCGGGGCATGGGCGGCGGGACCGCCCGCGGCCCGCGCGCTCTCGGCCGCGGACTGCACGCGCGCCAGCGAATCGGCGTGTGTGGTGTCCACGGCTGCCGGCGTCGGACGGCGCGACGGCTCGAGGTACTTCCCGAACCCCGCCATCCGCAGCAGCGGCTGGTAGAAGACCAGGAACAGCAGACACAGGATGACGGCGATGACGGTGCGACGGTCCATGTCAGGGTACCGGGTCGAAGCCGCTCGAGCCGAGCGGGTGGCAGCGCAGCAGCCGGCGCGCGGCGAGCAGGAGCCCGCGTCCGGCGCCGTGGCGCTCGATGGCCTCGCGCGCGTACTCCGAGCACGAGGGGATATGCCGGCACGAGCCGCGGAAGTTCGGCGAGAGCAGGCGCTGGTAGAGCCGGATCAGCAGCAGCGCGACCGTTCGCATCGCGCTAGTGGAGGTCGAGGCTGGTGGGCGCCAGAGCCCCGGCGCGCGCGAGCAGGTGCTCGACGTCGGTGGCCAGGTCCTGGTGCGGGGTGGTGACCGCGGTCCGCGAGGCGATGAACACGAACCAGTAGCCGGCCGCGGGCAACCGCGGGCGGCGCCGGCGCACGATCTCGCGCAGGCGGCGGCGCGCGCGGTTGCGCTGCACCGCGCCGCCCACTCCCTTGCGGCTGGCGATGAAACCGAAGCGGGTGGGCTCGCCGGGACGCGCGAGCGCCAGCATCACGCAGTGGTGGCCGCGGAAGGGAACGCCGGCTTCCTGGACCGCGGCGAACTGGCGCGGCGAGGTGAGACGGTGCTCCCGTCCCAGCCGTTCAGGATGCTCGGCAGTCATGAGACTCCCCCCACGTCGGCTCCGACGGCATGCAGGCGTCCCGGTGCTGGCGCGGGTGCGCGGCCGGGGGCCGGCGGCGAGGTGGGACCGGCGTCCCGGAGCGGCCGCACGGTCCGGACTGGAGGACCGCAAGGGGATGCTAGCTGGAAGAGACGGTCAGGCGCTTGCGGCCCTGGGCCCGCCGGGCCGAGAGCACCTTGCGGCCGCCCCTGGTCTTCATGCGCGCCCGAAAACCGTGGGTCTTCTTGCGGTGGCGGTTACGGGGCTGGAATGTCCGCTTCATGGCTCTCGAGGCCTCGAATCGACAGAGGGTCGCGCGGCGAAGGAGTGGCGGAGACTACGGGAGGCCGCACGCACAGTCAAGCCGCGCCGGTCCCGGACGATACGAGGCCGGGGACCGCGCCGGGCGACCCCACCGCCCGATCCCGGCCCCCCTCCCGGCCTCAAGCCCCGGGTCCGGCTGGCCGATGACCTTGCAGACCTCCGGGCGGGTGGGACCCGGGGGAAAGGGGGCATTGCATCCGCCTCCCCGGCCGCTCCGGCCCTCCCTCGGGCCCCGACCGCACGAGGACCATGGCACCGCTCCCAGGCGTCCAGAACTTCCGCGAGCTCTCGCCCGAAGCCCAGGCGACCGCCGGCTGGTTCCGGCAGCTCGCGCGCGCGCTCAAGGTCTTCCGGCTCTACAGCGGGGCGAACCCGTTCGTGGCCGAAGCCCACGAGAACCTGGCGCGCGCCCTCGCCGAGCTGACGACCACGCACGGGCCCCTGGACCTGCGCTTCGCCGCCACCGAGATCTTCCTCGGCGAGGAGTCCATCGTGCGGGCCGTGGACCGGCAGCCGGGAGGCGACGTGGTGCCCGGCATCACCGACCAGCTGCCGTTCCTGTTCTACCGAGACGGCATTCGCAAGATGCGTCTCCTGCGCGGCATCCCGCGCCACGAGATCGACGCCCTGATCGAGGGAGTGAAGCTCGTCAGCCACGGCGGCAATACCCAGGACGACCTGGTCACGTGGCTGTGGCAGGCCAACCTCACCGGCATCCTGCTCGAGGCGGTGCCGCTCGAGCAGACCATCTACCTCTCGTCGCGACCCGGCGGCGGGCATACCGACGACGGGGACCGGCGCGGCCAGACCTTCGCGTGGTCGCCCGCCGGCTCCGAGATCCGCGCCGAGCTCGGCCAGGTGACCGGCGGGCAGGGCCTGCATCGCGACACGTTCGACGACTGGCCGCTGCCGGAACCGGGCACGGACGTGACGGCGGCCTACCAGATCCTGCTGCCCGCGATGGAGGCGGCGCGCCCGCGGTTCCTGGCGGGCTGGGAGGCGGAGCGCAGCGTCGCCTGGGACCGCAAGGTGCCGGAGTTCGTGCAGGCGTTGCTCGCGCTCGACCCCGGCGAAGATACCCGGCGCGCGCTCGCGCATGCGCTGGTCACCTGGGTCGCCTCGGCCATCGAGAACGTGGCGTGGGCCGAGGCCCAGGCCGCCCTGCGCGTGCTCGACGCGTTCGACCCCGATCGCGCGCTGAGCTCCGAGGACATGACCGCGGCGCTGGCCGGGATCGACGCCGGCGCGGTGGCGGAGGCGCTCGACGAGGGCGACACCACCGAGCACGGGCGCTTCACCGCCATCACGGTGGCGCTCGGCAGGCCCGCCGTCGGGTTCACGGCCGCGGTGATGTCCCGGGCGACCAAGGCCCGCTCGCGCGCCGCGACCTGCACGGCGCTGTGTTTCCTGTGCGCCGACGAGCCCGAGTCGCTCGCGCCGTGGATCAGCGACTCGCGCTGGCACGTGGTGCGGAACGTGGTGTTCGTGCTCGGGCACATCGGCGGACCCGAGGTGGTCCCGCTCCTGCAGGCGGTGTCCCGCCATCCCGAGCCGCGCGTGCGCCGCCAGCTGGTGCACTCGCTGGGCTCGGTGCCGCCCGAGGAACGCATCCCGATCCTGGTCGGGCAGCTCGACAGCCGCGACCCGCAGGTGCTGGCTGCCGCGCTCAACATGCTCACCCGCGAGCGGGACGCGCGCGTGGCGCGGGCCATCCTCGACTGCATCGAGGCCACCGACTTCGAATCGCGGGCCGAGGGCAACCAGCGCGCGCTGTTCAGCGCGCTGGGCGAGGTGGCCGACGACGCCGCGGTGCCGGCGCTCGAGGTCCTGCTCAGCCGGGGGGGCTGGTTCGCGCGCCGCAGCTTCCAGCGCAGCGCCGCGGCCCGCACCCTGGCGCGCATCAACTCCGAGAAGGCGGTCGCCGCGCTCGAGGCCGGGCTGCGCGCCCGCAGCGAAGCGGTGCGCAGCGCGTGCATCGAGGCCCTGGGCTCGCGGAGCAGGTCATGAGCGAACGAGCGGCAGGCGACGGCGGGAGACCCTCCGTTCGCCCTACCGACGAGCGCATGCGCGAGCACGGGCTCCTGCTTGTGGTGCGCTTCCTCGCGCTGGTGCGCATCGGGCGCTCGTACCGAATCGGCAACCAGGTGTTCGCCCGGCAGGTGGGATCCTTCCTCGACACGCTGAAACCGGTATTCGAGGAAGCGCCCGAGGTCGTGCTGGTGGCGGTCGAGAACGACCTCTACCTGAACGGCGTGCGCATCCCGGTCAAGGCCGCGAACCTGCGCTTCCACCGCTCGATGATCGAGGAGCTGCAGCGCCGCGGCATCGCGGGCGTGCGCATCCAGCCGGGCCTGACCGCGGAGGAGCTGGAGAAGTTCTTCGGGCTGTTCCTGCAGCCACACATCCATCACGGACCCGGCTTGCTCGAGGCTTCGCTCGCCGAGGGGATCACCCGCATCCTCCCCGCCGTGCACGCCTCGACCCAGTCGGACGGCGAGGAGGACGCGTTCACCCCGCACGCCTTCGAGACGTGGTCCGCCCGCGGGCCGGCAGAGGACTTCGGCGCCCCCGCGGACGAGCCCGGCGCGGGCGGCGGCGGCACCGCCCCGAGCCCCGGGGTGCGGCCGGCGGCGCGCAAGACCTACTCGCTCGCCATGCAGGGCGCGCGCTCGCTGCTCACCACCACCGCGCTGCAGGGCGGCGTCGAGCTGCGGCACGCCAAGCGCGTGGTCCAGCCGCTCATCGACGGCGCGTTCTCCGACGAGCCGGTGGTGATGGGGCTGGCGAGCCTCAGCCACCACGACGAGTACACGTACGCGCACTCGGTGAACGTCTGCATCGTGGCGGTGACCATGGGGCAGGCGCTGGGCCTGGAGCGGCGGGCGCTCGCCGACCTGGGCGTGGCGGCGCTGCTCCACGATGTCGGCAAGGCGGCGGTCTACGATCGCATCCACCACCCGCTCGAGGCGTTCGACGACGAGGAACGGGGACTCGCGGAGCGGCACACCGTCGAGGGCGCCAAGCTGATCGCGCGCTCGACCACGTTGAGCCCCACCACGCTCCACTGCATGCGCGCGGCGCTCGAGCACCACGCGGCGCGTCCCGGCAATTCCGGTGGGTGGTGCTACCCCGCGCTGCCCGCCGGCTGGACCGTGAGCCACCTCTCCGAGATCATCGCGGCGGCCGACGCGTACGTGAGCCTGCAGATGCACCGCAGCGAGCGCGGGCAGCAGACGACGCCCTTCGAGGCGCTCGGGATGGTGCTCGGGCCGCTCGCCGGACGCTTCGACCCGGCCGCGCTGTGGGCGCTGGTGCAGAGCCTCGGCTTCTATCCGCCCGGGCAGGTGGTCGAGCTGGACGACGACCGCCAGGCCCTGGTGCTCGCTCCCAATCCCCGCGATCTCGAGCGCCCGCACGTGCGCGTGATCGCGGACGCGAGCGGCGTGCCCTTCTCGCCCGCCGAGGCGAAGGAGCTGAAGCCGCTGCCGCCCGAGCGCCACGTCCGCCGCGCGCTCCGCGCCGAGGAATACCCCCGGATCCCCGGCGCCGCCGCGGCGTAGGCGAAGCGCCCGCGCCGGGACGGGGCCCCGATCCGCGTCCACCGGGGTCCGGCGGAAGCCCGCCCGGACCTCGATACCGCTGAGGCCGGGCCCGGCTGCGACCCGCCGGGCCCGAAGCGCGGCTAAGGGCATGGCCGGCCGTGGCCGATAACGGGCGCACAGAGGGCTGCAGGTTCTTCCGAACGGACCGCTTCGAGGAGAAGGCATGCCACGCTCCGCCGCAGTGGGACACGACGCGCGCCACCCCGTGCACCGGGCGGCGCTGGCGCTGTGGCGGCGCGTCCTGCCTGCCTGCCTGCTCGGCGTGTTCCTGGCGGAACTCCTGGTGATGCTCGTGCTGGACCGACTTCACGTGCGCTGGGGGTGGGCCTCTTCCCTGCTCGATGCCGCCCTGCTCACCGCCTTGATCCTCCCCCTGCTCTACTTCGTGGTGCTGTGCCCGGTGGGCGAGCTGGCGGCTCGGCTGGCCACCTCCGCGAACGCCATGTTCCGGGCCGTGGTGGAAGCCGCCGGCGACGCCATCGTGGTGGGCGACCTCGAGGGCCGGATCCGCTACGTGAACCCGGCCGCGCTCGCGATGCTCGGCTACTCGCGGGAGGAGCTGGAGGGCGCGGACATCGCACTGCTGGTGCCTGAGGAGCTGCGGGAACGCCACCGCGAAGGCATGCGCCGCTACCTCGAGGCCGGCGAAGGCCGGGGCGTGGGCCGCGGCACGGTCGAGCTGGAAGCGCTCGCCAGGAACGGCGCACGCATCCCGGTGGAAGTGACTTTCTGCGCGCTGAACGCGCACCAGAACGGGCTGCCGGTGGCGGTGCTCCGGGACCTGCGCCAGCGGCGGCGCCTCGGCCTCTACGAGGCCCTGCTGCCGGCGTGCTGCATCTGCGGTGCCATCCGGGATGACGACGGCGCGGGCCACGGCGCGGGTGACTGGAAGAGCCTCGAGGACTACGTGGAGCGTCACGCCGCGGCGCGCTTCAGCCACACCTTCTGTCCCCGCTGCCTCGAGAAGTACCGGCGCGAGCAGGGGCTGGCCGCGGCATCTCCGGTGAAGATGGCTTCGTGACGAGGCGGGCCGCGGAGGCGTCACTGAGCGGCCCCGAGAATCCAGACGCCGCCGCGGCGTCGCGCCCGCCGAAGCCCGCCCGAACCCATCCCGCCTCCGCAGCCCCCGCACTCACACACAGGGGCCGGGCTCCCTTCAGGGGCTGACGATCCCGGGCACAGGGCCTCGAAGGTCGCGGCCGTCCGCAATCGCCGGGTGCCGGCCGTGAACGCTCACGGTGGTTTCGGGCGCTGGGTGTTCATTGAGATCTCCGACCCCCAGGACACCAGGAACACGATTCGCGTTATGCTGCCGGCTCCCGCCGCGGCGGCGGGCTAGGAGGCGAGTGATGGTCTACCACGGGGTGCGGCTGCCCGAGGAGGAGATCGCGGAGCTGTGCCAGCGCCACCACATCCGAAGGCTCGCGCTCTTCGGCTCGATCCTGTCCGACGAGTTCCGGCCGGGAAGCGACGTTGATGTGCTCGTGGAGTTCGAGCCGGGCATGACTCCGGGGCTCGACTTCTTCGGCATCGAAATCGAACTGAGCGACTTGCTGGGGCGCCCCGTTGACCTCAACACCCCCAGGAGCCTGAGTCGGTATTTCAGGGATCAGGTGCTCGCCGAGGCGCGAACGGTCTATGCCCAAGAGTGACGCGGTTCGCGTGCGTCACATGCTCGACGCGGCCCACGAGGCCGTCGAGCTTGTGAAGGGCAAGTCGCAGCGGGATCTTGAACGCGAGCGGCTCCTGCACCTGTCCATCGTCCGGCTGCTCGAGGTCGTGGGGGAGGCGGCGCGCTGGGAAGCGATTCTCTCGTCAGAAGAACCCTGACCGTGCCCCCCAAGATGAAAGCCGCGGTCAGGAAGCTGCCGGTCAGGACCCCCACTCAGATCCAGCGCCTGAGCCACATCCTCTCGAGCAGCACCTTGGCCGCGTGCCAGCGGCGGGCGGGCGGGTGGAGCCCCACCCGGGGCGCCGGCTCCGCGTAGAAGTCGCCCTTGCCGAAGCCGGCGCGCCCCTCGCCAGTTTCGAGGAAGCACTCGCCCACGCCATCGTAGGACGCTGGGCTTCCCCGGCCGGTGATCTCGCGGGCGAGGTTGTGGGCCACGACCTGCGCCTGCCGCTCCGCGAACACCCCGGCCTTCGGCAGCGGCTTGCCCATCGCGAGCGGGACGCTGACCACGTCGCCGAGCGCGTACACGCGCGGGTGGACCGTCTCGAACGTGCGCCGGTCGGCGGCCATCCAGCCGCTCTCCGCCGCCAGCCCGGACTCGCGGACCACCCGCGGGGCGCGATGCGGGGGAACGAAGGCCAGCAGGTCGTAGCCGGCCTCGACGCCGTTGGCGAACCTGAGACGCCGCTCCGCCGGGTCCACGCCGACGACCTGGTGCTCCGGGTGGTAGGCGATGCCCTTCGACTCGACCATCTGGCGCACTCCTCTCGAGACCTCGGGCCCCGCGGTTCCCATCGGGCCCGGCTCGGCGGCGTAGAGGGTGATCTCGGTGCGGTCGCGGATGCCGCGCCGGCGGCAGTACCACTCCAGCAGCATGGCCGCCTCGTAGGGCGCGCCCGGGCACTTGTAGGCCGGCGCCGCGGTCATCACCACCAGCCGGCCGCCCGTGAACGCCGACAGCGCATCCCGCAGTCCCGCGGCGCCCGCCGGCGTGTAGAAGTCGTGGCCGCCCTCCGCCAGACCGGGAAGCTGATCCGCCGCCAGCTCGGCCCCCAGGGCGATCACGAGATGGTCGCCCTCCAGAGCGCTGCCTTCCACGACCACGCGCCGCTTCTCGGGCTCGATCCGCTCGATCTCGCCCCGCACCAGCTCGACGCCCTTCGGGACCAGGCGGGGAAGCGGCCGCGAGATGCCCTCCACGGTGCGGTCGCCGGTCATCAGCCACAACAGCGACGGCTCGAAAAGGAAGGAGGCCCTGCGCTCCACCAGCACGATGCGGTGGGGATGCGGGAGCGCCCGCCTCAGGCACCGGGCCACGACCAGCCCGCCCACTCCGCCGCCGAGCACGAGTGTCGTAGAAGCCATGCAGCCCTCCGGAAGACGACCTCTAGAAGACGATGACCTTGTCGGCCTCGAGCGTCCATTCGGTCAGCTGGTCCATGGAGCCTCGATGGGCGCCCTCGACCAGGTCCGCCTCGCCGATGCCCCGGGCTTCCATGCAGCTGCCGCACACGCCGATGACGCCGCCATGCCTGGCCACCGCGCCCAGCATGGTCTGGATGTTGTAGAAGCCCGTCGGCACCTTCTGGCCGCGCCGGGCGCAGGCCGCGGCGTCGCCCATCAGGAAGACCCTGAGCTCGACGCCCTCCCGTCTCGCCAGCGAGCCGCCGAGCCGGATGCCGTTGTACGCCCGCTCGCTGCCGTAGGGCGCGTCGTTGAGGACGATGAGTGTCTTCACGGCCTCGCCTCCGCTTCCCCACCCTCGACCGGCAGGCCCGCGGCCCGCCACTCGGGGAAACCCTCCGTCAGGCGACGCGCGCCGAGCCCGCGGGCGCGCAGGATCTCGACGGCCCGGTACGCCAGCACGCAGTACGGCCCCCGGCAGTACGCCACGACCTCCCGGTCGGGCGGCAGCTCGCCGATGCGCTGCTCCAGCTCCGCCGCCGGGATGGAGACGGCGCCCGGGATGTGGCCGGCCCGATACTCGACGGCCGGCCGGACGTCGAGGACGGACACGGTCCCGACGCGGGCGCGCTCGAGAAGCTCCTCGCGCTCGACGGGCTCGAGCTGGTCGCGCGCCCGGAAGTAGGTCCGGACGATGCGCTCGACCTCGGCTAGCCGGCGCTCGGCGAGCGACCGGATCACGCGCGCCAGCTCGAAGACGTCGGGCCCGGCCAGGCGGTAGTAGACGTGGAGGCCCTCCTTGCGGGCCTCGACGAGCCGGGCTTCGCGGAGCACCTGCAGGTGGTGCGAGGCGTTGGCGAGGGAAAGGGCGGTCTCCCTGGCCAGCGCCTCCACGCTGCGCTCTCCCTGGGCCAGGATCTCGAGCAACTCCAGGCGCCGAGGGCTCGCGACCGCCTTGCCGACGCGCGAGAACTCCTGGAACAGGCGTGTCTTCAACTCATGCGGGGGCATGTCCAGCTCCTCCGGAAGTAATCAAACGATTGCCTGAATATCACCGGAGGCAGGACTCGTCAAGGGGTTCGAGCTGGCTCCTGCGTTGCGCCGGGGCGGATGCCGGCTGGACCGGGTCGCACGGGCCGGATGCGCGGAATGGGGCTCCGGCGCGGACGCCGGAGGGCAGGGAAACGGCCGGAGGCTCTCGCCCCCGGCCGTCCCGGTCCCGGACCCGCTGTCCCGGACCTGCTTCCCTCTCCGGTCAGGCTGCCCGGCGCTCGGCCTCGGACTCGGCCTCGACCGGCACCAGCCTGGGCATGGGGAGCCGCACCCAGAAGGTGCTGCCCTCGCCCGGGCGGCTGTTCACGCCGACGTGGCCGCCGTGCAGCTCGGTGATGCGCTTGACCAGGTGGAGCCCGATGCCGAGCCCGCGGCGCCCGTCCTTCTCGCCGTGGCCCTGGCCGAACAGCTCGAAGATGTGGGTCGCCTCCTCGGGCTCGATGCCGGTGCCCTGGTCGCGCACCTCGACCCGGAGGAAATCGCCGTCGCGCAGGGTCTCGACGGCGATGGTGCCGGCGTCGGGGCTGAACTTGACCGCGTTCACCAGCAGGTTCACGAACACCTGCCGCATCTTGACCTCGTCCATCATCACCGGCGGCAGGTCGGAGGCCAGGCTCTCGCTCACGGCGATGCCGCGCTTCTCGGCGATCGAGCGCGTGGTCTCGACCGCGGCGTGCACCACCTCGGAGGCCGACACCGACACGCACTTGAGCGTGAGCTTGCCGCTCTCGATGCGCGACAGGTCGAGGATGTCCTCGATCAGGCTCAGCAGCCGGCCGGCCTCGGCGCGCAGGCGGCGCAGGAACTCGCCCTTCTGGTCACGCGAGAGCCGCGCCTCGTTGTCGTCGAGCAGCTCGGCATAGGCGATCACCGAAGTGAGCGGGGTCTTGAGCTCGTGGCTGGCGGTCGAGAGGAACACATCCTTCATGCGGTTCATCTCGCTGAGCTTGAGGTTGTCGGCCTCCAGCTCGCGCGTGCGGCTGCCCAGGCGCTCCATGGTGTCGGCCCGGTCGATCACCGCGCCCACGTGCTCGGCGAACATCTGGAGGATGTCGCGGTGGTGGTTCTGGAAGTTCTCCGGGTGATTGATGCGGTTCACGTTGAGCACGCCCACGCAGCGGTCGCCGACGCGCAGCGGCAGCGACAGCGCCGAGGTGATGTTGCGATTGCGCTTGAAGTGCGCGTCGAACGGCCCGGGCCCGTTCCCGGAGTCGAGCTGCACCGCCTCCTTGCGCTCCGCCACCCAGCCGGCGATGCCTTCGCCCAGACGCTTGCGGGCGTTCTTCGCGAACTCGCTCTCGAGGCCGTACGAGGCGCGGGTCTCGAGCAGGCTGCTCGCCGGGTTGTAGATCATGATCGAGGCCTGCTGGGCCTTCAGCGTGGCGACGACGCGCCGCACGATGATCTCGAGGATGTCGTCGAGCCGCAGCTGCAGGTTGAGCGCGGTCGAGACCTGGAACAACGCCGACAGCTCGGAGAGGCGGGTGCGGACGTTCTCCTTCTCCTGCTCCTCGTGCTCGAGCTGGTGCCGCATGCGGTTCAGCTCCCGCTGTTTGAGCACGGTGTAGAGGCAGAAGAGCAGCACCAGGCCGGCGAGGCCGGTGACGGCCACGTACTCGGTGTCGATCGAGCGGCCGGTCTCCTCGGCGGTGGCGCGGACCAGGTTGAGGAGCGGCAGGTAGAGCAGCGGGACGGCGGCGGTCAGGGCGATGACGAGCACGAACGTCAGCGCCCAGAGCAGCCATGCGCGACGGTTGATCGAGTCCCTCTTGGACCCGCGCTTGCGAGCGAACATGGATGAGGCACTCCCTGCCGAGGACGAGGAGTCGGAGCTTCCGGGGTCGCCACGGTTATCGGCCCGAGCGGCGCGGAGTTGAGCCCGGAATGCGTGGCCGGCGGGGCCCCGGGGCGCCCCCGGCGGGAGACGCCGGGGGCGGGTCGGCGCCGCATCGCGCGGCCCCTGCCCGGGTTGGGGAAACGGGCGGCGGGCTCTATCGTGCCTCCGGCGGCCGGGCGGACGGGCGGGCGGCACGGGACCGGGGAGGAGCAGGAGATGAGGCAGGGACAGGTGGTGATGGAGCGGTTCGAAAGCGCGGTGCTCGCGGGCAACCCGGCCGGTGACCCCCACGTGCGCACGGTGCCGGTCTACCTGCCGCCGTCCTACCCGGACGCTCCGGAGCGGCGCTATCCGGTGGCCTTCGTGCTCACCGGCTTCACCGGGCGCGGGCGCATGCTGCTCAACGATAACCCGTGGTCTCCCGCGCTCGACGACCGCATGGACGCACTCATCGCGAGCGGCGCCTGCGGCGAGATGATCCTGGTGATGCCCGACTGCCTCACCCGCTTCGGCGGCTCGCAGTACCTCGACTCGAGCGCCACCGGCCGCTATGCGACGCACCTGGTCGAGGAGCTGGTGCCGCACGTGGACCGCCGCTTCCGCACGCTCGCCGCCCGCGACCATCGCGGCGTGATCGGCAAGTCCTCGGGCGGCTACGGCGCGCTGGTGCTGGGCATGCGGCGCCCGGAGGTGTTCGGCGCGGTCGCCTGCCACAGCGGCGACTTGTGCTTCGACTACTGCTACCGCGGCGACGTGCCGAAGTTCTGCAGCCTGGTCCAGCAGGCGGGCGGGCTCCGGGAGTGGCTCGAGACCTTCGAGGCGAAGCGCCAGAAGGGCCACGACGACATGTTGGTCCTGAACATCCTCGCCATGGCGGCGGCCTACTCGCCCAACCCCGCCATGCCGCCCTTCGGCGTGGACCTGCCGTGCGACCTCGAGACCGGCGCGTTCCGTGCCGAGGTGTGGGCGCGCTGGCTCGAGCACGACCCGCTCCACCTGATCGAGTCCTCGGCCGGGGCGCTGCGCTCGCTGCGGCTGCTCTACCTCGACTGCGGCACGCGCGACGAGTGGCACCTCCATCACGGGGCGCGACTGTTCGCGCGGCGGCTCGCCGAGCTGGGGGTCCCGCACGAGCGCGAGGAGTTCGACGACGGCCACCTGAACGTGAGCTATCGCTACGACGTGAGCCTGCCCAAGATGGCGCGGGCGCTGGGCGCTGCGGGCGCGGGAGAAACCGCGTGAGCCTGCCCAGGATGGCGCGGGCGCCGGGCGCCGCGGGCGCGGGGGGAACCGCGTGAGCCTGCCCAGGATGGCGCGGGCGCCGGGCGCCGCGGGCGCGGACGGGACCGCGTGAGCGAGCCGCCGCTCCGCGTCCGGGGCCTCACCCGCCGCTACGGCGAGCTGACCGCGGTGGACGGCCTGTCCCTCGAGGTGCGCGCGGGCGAGATCCTCGGCTTCCTCGGGCCCAACGGCGCGGGCAAGAGCACCACGCTCCGGGCCTGCGCCGGGCTGTTGCGGCCCGACGCGGGGGACATCCTGATCGCCGGGGCCTCGCTCGCCGCCGCGCCGCTGCGCGCCCGCGCGCTGATGGGCTTCGTGCCCGACCGCCCGTTCCTCTACGAGCGGCTGAGCGCGCGCGAGTTCCTCGACTTCGTGGGCGCGCTCTACGGGCTCGCGCCCGACGCGTGCGCCGCGCGCGCCGCGGCGCTGCTCGCGCGGCTCGACCTGGTCGAGGCGGCCGACGACCTGATCGAGGGCTGCTCGCTCGGCATGCGGCAGAAGGTCTCGGTGGCGGCCGCGCTGCTCCACGACCCGCCGCTGGTGATGCTGGACGAGCCGCTCCAGGGGCTCGACCCGCGCGCGGCGCGGGCCCTCAAAGATCTGCTGCGCGAGCGCGCCGCGGGCGGCGGCGGCGTGCTGGTCTCGACCCACCTGCTCGACGTGGCCGAGCGGATGTGCGACCGCGTCGTGATCCTGCACCGCGGGCAGAAGGTGGCCGAGGGGAGCCTCGAAGAGCTGCGCGGCGCGAGCGGACTCGAGGCATCCGGGGCGCCCGCGACGCTCGAGGACGTGTTCCTCGAGCTGACCCGCGAGGAAGCGGCGGAAGGCGGACGATGAGGCTCGCCGGCGTGGCGCTCGGGCGCTGGCGGCTCGCGCGCAATCACCTGCTCTCGCGTCGCGGGCGAAGCCGCGGCAGGCGGAGCCCCGCGCTGCTGGTGCTGGCCCTCATGCTGGTGATGGCGGGACTCGTCGGCTCGGGCCTGGCCGCGCTGTTCACGCAACTCGCGCTGCACGGAGCTTCGGCGGCCGCGGCGGCCATGGCGCTGGGGCTGCTGCTGGCGCTCGCGCTCCTCGCGCTGCTAGTCTTCGACCTCCACGAGGCCGTGGCGACCCTGCTGCTCGACTCCGACCTCGAGCTGTTGCGCCGCGCACCGCTCTCCCCCGCGGCGCTGCTCGGGCTCAAGCTGCTCGACGCGCTGCCGCGCACCGCGACCCCGCTGCTGGTGCTGGGGCTCCCGGCGGTGGCGGGCTACGCTTCGGCCTATCCGTTGCCCGGCTGGGCGTGGCTCCTGCTGCCGCCCGTGTTCCTGACGCTGTGGGCGATCCCGCTCGGCCTGGGCGTGGCCGCGGCCATGCACCTGCTGCGCCTGGTCCCGGCACGCCGCGCGCGCGAGGCGCTGGCCCTGTTCTCGACGCTCACGCTCACGCTGATCTGGGTCGCGAACGCCTTCCTGCTGCCGCGGCTCACCGATCCGGCCGAGGGCCTTCCCCGCGCCGCCTATGCCGCGCTCACGACCGCCCCTGCGGCCGCCGCCTGGTCACCCGCCCACTGGGCGGCGCGCGGCTTCGGCGCGGCCGCGGCGGGCGATCCCGCCGGCGCGGCGCGGCACCTCGCCCCGCTCCTGCTCGCCGCGCTGCTCTCGCTGGCGCTCGCGGCCTGGAGCGCCGGCCGCCAGCTCGAGGGCGCGCAGGCCCGACTCGCCGCGCGGGTGGGGGGCCGCCCGGCGCGCGGCCGCCGGCCCGCGATCCGCCGCCGCCGGCCTTCGCTGCTCCGCGCCACGCTGGCACGGGACGCCCGGCTCTTCACGCGGGACTGGACCGTGCTCGGCGACGTGCTCACGGCCGCCGCGCTCTGGACCCTGCTGCCGCTGGTCAGCGCCCCGCTCCATCACACGCCGGGCCCCACCCTCGCCCGCACCATGCTGCTCGCGCTCACCGTGGGGCTGGGCTACGAGGTGGCGGCGCGCTCGGTGCCGTTCGAGCGCGACGGGCTGGCGTGGGTCCGGCTGGCGCCCGTCCCGCCCGGGCGCTGGCTGGCGGCGAAGCTAACAGCCACGGCCGCGATCGCCCTGCCCGTCCTGGCGGTAGTGACGGCGAGCCTGGTCTTCGGCTTCCGCCTCCCTCCCGGCGAGACCCTGGCCATCCTCGCGCTGGTGCTGCCGGCCCTCGGGCTCTCGCTCTGCCTGGGGCTCTGGACCGGGGTCGCGTTCGGGGACCCGCACTGGACGAACCCTCGTGCCACGTTGTCACTTGCCGGCCGGCTGCTGGCCACCGGCCTGCTGGTCGCACAGGCCACAGGCTGGCTCGTGCTCGCCCGGCTCGCTCCAGCCGGCTCCTTCGAAGGCCTCCGCCTCGGGCTTCCCCTGGTCCTCGCGGCCGCCGTCTCCGTAGTCCCACTGAGGGCCGCGGCTGCACGTCTGTCCACGCGCGAGTGGTGTCACTAAACTCTTCCACCTCAGTGACAAGCGGGCGCGCCTGTCTCCTACTTGAGTCTTGATTCCGTGGTGGGCGGGCCTATAATCCGAGCCGTTCCGCCGGGGCTGTCGGACCACCCGGCGACTTCATGGTCGCACTTGCGTCCCCGCTTTCGCACGAGGACGCGCCCTCCATCTTTTCGGGACCCCCAACCGGATCCCCGGTCCCAGAAAGGCGGCCCGCAGCGCTTCCGACGGCTAGCCCCGTCACTTCCTGAGATCACACACTGCGTGCACCACTTCTGCACCTCGAGGAGGTGGCTGATGAAGCGTAAGGTCTTGCTACTTCTCTTCGCCCTGTCTATCGCAGTCACAGCGCCCGCGCTCGCGCAGACCGATGTCTTCCTGCTCGGTTTCACCGGCTTCGACTACGAGAATCCCAATCTCGACACCGGGAACTACCTGCAGGTCGGCGACGGGTACAAGGCGCTCGGCTTCGTTACGAGCTTCGGCCCGTACCTGGCGCCCTACGTGGACCCCGGGGTCAACGAGTACACGCTCTACTTCTACGACCTCACGGTCGCCACGCGCTTCTTCGCGGGGGGCGTGCTCGAGGTCACGTTCGACAACAACGGACGCGGGCGCTACTTCGAAGACAGCCGCACCTCGGGCACGCCCGCGGTCTACGGGACCAATCCCCCCAACGCCTCGGCGCCGTCCACGTTCACCGACGGCACGCTGGCGCTCGGCGGGCGGATCGACAACTTCGCACTGATCTACGACTTCAACCTCGACCAGGGCAACTTCCAGGGGAACATGACCCTCGACGAGGGCGTGGACCTGATCTACATCCCATCTGGCCAGCGCGCGGGGTGGACACTCGGCGGTCTCGCCGGCCGTCCCAACGCGACCGTGCCGCAGGGTTACGACAACCAGATCTCGGGCGAGTGCCGGATCCCCGGCCCGACGCCCACGACCCACGCGACCTGGGGCGCCCTCAAGGCGCTCTACCGCTGACCT
>JACRPT010000101.1 GCA_016223045.1 Candidatus Eiseniibacteriota bacterium
CGGGTTCGGCATGGGCGGCGCGAGGAAGTCCACTGCCGGCGGCCCATCGCCGGCGTCCACCGTGCCCAGCGGGGTGAGCGCGGTCGCAGCCGACTCGTTGCCGTGCACATCCACGGCGGTGAGCTTGTAGGTCCAGGGCTGCCCGGCTGCGTCCACGTAGCTCGTCGTGGCGAGCTCGGCCACGCGGTTACCGGGCGCGGGCGTGAAGCCGGGGAGGCCGCGGTAGAGCCGGTAGCCGGCGAGGTCGGCCTCGGCATTCGCGCCCCACTGGAGCTGCGCGGTGCCGTTCGCGTAGGTTCCCGAGAATGGCGCCGGCGCCACCGGCGCCAGATCGTCCACGCTGTAGCCCGAGTCGGGCGCCGAGTTCCAGTAGCCGCCGTAGTAGTTCCGCGCCTGCACCATGAAGGAGGTGAGCGGGTTCGAGCCCGCCACCGAATCCCCGGTGGTGGGCGCCACCACGCTGTAGGACGGCAGGTGGTAGGCCTGCTGGCTCGCCACCAGCTCCCAGTACGCGGCCGCGCCCGCCGGCGTGGTCGTCCTGAGCAGCCGGCGCGCGCCGGCCGGGGCCGCGGCCACCTCGTCGGCAGAGGTGGTCACCCGGCCCGCCGCCAGCGCGGCAGCCACCAGCGAGGCGGGCGCCGAGCGGAACACCAGGTAGTCCGAGATGTTCTCGAACAGCACGTCGGTGTCGAGCGGGCTCGCGAGCCAGGAGACCTTCACCTGCCCGCCCTGGTCGTTGGCGACGTCGGCCACGTCCGCCATCACGGGCTCGGCGCCGAGGTAGCCCCAGCGGTCCACCTTCTGCACCACCGCGTCCGGGTCGCGCGTGAACGCCACCAGGCACTCGCCCGGGCCGGAGCTCACCACGTTCGGACCGTACTCCCAGTTGGAACCGGTGCCGACCGGCACGCCGCTCGTGGTCCAGAGCCGCGTGCCGTTCCCATCGAGGCGCTGGACGTACACGTCCCCGTAATCGTTCTGGCGGTAGTCCGTCCACACGACGGAGGCGCCACCCAGCCGGTCCGAGGCGAGCTGGGGCGCGGTCTGGGTGCCAAGCTCGGTGCAGACCGGCACGCCGTCTGCGCCCCACATCATCGTCCCGGAGTCGATGGCGAACCGCTGCGCGTAGATGTCGCTGCCGCCGTTCCGGTAGTCGTTGAAGACCGCGATGACCCCGCCCCGGCCGTCCTGGATGATCTGCGGCTGGCTCTGCTGGTTGATCGCGCTGCACACGGGCACGCCGTTGGCGGTCCAGGCCACGGTGCCGCTGCTCCAGACCCGCTGCGCATAGAGGTCGGCGCCCGACCGGTTGTCATTCCACACCACGATGACGCCGGTGCCCCCGTCGGAGCACATGGCTGGCACCTGCTGCGTGCTGGCGGCGTTGCACACCACGACGCCGTTGGCGGCCCACGACACCACGCTGGTGTTCAAGATGCGCTGGGCGTAGATGTCCCCACCGTCGGTGCGCTCGTCACGCCACGTCATGATGGCGCCGGCGCCGAGAAGCCCGTCCATGGCGATGCGCGGAGTGCTCTGGTTGCCGGTCGCGGCGCATACCGCCACGCCGTCGGCCGTGCTCTGCGGGACCCCCGCGGCGTTCACGCGCCGGCAATAGATGTCGGTGTTGGCGGCGCCGTTGCGCCCGTCGGTCCAGACGATCCACGCGCCGCCCGAGCCGTCGCGCGCCAGCCGCGGCGCGGTCTGATCGCCGCTCGCCTGGCTCACCGCCACGCCACCCGCACCCCACAGCGCGGTCCCGTTGGCGTCCAGGCGCTGCGCGTAGATGTCCTTGGTGCCGCCGCGGTCATCGGGCCACGCGAAGATCACCCCGCCCTGCCCGTCGCTGGCGGACGCATGGAAGTACTGGTTGCCGGTCGCGGTTACGCCCGGCACCCCCGCCGTGCCCCACACCCGCGTGCCGTCGGGACCGATGCGCTGCGCCGCGAGATCGTCGTTGCCCGATCCGATCCAGACGTCCATCACGATGATGATGCCTTCCGCGCCGTCGCTGACGCACTCCGGGCCGCCGTAGAGGTACTGCGAGTGCGGCTCCCCGGGGACGGCGATCAGGTTGACGCCCGGGTCGTGCGGCCAGGCGGCGTGGACGGGCGAGGCCAGCGGACAGGTGACGGCGGCGGCGAGCGTGACGGCGGCGATCAGGCGGCGCATGGAGGGACCTCCTCGGACGGAGCCAAAGAGAGCGGACAGCGGGATTCTGACAGGCCGCGCCGTCCTCGTGCCAGAGGGAAGTGGGGGGGGCGCGGGGCTGCGTCCTCCCGGTTCCTGAGGCACTCGCCTTCCACACCCATCGCCCAGGGTCGGGCATCAGAGCGTATGTTCGTCCGGCCACGGGGCCGCGCCGCGGCGATGGTGCCGGCCCAGGCCAGCGTCGGCGGTCCGGCATTCACGCGATCCAGAAAACCATGGAGGCTGATCATGAGATTCCTCGTCCTGGGTGCCACCGGCACGGTCGGATCGAACGTGGTTCGCGAGCTGCTGGCGCGGGGCCAACAGGTCCGCGTGCTGACCCGCGATCCCGCCAGAGCCCGCGCGCTCGGCCCCGACGTCGAGTTCCTGAAGGGCGACCTGCTCGACCCCGCCACGCTGCGGGGGCTCTACGACGGCACGGACGGCGCGTTCGTGGTGAACCCCGTGAGCCAGACCGAGGCCAGCGAGGGCCTGATGGCGGTCAGCGCAGCCATGGACTCGGGGCTGAAGCGCCTGGTCTACCTGTCGGTGCAGCACGCCGACCGCGCGCCGCATCTGCCGCACTTCGGGTCCAAGCTCGGCGTCGAGGCCGCAGTCAGGGCCGCGCGGCTGGACTGGACCATCCTCAGGCCGAGCAACTTCTTCCAGAACGACCACTGGTTCCGCGACGCGATCCTGCAGTACGGCGTCTACCCCCAGCCGCTGGGCGACGTGGGGGTCTCGCGCGTGGACGTACGCGACATCGCCGAGCTGGCGGCGATCGCCCTCACGCAGGAGGGCCACGCGGGCAAGACCTACGATGTGGTCGGTCCCCGGGCGCTCACCGGAGCCGAGACCGCCGAGGTCTGGAGTGCGGCGCTCGGCAGGAAGGTCGCCTACGCCGGCGACGACCTCGAGGCGTGGGAGAAGCAGTCGCTCCAGTACCTGCCCGCCTGGATGGTGTACGACTTCAAGCTCATGTACCGGCACTTCCAGCAGAACGGACTCCGGGGAACCCCCGCGGACACCGCCACGCTGACTCGCGTCCTCGGGCACGCGCCGCGGAGGTTCGAGGACTTCGCAACCGAGACGGCGAAGATCTGGACGCGGGAGGGAGCAGCGGCCGCGCAGCGCTGACGACGAGGCAGCGCCGTCCTGATCAGGGAAGTCCTGATCCGTCCAGCTGGTCTCCGGCTCGCGAACGAAGCAGCCCCTGGCATGGAGTCTCCTGTGATAGGCCCGCCCTCGTGGTTGCGGCGCCCCACTGGCAGATTCGACTCGAGGTCAGCTCCCTCACGCAGCGCCTGAGTCGTCAGCCACCAATCGGACTGGCGCGTCGGACGAACAGATGCGCGAGCGAATCCGTCACCTCTTGACCGTGAGAATCCGATTGACGCAGCATCTGCCGCCGTGCGGGGCCCTCACGGGGCAGGTCGGGTGCACGCCCGGGTTGGCGCTCCCCAAGGACGTGCAGGAGACATGGCCATGCCCAGGCTACAGACGGTCCTTCTTGTCGGCGGCACCGGACGCACGGGCCGGCACGTATTGCACCAGCTCCTGGAGCGTGGCATCAGCGTTCGCGCCATCGTTCGAACAGGCGGGAAGCTCGCACCCGACGCCGCGCGGAATCCCGACCTGACTGTGATCGAGGCCAGCCTGCTGTCGCTCCCCGATGGCGACCTGCAGCGCCATCTTCGCGGCTGCGACGCCGTGATCTCGTGTCTCGGTCACGTTCTCAGCTTCAAGGGCATCTTCGGACCGCCGCGGGACCTCGTGACCAGAGCGACGTCGCGGCTGTGCCGAGCGATCGGCGCGCTGCAGCCCGCGGCTCCGATCAAGCTCATCCTCATGAGTAGCGTCTCGGTCGATCGCGCGGGGGGCCTCGACACGCGTCGGAGCCCTCTGGAGCGAGCGTGTCTCCGATTGCTCTGCGGTGTGCTTCCCCCGGCCCAGGACAACCAGCGCGCCGCGGACTTTCTTCAGGAGACGATCGGGGCGAGCAACCCGTTCATGCAGTGGACCGTGGTCCGACCGGATTCGCTCCTCCCGGGCGAGGTCTCGGCGTACGCGTTGCGCGAGGGCATCGTGAGCAGCCTCTTCGCTCCAGCCAGCACGAACATGGCGAACGTCGCGCACTTCATGTGCGACCTGGTGACGAACCCGACAGCCTGGGCGAACTGGAAGGCCAAGCTGCCCGTGATCATCAACGCTGCGGGGTCGAGCGTGGCGACATCCCCGACCACCTGAGCGATGGCAGCTCGAGCACGTCCGCCGAGGAGAAGGGTAACCCCATCGCATCGGGCGGCGTCGGCACGTTCGCGATCCAGATCGCGAAACTGCTCGGCGCAGACGTCACCGCCGTGTGCAGCACCAGCAAGGTCGAACTCGCGCGCGGCCTCGGTGCGGACCGCGTCATCGACTACACGAAGGAGGACTTCGCCCGCAGTGGCACGCGCTACGACGTGACGCTCGCCCAGGCGACTACCTGCGCACGGCGGGCTCCAGCGCATCGATGGCAGCGGTATCCACCCAGTAGAGCTGGTTCTCCGCGATCGTGTGGCGCGTGAAGAAGAGGTGCCTGCCGTCGGGCGAGAGCATCGCGCCGAACTCGTCGTCGGGCGTGTTGTACTCGGGGCCCAGGTGGACCGGCGTTCCCCAGTTCCCCTTGCCGTCCGCGAAGCTCACGTACAGGTCGGCCCGGCCGGCCAACTCACGCGCGGAGTTGAAGACGAGCCAGCGACCGTCCGGCGCCACGCAGGGATCGCCATCGTAGGCCTGCAGATTGACGGGCGCGCCCAGCTTCTCGATCCCGACGCCCGCGGCACCGCCCGGCGTCGTGCGATAGATCTGCATCATGCCCTGCAACTGCAGGCCGAAGTACCACGTGCCGTCGTTCGTGCGGCGGCCACGGTAGGCGTCGCCTTCGCCCTCGATCCGCGCGGGCTGCCGCTCGGGCTTGCTCCACGTGGCGCCCGTCCGCGTCAGCGCCCACAGCCGGCCGAACTCGCCGGCGCGCTTGCCGGTGAAGTAGAGCGTGCCTCCGTCGGGCGAGAAGTGCGGCTCCCCGGTCGAGATGAAGCCATCCAGGTACGCAGGCGGCGCGAAAGGTGTCCAGACACCGGCCTCGCACGTGGCGTGAACGATCCGCATACCGCCGTAAGTGGCGCCGCCGATGCTGAGGAAGCACTCCTTGCCGTCCGGCGAGAACGCGATGCCGTTGCACCACGGGTTCAGCGAATCGAGGATAGCCGGCGCGAATCGCACCGGCGTATGCGCGGGCGCCTGCTGCCCGAACCACGCGCCCCGGAGCGGCGGCTGCACGACTCCGACCCGCGGCGAGAACGGTGTCGCGTCGTCCCGGTGGGCCGCGATCGTCGCATCGAGACACGCCAGCAGGTCCTCGCGCGCGAAGCGGACGAGCTCGTCGTTGACCGCGAGGGCGATCAGCGTCGCGGCGTCCCCGGCCGCGATCCGCCCGTCCTGCACGAGCGGATCGAGCGCCGCGCGCACGGTGCCCACCGACGTGTCGGGCGACGCGGCCTTCATCTGGCCACGCACGGCCGCGAGGGTGAACTGGACATCCCCGTACGGCAGCGCGGCGAGCCGGCCGGTCAGGCGCTCGCGGAACGCGGCGTGGAAGTCGCTCCCCGGCGACACCCGCGCCTCGAGGTAGGGCTCGGTGAAGAGCCCGGACATCGCACGTGCGGCCGGGGCATCGAACGTGCTGCGCACGCGCTCGAGCGCGCGATGCGCGGCCGCGGTGTCGCGTTCCAGCACCGCGATCTGGAACAGGGTCGTGTTGCGCTGGCGGATGGCCGCCGCGCCGGACGAGAGGTCGGCATCCTGCGTGGCCCCGAGGTCGGCGCGGACCTGCGCCGCCAGCGCCAGCAACGCGTCATGGCGGCGAAGCAGCTCGCTGGGCGGGCAGGGGATCGCGTACGTGTGGGTGGGGGGCGCGGGCGCTTCGGCGCCGAGGGAAGGCGAGCAGGAGAGAAGCAAGGTGACCGAGACGACGGCGGATGAAAGGCGGCCCATCACGGATCCTCCAGGGAATCGACTCCCAGTCGAGTCGTGCGCCCAGCCTAAGCGCGCCGCCGGGCCCAGGCTGCCCCGTGCGAACGACCGCGGCGTTCGTGGGACCAAGGCGGCGCTTCGAGGGACGAATGCTGGCGCGGGTCGGTCAGCCGGAGTGAGCACAGCCCGAACTGGATGCCGACTGCGAATGCGGCCGATTCGGGGCTCGCTCCCTTCCGTCAGGTTCGGGCGGCTGGTAAGGTTCCAGGAGCGGATCATACGCAGGGCCTGATGCTCCAAGGTTGGGGAGCGGATCACGAGCCGGGCGGGAGCCTGGCAGCGCTGCAGCAGGTGCTCGGGCACGCGAGCATCGTCACGACGCAGCGGTATGCAAGGCTGACGGACCAGGCGGTCATGCGGGAGGCGCAACGGATTGCCGGAGTCAGACAGTGAGGCACTGGCCCATGGGAGATCGTGGGCGGCGTCCGAGGTTGAGCAGGTGAGAGAGCACCCTCTGCTTGAGGCGTACTTCCTGGTGACCTGGGGCATCGTCGCGATAGGCGTGATTCTCGGGAACCATGCGTACTATCGCCACGTTCTGCCGGCGTTGCGGCGTTGCGGCTACAAGCCGGATTACCCCCTGTTCATGCCATCTGGTCAGCTGCGGCAGTTCCAGGAGTACCGGCGGATTTGTGTGGCGGAGGGTCGGTCGCTCAGGCTCTACAGAGCATGTTTCGCGATACACGTCACTGCGTGGGTGCTCTTCGTCGTGTTGGTTGCGGCGCTCGCGTGGTTGGTTGTTTCGAAGAACTTGTAGCAGCCGCCGTAGCAGGAGGGCTCCGCGGCCCTTCAAGTGCCGGCGGAGCGCAGTTGCGGAAGTCCAAGCCACAGGCGACAGTCGCCGACCCGTGGCCCCGTAGCTCAGACGGATAGAGCAGCGGTTTCCTAAACCGCGTGCCGCTGGTTCGACTCCAGCCGGGGCCACCACCTGCTTGGCCGTGAGATGAGCCGTAGACCGCTCAATCCGGCGGTCGGTCCGGCCTCCGTCCTCGCCCGATCAGCGCGTCGAGGCTCCAGTCGCCCCCGCCCTGCGCCGCCACGAACAGGAAGATGAAGCAGAGCAGCACGGCCGACTCGCCATGGTTCTGGACCGGCCAGGCGCCGTGCGGCGCGTGGAACTGCCAGTACGCGACCGCCATCTCGCCCGACAGGATGAAGGCGATGGGCCGGGTGAAGAGTCCGAGCATGACGGCGATGCCGCCGAAGAACTCGAGCACCGCGCCGATGCCCAGCTCCGACATCAACGACAAGGGCGAGCCCGTGTGGCCGGGCATCCCGCCGAACCAGCCGAACAGCTTCAAGCCCCCGGCCTGGATGAAGAGCAGGCCCGCCACGGCCCGCAGCAGGAAGTAAGCAGCCGGTACGGCTCGGGTCGTTCTCATCGGTCATCCTCCTTTCGCGACGTGCTCCAACGGGCGTCAGGGGTCTGTCTCACGCCCTCGATGGCCACTTCAGGTGCCACTCGCCGGCCCGAGCCTGCGTCTTCTGGACCGCGGGGGCAAGCAGCCGCGCGGCCGCCGGCTCCCTTCCGCGCTGCTGTCCGCGTGACCTGCCGGGACCGCCGCCGCCGAGCGGGTCCCTTTCCCGCGTGCTGCTGGCGCGACTGGCCCCCGCGCCGTCCGCGCGTGCTTTTGGCTCTCGACTCGGCTAGCATCGCGTCCTCGTCGCGGCGCCCTGGCCCGGGCTCGATCCGCGAGCCCGCCCGTCCCGCCACCGTCCGGCTTCCCCGGCCACGGCCGTCGCGCGCGCGGAGGGCACAGAGATGAAGCGTATCGCCGTCCTTCTGGGCGGGGCCGTCCTGTTCGCCGCACTCGCCGTCCCGGGCCGTGGAGCCGACCAGAACACCGCCAACTGGCGCCTCGTGCCCGGCGGACACCCGATCCCGGCGAACGACAGCCTCTCGCTCTTCAACCTCACCGCCAGGAAGTTCCTGGTCTGGTCCCCGCGCCGCTTCGGCATCAACCTCAGGTACGTGGCGAAGGCAGGCCGGGGCTTCTCGTTCGTGCGCGCCTCGAAGTCGGACGAGCCGCTCACCTACGGCGAGCCGCTCGCGATCCGCCAGCGCAGCGGTCGTTTCCTGCACCACGCCAAGCGCCGCTTCGGCGTGGATCTCGCCTGGTCGGGGACCCCGGTCTACGAGTGGGAGATCGGCGGCGGCGGCGGGGGAACCGTGGTCGGAGCCGACACGGCTCGTCACACCCAGGTGAGCCTGTTCAACACGCACGCCGGCGCTTATCTCGTCTACGGCGAGCGCGGGCCGGGGGTCAACCTGGTCTGGAAGCAATAGCTCCGGCGCCGCTCCGCTCCGCGAAGGGCCCATCACGAAACCGTGGATTCGGGCGGGGCTGCTGGCGTAGGCTCCCGCCCGTCTCTCCACCCCACGGGGACGCCGACCCTCTCTCGGGACGAGGTGTGCGTCATGTGGGGCATCTGGGTCCTCGTGGCCGTTCCCATCGTGGGCGGCGTGGTGGCCGGTGCGGTGGCGCGCTGGCCGGTGAAGTGGTTCCTGGCCGTGGCGGCGGGCGCGGCCGTGCTCTTCCCCGTGTGCGTCGTACTCCACAACGCGCTGAGCGCCGCGCTCCACAGCGAGGAGCCGGTGTTCTTCCTGCTCTCGGTCACGGTGGCCCCGGTCGCGTTCCTGGGCGGCATCGCCGGAGCAGCCACCTCCGCGCTGGCGCGGCGCCGGGAGCGTCCGCCACGCGAGAAAACGTTGGAGTCTCCCGGCCCGCAGGTCTAGCCTCCACGCGGCTCTTCGAGTCAGCCGTCACCCGGCGCATGTTCCGGCGGTCGTGCGCCGGGTCGGCATTTTCGGAGCAGGTTCCCCCTGCCACAAGGAGACGCTCATGATCCGTCATCCGCTCCGCAACGGCTTCAAGCTCCTTGGCATCCTCGCTCTCGCCGGCGCGCTCGCGCTGGTCGTGGCCAGCTGCAGCCGCGACCGGGTCGCACCGACCGCGCCGGCCGGCACCAGCCGCGTCACGCGCGCCGACCGTCCGCTCTCCATCAGCAACCCGGCCGACGTCGCGCTGGTGATGCGCAAGCAGGAAGAGCACACCGCGCGTCTCATGGCCGTCCCGGGCGTCATCGGCACGGGCACGGCTTCCACCTGGGACGGACGGCCCGAGATCCTGGTGCTCACGCAGCGCGAAGGCGTGGCCGGACTGCCCGCCCAGCTCGACGGCATCGCCGTCGAGACGCGCTTCGTGGGCGAGGTCACGGCGTACGCCACGCTCCAGTGCGGCACCTCGACGGGCAACGACAAGGAGTGCGCGGCCGGCACCATCGGCTGCGTGGTCCTCAAGGGAGGGACCAAGTACTTCCTCTCGAACAACCACGTGTTCGCACGGCAGAACGCGGCGAAGACCGGCGAGCGCATCGACGCGCCCGGCCGCTACGACGCCAAGCCGCAGTGCGCGCAGACGGCGATCTGCGCATCGCTCACGTCCTTCAAGACCATCAGCTTCTCCTCGAGCAACACCATCGACGCGGCCATCGCCAAGCCCGACCCGAGTCGCCCGTACACCGTGGCCGAGGCCTGCGGCTATACGCCGTCCTCGACCGTGGCGACGGCGTTCGTGGGCCAGGCGGTCAAGAAGTGCGGCCGCACCTCCGGCCTCACCACCGGCACGGTGCAGGCGATCAACGTGACCATCCAGGTGCAGTACACCGGGGGCGTCGCCACCTTCACCAGCCAGATCATGACGCCCGGGAACTTCATCCGCTCCGGCGACTCGGGTTCGCTCATGGTCGAGCAGTCCACGAACAAGCCGGTGGGCTTGTGCTTCGCCGGCGGCAGCGGCGGCTCGTTCTCGAACCCGATCAGCTCGGTGCTCTCGTACTTCGGCGCCACGGTGGCGAGCCAGTAGTCGGGAGAGCGGCATGAACGGGAGGGAAGCCATCCGCCGGTGGCTTCCCTTCTTCGTCCCGGCCCTGCTGGCGTTGCCCGCCGCGAGCTGCGGCCACCGGGCGGCAACGCCACCCGAGGAGCCATCGCGCGTGACCCGACGACCCATCGGCCAGGTCCTGCTCGCGCACACCGGCGAGCTCATGGCCATCCCCGGCGTCGTCGGCACGGGGGAGGGAACGAGCGCCGGCCGGCCCGCGCTCGTCGTGCTGGTGGAGCGGCGCACGCCCGCGATCGTCGCGCGCATCCCGCGCGAGATCGAGGGCTACCCGGTCGAGGTGCGCGAGACCGGGAAGGTGCGGGCGCTGCAGGGGCGGTAGCGCGACCCCGTTTCCGAAATCCGCCCGCGCTTGGTAGCGTCCCGGTCCACAGGCCGGCCGACGACCCAGGAGAACGCCCGATGCGCAAGCCCACGCACGCCGACGCCGAGCTGCTGCTCCGGCTCTACGAGATCCGCCGCGACCCCGAGCTGCGCCGCGCGCGCCGGTGGTTCCTCACTGACTTCCAGCCCTCGGGCTGGCCGGAGATCAAGGCGCGCTACCTGACGCACAGCGACGAGGACCGCTGGTTCCGCATGACCATCTCCTACTGGGAGATGGTGGGGACGCTGGTCAACCGCGGCGTGCTCCATGCGGGGCTGTTCTTCGACCACACCGGCGAGGACATCGTCACCTGGGAGCGCTGCGCGGGCTGGATCGCGGGCGCGCGCGCCGACATCCGCGCCAACTACCTCTGCCAGTTCGAGAAGATGGTGCGCGACCACCAGGCGTTCCGCGCGAAGAGCATCGCCGCGTTCCAGGCGGCGAAACAGCAGCCGGCCGCGGCGGCGCGGCGGCGCAGGCGCTGACGTGTCCTCCTCGTTCGGCCGGCTGTTCGTCGTCACCACCTTCGGCGAGTCGCACGGGCCCGGCGTGGGCGTGGTGGTGGACGGGATGCCGCCGGGCATCCGCGTCGAGGCCGCCGAAGTCCAGCGCGAGCTGGACCGGCGCCGCCCGGGGCAGAGCGCGCTCACCACGCAGCGCAAGGAAGCCGACCGGGTCGAGATCCTCTCGGGCGTGTTCGAGGGGCTCACGCTCGGCACGCCGATCGCGATGCTGGTGCGCAACACCGACCAGCGCTCGCAGGACTACGAGAGCCTCAAGGACGTGTTCCGCCCGGGGCACGCGGACTACAGCACCTTCGCCAAGTACGGCGTGCGCGACCACCGCGGCGGCGGGCGCTCCTCGGGCCGCGAGACAGTGGGGCGCGTGGCGGCTGGCGCGCTCGCGAAGGCCGCGCTCGCCACGGTGCACGTCGGCATCGTCGGCGGCACCGTGCAGGTGGCGGACGTCGTGGCGGGCCGCCGCGACTGGGACGAGGTCGAGAACAACCCGGTGCGCTGCCCGGACGCCGCAGCCGCCGCGCGCATGGCCGCGGTGATCGCCGCCGCGCGCGACGAGCAGGACTCGGTGGGCGGCGTGGTCGAAGTGGTGGCGCGCGGCGTGCCGCCGGGCTGGGGCGATCCCACCATGGCCCGGCTCGACGCGCTGCTCGGCGCGGCGATGCTCTCGATCCCGGCCACCAAGGGCGTCGAGATCGGCGGCGGCTTCGGCATGTCCACGCTGCGCGGCTCGCAGACCAACGACGTGTTCGACGGCACACGCTTCCTCACCAACTACGCGGGCGGCGTCTCGGGCGGCATCTCGAACGGCGCCGAGGTGGTGGTGCGCGTCGCGGTGCGCCCGGCCACCTCGATCGGCAAGCCGCAGACCGCGGCCACCCGCTCGGGCGGCACCACCACCATCGCGATCGAGGGCCGCCACGACCCGTGCATCTGCCCGCGCGTCGTGCCGGTGGCGGAGGCGATGATGGCGATCACTCTCATGGACGCGTGGCTCAGGCAGCGCGCGCTGCGGGGGCGGGAGACGTGAGGCCGGATTCCGCGCGCCGCGCTCTCCCTGCGCCAGGCGACCTCCCGGCGCGACGCGGGCCCGCCGGGTCCCGGCGCACCGAGCCGCGCCGATGGGAACGCGCCGGCCGTTGACCCGCGCGGAACGCGCATGCTAGGCTCTTGCCCTCGCAGCGGAGACGAATGCCATGAAGAACGCTCTTCAGGTCTGGATCTGGCGCTGGTACGGCTACGCCTGGCGTGGCCGGGAGCCTGCGCTCGTCCGCTGAAGCCTCCGAATCGAGCGTGAACTCCCAGCCCATGCCACTCCGGCGTGGGCGTTTTCGTTGAAGGCGCCGGCACCGCGAGGACGGACGAGGGCCGCCGGGCCCCGGAGGGACGAGGACCGACATGCTGGTGCTGCTGAAGCGCGGGACGGGTGAACCGGTCGCGGGCGACATCGCGAGCCGGCTGCGCATGTCCGGGCTCTCGGTCTACCGCACCGACCACGAGGGCCAGGTGCGCCTGGGCGCGGTCGGCGACGGCGCCGCGGTGGACTGGGACACGGTGCGTGGCTGGCCCGGGGTCGAGGAGGTGCGCAAGATCGCGGTGCCGTTCAAGCTGGTCTCGCGCACCTTCCAGCCGCACGACACGGTGATCTCGGTGGGACGCTGCGCCATCGGCAGCGCGCAGCTCGCGCTCATGGCCGGGCCGTGCTCGGTCGAGGGGGAGGAGCAGGTGTTCACCATCGCCGAGGCGGTGGCGCGAGCCGGCGCCACGGTGATGCGCGGCGGCGCCTACAAGCCGCGGACCTCGCCCTACTCGTTCCAGGGCCTGGGCGAAGAGGGCTTGAAGCTGCTGCGCCGCGCCGCGGACGCGCACGGGCTCGCGGTGGTGAGCGAGGTGATGGACCCGCAGCTGGTGCCGCTGGTCGCGCGCTATGCCGACATCCTGCAGGTCGGCGCGCGCAACATGCAGAACTTCTCGCTGCTGCGCGAGGTGGGGCGCGCCACCAAGCCGGTGCTCTTGAAGCGCGGGCTCGCGGCCACCATCGAGGAGTGGCTGATGAGCGCCGAGCACGTCATCTCGCACGGCAACGCACAGGTCATCCTGTGCGAGCGCGGCATCCGCACCTTCGAGACCTACACCCGGAACACGCTCGACCTGAACGCCATCCCCGTGGTGAAGGAACTCTCGCACCTGCCCGTAATCGTGGACCCCTCGCACGGCACCGGGATCCGCGGCATGGTGGCACCGATGGCGCGCGCCGCCATCGCCGCGGGCGCCGACGGGCTCATCATCGAGGTCCACCATGACCCCGACCACGCGCTCTCGGACGGCCCGCAGTCGCTCTACCCCGCGCAGTACCACGAGCTGGTCGGGCAGATCCGCACCATCGCCGAGGTCCTGGGGCGACGGGTGTAGGGGAGGGGCGCGCGGCCGGATCGCCCCGGGTGGCCCCGGGCGAGGGGCGTGGAGGCCGGCCCCGGGCGAGGGGCGTGGAGGCCGGCCCCGGGCGGCGCACAAACCCGTGGACGCGGCTCCCCCGCGAGCCTAGTCTCGCCAGCGATCCCGTGCGGCGGCCCCGACCCGGCGGCCGGACGAGCTTCTCGGATCTCTCCGCTGGCGGCTCACAAGGAGGTGGCCCGTGGTCGCAGTTCTGCGGCGCTGCGCTTTCCCGCTCGTCCTCTCTCTCGTTCTCTTCCCCCCACAGCTCCTGGCACAGGACGATCGGCGCCCCGGGCCGGACACGGCCGTCGAGGCCGGCGTGCGCCATGCCGGGCGGCCGACCGGCGCGGCGCGGCGCGTGGTGGCGGCTCCGGGCCGCTTCGATGAAGGCCCGTCGGAATGGACCGCGGTCGCCCGCGAGTTCCGGGCGGCGCCGCTCGCGGCGAGCGGAGCGCGGCTCTACCGGGTGGTGAGCTGGTCGCGGCCTCATCCCGTGACGGCGCTGGTGCTGGTCCGCGGCGAGGTCGAGTACTTCCTGCCGCAGGGGATCAACCCGTTCGTGACCGACGCCGGTCTCGCCGCCGACGGACCCGCGATGGACGAGCTGGCGCGCCTGGTCGCCGAGGCGCTGCGACCGGATGAGTCGCTCGAGTTCCGCACCCTCGAGCGCACCGACGTGCGCGGGGACGACGGCCGCCGCTACCGCGCGCGCCTGCGCGCCACCGGCCCGGCCGGCGTGCAGCGCGAATGGGAGTTCGGCTACGGCGAGGGCGCGCTCGGCGGGCAGATCCGGATCGTGCGCGAGACCGAGACGCGCGGCGCGGTGCGCCGCGTGGTGCGCACGCTGGCGCCGCCGATGCTGCGCGCCACGGCCGCGCACTCGATGATCCTGGCGCCGGCGCAGAGCGACACCTTCACCATGGCCTGGTACCCGGGCGAGATCTACCTGGTGGTGCGCTACAACGGCGCCGGCACCGGCAACCGCGTGACCTTCGCGCTCTCCAGCTTCCGCAACGGCGGGACGCCGGATTCCAACGTCTACGTCCGCGTGCGTTCCACCATCCCGGCCTACGGGCCGAACTTCCTGGCGCCGCAGCCGGTCGCGATCGACACGGCCGGCAACGGCTCCTACTCGTGGAGCCCGGGCACCGACGGCATGACCGGCCTGTGCGTGGCGGAGGTGGGCAGCGCGGACCCGGGGAACCCCGCCGGCACCTTCGTGGCGCGCGGCGACGTGCCGCCGATCCCGCTCACGCTCGAGCGGGTGCGCGGCATCCGCTTCCCCGGCGGCACGGTGGACAGTTGCCGCGTCCGCTACTGCGAGCAGTTCTTCCAGAACCACCCGCTGGGGACCGCGCACACCGAGACCTTCATCGGCCTCGTCATCAACGGTCTCAACGACGCGTGGACCAGCCAGGTGGTGAACTGGTCGCTGGCGCAGGGCCACGCGGGCAACGAGCCGCAGGACGCCGACGACGTGCAGGAGTGCTTCGTCACCGATCACGTCCAGGACTACCGCGGGGCGACCACCGGCGGCAGCGCCGCGTGGGCCACCGGCACGGTGCGCGAGATGTGGATCCGCAACAACGGCTTCTACGTGGACGCGGGCGGCAACCCGTTCGCGGCGCCGCTCTGGACCAACGAGGACCTGCGCACGCGCAGCGCGGTGTTCCACGAGTTCTTCCACGGCGTGCAGGCGGGTTGGGCCGACGGCTTCAACCCCGCCGTCATCAACTGGGTGCTGGAGGGCCAGGCGCGCTTCCTGCCGACCGTGCAGTACGAGGCCGAAGAGTTCCTGGAGAACACCCAGCACCTCTACCCGATGGACGCCAACGACTTCATGCTCAACCGGCTCAACTCGCCGCTCTCGTCGCTGAGCTACAACGGCTGCCTCTACTGGCGCTTCCTCTACGACCGCAACCAGCCGGCGGGGACCACCGCGCAGCGGGCCGGCATCGTGCGCGAAGTGCTGTCGCGGATGCCCGGGCAGGCCGGGCAGGCCAGCCGCGTGCTGGCCCGGGTGACCAACGCCGCGCTGGTCGCGGCCGGCGGCGCGCTGCCCGACTGGCTGGCCTCGCGCGACTCGTTCGCGGTGGCGACGTGGCGCCACGCCTGGAGCCCCGACTCGCCGTCGCTGCTCTACCCGTTCGTGACCGGCGCGGGGGGCGGACGCGTCAGCGCCACCTGGTCGGGTCCGTCCCAGACCTTCACCGACTCGCTCCCCAGCTTCTACACGGTGGACTACTGGAACTTCCGCATGGACCCGGCGGCGAACCTGAAGCGGCTGAGCCTGTGCTTCAACGGCGACCCGGATCGCGACGGCAGCCACGCGAGCTTCCACCTCGCGGTGCTGCTCTATCGCGCGGGCGCGAACTCGGCGCGCGTCGGCGTGCTGCCGCGCGCGCTCGCCTCATGGGACAGCACCTTCGAAGTCACCGGCGTGGACAGCGTGGTCGTGGCGGTGGTCCGCACCGACAGCCTGGTGACCGAGAGCGACTACACCCTGACGCTCTCGCCCCCGCTGGCGGTGGACGCCCCCTCCTGGGACCACATCCAGGACGTGCTGACCGCGCTCGGCCCGCGCTACCGCCACGTCGTGATCAACGAAGCCGACATGCTCAACGCGAACTTCCCCTGGTGCTGCTACGACGTCATCTTCCTCAACTGCTCGCCCACCGCCTGGTCGGTGGCCCCGGGGGTGGTGGACTCGCTGCGCGCGTATGTGGCCCGGGGCGGATACCTCTACGTGTCCGACTGGGACTACGAGTACATCACGAACGCCTGGCCGGGCGCGATCGCGTGGGGGAGCCCGCTCAAGGCCGGCCTCGCGCAGACCATCTCCGCGCAGGTCACCGACCCGGGCCTGGCTGCGGCGCTCGGCAGCGGCACCGCGAGCGTCATCTACGACCTGAGCTCCTGGGTCACGGTGGCGGGTCCCGGTCCCGGCACCACCGTCCACATGCGCGGCACCTACCTGGTCGATCCCTACGTCGCGGACGCCGCCACCGCGCACGGCGGTGAGCATGCGGCCGCGCACGAGTGGGATCCCGCCGCCGCACGGCCGGGCGGTCCCGCCACCGAGCGACCGGGCGATCCCGCGGCCGCGTACGGCGGGGGCCGTGCGGTCGCGCACGAGGGCGATCACGGCAGCGCGGCTCCGACCTCGCCGCAGATCGTGGGCCTGCGCACCGGGCCCCTGATGCTGTCGTTCCCGCACGGCAAGGGCAGCGTGGTCTACACCACCTTCCACAACGCGGCCCAGCCCACCGCGCAGCAACAGCAGCTGCTCCGCTACATGATCTTCCGCCAGGTCGCCGGCGACCTGCTGGCCGGCGCGCTGGCCGCCGCCACCCCGGGCTACTCGATCTACCAGCAGATCGCGAGCGCCATCGGTCCCGGCCAGACCCTGGGCTTCCCGTTCCCGAACCCCGCCACCACGGCGCTCGAGGCCATCCTCAACTGGGGCGGCAGCGAGCTGCGGCTGACCGCGCGGCGCCCCGACGGCTCGGTGTTCGGCTCGGTGCAGGGCACGAGCCCGCCGATCAAGCTGAGCATCCCCGCCGCCGACACCGGGAGCTGGACGTTCGACGTCGAGGCCGTGGACGTCCCCGACAGCAACTACACCTTCGCGCTGGTGGTGGCGGGCGCCGACCCGATCCCCGGCCAGCCGCTGGTGGAGACCATCGGCGAAGCTGCGCTGTGCGCGGAGAACCAGGCGCTGGTCGCGATCCCGATCCGCAACCTGGCGATGTACGCCGACTCGTTCGCGGTCAGCCTCTCCAGCGACCTCGGCTGGACCATCGCCCCGACCGACACCCTGCTGTACGCGTGGGAGGGGATGCTGGACTCGCTCTTCGTGCGGGTCAGCGCCTCGCCGGGGACGCCGCTCCTGACGCTCGACAGCCTGCGCGCGACCGCGACCTCGCTGACCGACCCCGCCAACAGCTCGAGCGGCGCGCGCGGCGTGCGGAAGATGGCGGGCGCTCCCGTGCTCTCCGCCTTCGGCGGCGCCCTCCTGGTCTGCCCCGGTCAGACCTTCTCGATCTCCGCCATCCTCCAGGCCAGCCTGCCGTGTCCGACCGATTTCGTGGTGCGCGCGTACAGCCGCGCGGGCTGGAGCGTGTCTCCGGAGTCCCTCGCGGTCACGGTGACGACGCCCTGGGGCGCAGTCCCGGGCTTCGACGTCACGGTGCCCTCCGGGGCCGCCCATGGCGATCCCGACACGGTCCGCTTCGTGGCCACGACCGCGCTCGCGCCCGGGCTGCGCGACTCGCTCGACCAGCCGGTCGCGGTGGTCTATCTGCCGCCCGCGGTCGGCGCATCGCCGCCGCTGCAGGCCCTGCGCAGCACCGAGCTGGCGGTGCCCTTCACCATCACCAACAACACCGGCTGCGTCTCGGCCTACCAGGTGACGGCGCGCGACTCTCTGGGCTGGCAGGTCACGCCGGACTCGCTGGTGGGCTTCCTGTGGCCCGGCGACAACCTGCTCGCGTTCACGGTCCGCGTGCCGCTCGATGCCCCGCTCGGCGCCACCGACCCGATCCGCGTGGTGGCGAGGGAACTGGCGGGGACGCTCGCGCCCGATACGGGCGCGACCGACATCACCGTGGCGACGCCGGGCAACGTGCTGGTGGTGGACCTGGGCGGCGGCTACGCGGCGCCGTGGTTCACCGCCGCGCTGGACGCGATCGGGCGGACGCACACGGACTGGTTCGCTTCCAGCGCGGCGCTCGACGACACCATCCTCGGCCAGTTCAGCCGCGTGGTCTGGGTGGGCGGCTGGACCTACGGCCTCGCCGGCCAGGACACCACCTTCCTCGGGGCGTTCCTGCGCGGCGGCGGGATGCTCTTCATGAGCGGCCAGGACATCCTCTGGGATTCCTTCTACGCTAAGCCGTTCGCCGCCGAGTACCTCGGCACGTCGCAGGCTTCGGAGGGCGGCGGCACGCTTGAGGTCCAGGGCACGCCCGGCAGCTTCCTCGCGCCGATCGGCGCGACCTCGATCTGGGGTCCCGGCGGCGCCTGGAACCAGTACTCGACCGACGAGCTGGCCCCGACCGGGAGCGGTTTCCCGGTGATGAGCTACCTGAGCGGTCCGCTGGATGCGGCGCGCACCGCTCCGCCGCCTCTCCACGTGCTGTGGCCTCCGCCCGAGGGCACGAACGCCGCGGCGCGGCCGGGATCGGCGCGGCGGGTGGCGCCGCCAGCGCGCGCGCTGGCCACCACCGGCATCGCCGGCATCGCCAACACGCCCGGCACCTGGGGCAGCGTGGTGCTCGGCTTCGGCTTCGAGGCGATCGCGGATTCCGCCACGCGCACCCAGCTGATGGACGCCGTGCTCAACTTCCTCGACACCACGACCCCGACGCAGCTCTCGCTGGCTTCGATCGAGGCCGACCCGGACCACGTGCGGCTCGCCTGGTACGGCGCGGAGCCCGGCGGCCTCACGGCGACCGTCTACCGGCGTCGCGGGGACTCCGACTGGCAGCCGCTCGCCACCGTGATGGCCGACGGCACCGGCTGGATCGTGTTCGAGGATCGCGCGGTCCAGGCGGGGACCCGCTACGGCTACCGCCTGGGCATCCGCGACGGGCAGGGCGAGCGGTTCGTGGGCGAGGCCTGGGTCGAGGTCCCGCTGCACTACGCGCTGGCGCTGGAGCCGGTGCGCCCGAATCCCGTGCTCGGCGAGCTCGTGGTGCCCTTCTCGCTGGCCTCCGGGTCACGCGCCGCGCTGGAGCTGTTCGATGCCGGCGGCCGGCGCGTGGCCTCGCGCGCGGTGGGCGCGCTCGGCGCCGGGCGGCACCGCGTGAGCCTCGCCGAACGCACCCGGCTCGCGCCCGGGGTCTACGTGATCCGGTTGACGAGCGAGAACCGGTCGTTCACGCGCCGCGTGGTCGTCATGCGCTAGTGGCCTGGAGGCACGCGGCGCCAGCGACCGGCGCTGGCGCCGCAGCTCTCACGGCAGCAGCGTGCCGAGGCGGATCGGGATGAAGTGCGTCTCGTTCGCGCCCAGCGTGCCCGCTTCGAGGAAGATCTCCTGGCCGCCCGGCAGGCGGCATTGCACGCCGAAGCCCGCCGCGGCCGCCGCGGGGAGCACGAAGTCCGAGTAGTTCGGCGCCGTGCCGTAACCGACCCCGGCGTAGAGGAAGGGCCAGGCGCGCCAGCCCGCGGGCCGCAGGTGGACCTTGAAGAGCAACAGCCCGGTCGTGGTGTGCGAGGTCAGGCCGCCGGCGCGGAAGGCGTGCACGTCCAGCCGGAACGCCACGCGCAGGTAGGGGTTCGTTCCCAGCTCGAAGCCGGTCCCCAGGCCGAGGCCCGCGACCGGGCCGTGCCCCTGGCGATCGGCGACCGACGGACCGGCCGCGGCGACCGCGCGCAGCGGAGAGGGCGCGGCGTGCTGCAGCGTCGAGGTGTCCGGCGGAGCGGCCGACGCGAAGAGCGCCAGCGTGGTCAGCGCGGCGGCGATCACGGGAGGACCAGCCCGACCCGCAGTGGCGCGACCATCTCGTTCCCGCCGAACCACAGCACACGACCCTCCACGGTGAGGTCGGGGAGACGCGGGAGGTCGAGCGTCGCGCCGACGCCGAACCCGCGCGCGCCCACGCTGGCGTCCGGCTCGCCGTAGGGGATGGTGTAGCCGGGGTAGCTCACGGTCACGCGCCGCCCGCTCCGCCGCACCAGCCCCAGGCAGATGCCCGCGTGCGCCCGCACCCGACCGTAGGCGTGGCGCACCCGGGCCTCGAACGTGAGCGCCTCGAGCGTGGCGCGGCCGCCGAGCGCCTGCCGGGCACCCAGCTCCGACACGAGCAGCCGGCTCGGCTCGAGGGGAAAGCGGTCGCGCTCCACCCGCACCAGCAGCTCGCCGTCGGGCGAGAGCCCGAGCGAGACGAAGGCGCCGTAGCCCGTCGCCGCGTCCCAGCCGGCGGCGAAGTCGTAGGGAGCGACCGGCAGCGCCGTCCCCAGCTCGAGACCCACGCGCGCGCTGGGGAACGAGGCACCCGCGGCCACGACGGCCGCGCAGGCGAGGCCGATCGCGACCAGCCCCGCGTGTGCGGCGGCGCGTGCGGCCCGACCGCGCAGCTTCCCGATGGCGGTGCTCGGCTCCACGTACCGGAGGCTAGCAGAGCACCGCGCGCGCGCGAAAGCAGGCTCGCGCGCCATGGCGCGTACAGCGCGCCGTGCAGCGGCAGAGCACCGCACGCGCGCGAAGCCAGGCGACAGCCTGCGGCCGCAGTCTGCGTGCCCGGGCCATGGTGGAGACGGTGCGCGCGGACGGCGGCCACTCAACGAGCGCAGGCGCCGCGCGCGCTCGCCGCCTGCGCGCCTTGACACCGCTCCGGGCATCCGGCTAAATGCTCGCCCTCGCGGGCGATTAGCTCAGCTGGCTAGAGCACTTGCTCGACAAGCAAGGGGTCACTGGTTCAAGTCCAGTATCGCCCACCACTTTTCCTCGCGGGCCGGCCTCGCCGCGCGCCCGGCCGCCCGTCCAACCCGGGGGATCAGGCCCCATGTCCATGGCACCCGCCGATTCCACCCGCCCCGAGGTCGTGAACTACCCCGGGGGCGAGGCGCTCTACCGGCTGCGCCACTCCGCCGCGCACGTGCTGGCGACCGCGGTGGTCGAGCTGTTCCCGGGCGTCAGGGTGGCGGGTGGACCGCCGATCGAGACCGGTTTCTACTACGACTTCGCGCGCGAGGAGCCCTTCACCCCCGAGGACCTGGTGAGGATCGAGGCGCGGATGCGCGAGATCGTCGCCGAGGACCAGCCGTTCGAGTACAGCGAGGCCACCCGCGAGGAGGCCGAGGCACGCTTTAGCGCCGCGGGGGAGAAGTACAAGCTCTACTTCATCACCCAGATCCCGCCCGGCAGCAAGGTGACCTACTACCGTAACGGCCCGTTCCTCGACCTGTGCCGCGGCCCGCACGTGGCGAGCACCGGGCGGATCGGCGTGTTCAAGCTCACCCACGTGGCCGGCGCCTACTGGCTCGGCCACGAGCGCAACGAGATGCTCCAGCGCATCTACGGCACCGCGTTCGCGACCCAGGTCGAGCTGGACGCCTACCTCGAGCGCATCGCGGAGTCGCTGCGGCGCGACCACCGCCGGCTCGGCAGGGAGCTCGACCTGTTCTCGGTGCACGAGGAGGTGGGTTCGGGGCTGATCCACTGGCACCCGAAGGGCGGGATGCTGCGCCACCTGATCGAGCAGTTCTGGAAGGACGAGCACCTGCGGCGCGGCTACCAGCTCGTCTTCACCCCGCACATCGCGAGCGAGAAGCTCTACGAGATCTCGGGGCACCTCCAGAACTACGCCGACCTGATGTACGCGCCCATGGACATCGATGGCCAGCCCTACCGGGTGAAGCCGATGAACTGCCCGGGCCACATCATGATCTACCAGACCCGCAAGCACTCCTACCGCGAGCTGCCGCTGCGCTACGCCGAGCTGGGCACGGTGTACCGCTACGAGCGCTCCGGCGTGCTGCACGGCATGGAGCGGGTGCGCGGCTTCACCCAGGACGACTCGCACATCTTCTGCACCCGCGAACAGCTGGCCGACGAGGTGGAGGGCATCCTCGACCTGATGGACTTCCTGCTCCGGGCGTTCGGCTACGAGTACGTGTGCTACCTCGCCACCCGGCCGAAGGAGAAGTTCCTGGGCACCGAGGAGGAGTGGGTGTTCGCCACCGAGGCGCTGCGCCAGGCGCTCGAGCGCCGCGGCCTGCCCTATGAGCTGGACGAGGGCGGCGGCGCGTTCTACGCGCCCAAGATCGACGTCAAGCTCAGGGACGCGCTCGGCCGCGAGTGGCAGTGCCCGACCATCCAGGTGGACCTGAACCTGCCCAAGCGCTTCGGCGTGGTCTACACCGGCCCCGACGGCCAGGACCACGAGGTGGTGATGCTCCACCGCGCACTCTACGGCTCGCTCGAGCGCTTCGTCGGCATCTACATCGAGCACACCGGCGGGGAGTTCCCGGTGTGGCTGGCGCCCACCCAGGCGGTCATCATCCCGGCCAACCCGAAGGCATTCGAGTACGCGCAGGACACCGCGCGACTGCTGAAGGAGGGCGGGGTGCGCGTCGAGCTGGACCTGCGCGACGAGAAGATGGGCGCCAAGATCCGCGACGCCGAGCTGCTCAAGATCCCGTACATGGTGGTGGTGGGTCCGCGCGAGGCCGAGGCCGGCACCGTCGCCCCGCGCAGGAAGGGCGCGGGTCAGCTCGAGGCGATGACCCGCCAGGCCTTCCTCGAGCGCGTGCAGCGGGAGACCCGCGAGCGGGAGTAGCGGCGGCTTCCACTGGCTGGAACGGCCCCGCCGGAGCAGCGGGGCCGTCGATGCGCGCGGGGACGAGCGGCGATCAGAAGCTCACGGCGACGCCGCCTGCCCCGTCGTGGCCGCTGGCCCACCAGCTGGTCTTGGCGCCGTTCTCCTCCGCGGAGACCCGGCCCAGGTAGTGCCCGAGGTTGGCGAACATCCCGACGCGCTCGTTCCAGCGGATGTGGACCCCGAGACGTCCCTGCAGCGCGATGCGCAGGGCGCTCTGCGACTCCTGCGTGGTCGAGCCGGCCTCGTACTTCCACTTGCCGCTCCACACCTGGATGCCGGGCCCGGCGAAGATGCTGAAGCGGTCGTTGAGGTGCGCGTAGCGGTCGCCGCCCACGCGCGCCTGCCACGAGGTCTGCGTGTACTTCCGGTCGGGGTCCGCGGGGAGCGCGTTGGTGCCGGGCTTGTCCGTCTCGCTGAAGTAGCCGATCCCACCGCTCACGCTGATCGCATACTCGTCGCTCAGGAAGTGGGACCACTGGACCATTCCGCCGAGCTCGGGATGCGTGACGAAGTTCGCCGAAGTCAGGTAGCCGGTTCCACCCTCGACGTCCACCAGGTCCACGCTGCCCTCGCTGAACTGGAATGCGAGGAGGTTCGTGCTCCTGGTCGGGGCCGCAGCGGCCGCCACGCCGGCCAGCGCCACGAGCAGGATGCCGCAGACCACGATCTTCATGCTCTTCATGAGTCCTCCCTGGGAGCTTCCGGCCCCCCTGGCCGGAAGCGGGCAGCAGGCTAGTGAGTCCCCCGGGGGGTGTCAACCGCCGGAGCCGCATCAGGCGCCGCGCCGACGACGCGCCCCCATCTGCACCACGAGACTCCATCCCGGAGGCCACCATCCCGGACGACTTGCGCGCGTCCGGGCCAGCGGCTAGACTGCGCCTCGCAGCATCCAAGCAGAAGCCCCGCGCTTCTCACCCCCGCGGGCCCGATGGGCCTCGTTCAAGGGTTCCAGGCCGAGCCCTCCGGTCACGACCGGCCGGCTCGCCAGCGGCGCAACGCCGGGCGGGGTCTCTTACTCTGGAGAGCCCGCCCGGCGTTTCTGCGTCGCGGCGCAGCGGCCGGGCGGCACGCGGCACGACAGGCACCGAACGGAGGTGAACGCCATTTCCACACCCAAGCAACCCGAAGTCCGAGTCAACGAGCGCATCCGGGTCCCCCAGGTCCGCGTGATCGGGGACGACGGCGAGCAGGTCGGAGTGCTCGCGACACGCGAGGCGCTCGCGCTCGCCCAGTCAAAGACTCTCGATCTGGTGGAGGTGTCGCCCACGGCGCGGCCGCCGGTCTGCCGCATCATGGACTACGGCAAGTTCAAGTACGAGCAGAACCGCCGGGCGCGCAAGGCCAAGAAGAAGCAGCACCAGATGCAACTCAAAGAAGTGAAGATGCGCCCCAAGATCGAGGAGCACGACTACAGCTTCAAGCTGCAGCACGCGAGGGAGTTCCTGATGGGCCGCGACAAGGTGAAGTTCACGGTCACGTTCCGCGGCCGCGAGATCGCGCACCAGGACATCGGCTACCGGCTGATCCAGCGCGCGATCGCGGACCTGGCGGAACTGGCATCGGTGGAATCGCCCCCGCGCTCGGAGGGACGCACGCTCACGACGGTGCTCATGCCGAAGCCGCCCAAGCCCGGCACGAAGACCGAGAGCACGAACAGCGCGGCGCCACCCGCGAAGGTGTCCGGACCGGCTGCCGCCGTGTCCGGCCAGACGAAATCCTAGAGGAGCATCCGATGCCCAAGCAGAAGACCAATCGCGCCGCGGCCAAGCGCTTCAAGCTCACCGGCACCGGCAAGGCCATGCGCGGCCATGCGAGCGTGCGCCACGGGATGATCGGCAAGGCCCGCGACCGCAAGCGCCACCTCGCCGGCTTCGTCATGGTGGCGGACGTGGACCAGCCGCGCGTGCTGAGAATGCTCGGCAAGCGCTGAACGACCGGATCGAACGAGAACTCGAGAACCGGCCGCGTCACCCTCCGGACGCGCCCGGACAGGAGGTAGCACACCATGCCACGCGCAAAGACCGTCGTCCCGGGACGCGCCCGGCGGCGCAAGGTGCTCAAGGCCGCGAAGGGCAACTTCAGCGGCCGTCGCAAGCTGTACAAGACCGCGCTCCAGACGGTGCAGCGAGCGGGGCAGTTCGCCTACGAGCATCGCCGCCTGCGCAAGCGCGACTTCCGGCGGCTGTGGATCACCCGCATCAACGCGGCCGCCCGCATCAACGGGATGTCCTACAGCACGCTCATCGCCGGCCTCAAGCGCGCCAACATCGAGGTGAACCGCAAGCTCCTGGCCGACCTCGCGGTGCGCGATGCGCCGGCCTTCGCCAAACTCGCGGAGGCGGCGAAGTCGGCGGCGGCGTAGCGCCATGAGCCGTGACCTGCTACGAGGGCTCGACCCCGCGTGGAGCGCGGGGGAGCCTGCGCGGCTGATCGCCCAGCATCCGGCGCGAGCGGCCGAGCTCGCCGCGCTCGACCCGCCGCTCGCCACCCTCTACGAGCGCGGCGCCGCGGTGCTCGCCGGCGCCCGCGACGCGGCGGAGCTGCGCGAGCGTCACGTCGCCCTCCTCGGCCGCGAACGCGGCGTGGTCTCGCTCGCCCTCGCCGAGCTGCCCGCGCTCACGGTCGAGGAACGCAGGGCCCGCGGCCGCGCGCTGAACCTGACGAAGCGCTGGCTCACCGAGATCGAGGAGGCCAGGCGCGCGCAGCTCGAGCGCGACGCGGAGTCGAAGGACGCGCTCGACGTGACGCTCCCCGGGCGCAAGCCCTGGGTGGGACGGCCGCACGTGCTCGCGCAGATCCGCGACGAGCTGCTCGACCTGTTCCACGGGCTCGGCTACTCGGTCTACCTGAGCCCCGAGGTCGAGCTCGACGAATACAACTTCGGCAAGCTCAACTTCCCGCCCGACCACCCGGCGCGCGACGCCCACGACACCTACTTCGTGAACCAGCAGGTGGTGCTGCGCACCCACACCTCGCCCGGCTGGGTGCGGGCGATGGAGGAGCGGAAGCCGCCGCTGCGGCTGGTGTTCCCGGGGCGGGTCTACCGCGCCGAGCAGGTGGACGCCAGCCACATGGACCAGTTCCACCAGATGGACGGCCTGTGCGTGGACCGGGACGTCAGCATGGCCGACCTCAAGGCCACGCTGAACACCTTCGCGCGCTCGATCCTCGGCCGCGAGGTCACGACCCGGCTGATCCCCATCTACTTCCCGTTCGTCGAGCCGGGCTGCCAGCTCGACGTGGCGTGCGCGATCTGCGGCGGCGGCGGGCGCGTGCGCGGCGGGGAAGGGGAAGCGCGCTGCCCGGTGTGCAAGGGCGCGGGCTGGAGCGAGCTGCTGGGCGCCGGCATGGTGCACCCGAACGTGTTCCGCGCGGTCGGCTACGACCCCGAGGAAGTCACCGGTTTCGCCTTCGGCATGGGCCTCGAGCGCATCGCCATGGCCCGCTATGGCATCCCCGAGATCCGGCTGTTCCTCGAGAACGACCTGCGGTTTCTCGGCCAGTTCTAGAAGCTCTCGCCCCCGGCCGCCGCGACTACGCGCGGGCCGGGGCTCGCCCCCCGACCCGCACTCCCGATGGCCGTCCTTCGGCTCAGCTCACCGGATGAGCGTCAGGCGTCTCGTCAGCACGCGCCGCTCGGCCGCGAGGCGCACGAAGTAGATGCCGCTCGCCACCGGATGCCCGCGCTCGTCCGCGCCGTCCCACACCGCCGCGTGCGCTCCGGCGGCGCGGCGTCCGGAAGCCAGCGTCCGCACCCGGTGCCCGGACAGGTCGAAGACGTCGAGGCCCGCCTCGCCGTCGCGCGGCAGCGTGAAGCGGAGCCGCGTCGAGGCGCTGAAGGGATTGGGAACGCCGGGCGCGAGGCTCAGGAACGCCACGCCCGGCCCGGGATCCACGGCATTCGGCGGGCTCTCGACCGCGACGCGCAGCTGTCCCAGGGCCGTCACCGTCGAATCGCTGGTCGAGGTGGCGAACAGCGTGACGACGTCGGTGTCACCCACCGCGGCCGCGGGCGAGATCACCACCCTCACCAGCACCAGCCCGGTCTGCACGGCGTCGAGCGCCACCAGGTTGGTGCTCCACGCCAGGCTCCACGGCCTGGTCCCGACCGCCACGAGGCGGTACGCATCCTTGCGGCTGCCGGAATTCACGACCATGAAGTTGAAGAGCAGCGTGTCGGACGGCGCTCCCGAGGTGTCGGGCGGAGCGATGACCCCCACGCCGAGAGCGAGCGGGAGGGGCGGCGGCACGGGCGTGAGCAACTCCGGCACGAGGGTGCCCCAGACGTCGTAGTCGCTCGGGCTGCCGACCGGCGACTGGGACCACGCGACGTAGAAGCCGCCGCCGGCACTCGTGGCATCGTCGCCACCGGTCTGCGTGACCGCGGGGTAGCGCTCGCGCAGGGCGGTGGCCGCCAGGGCCAGGGGCGGCGAGTCGAGCACGGTGCCGCTCACGTCCAGTCGCACCCCGCGGATGTCCTGCTGGTTCGGTGGCAGGGGATGTGTCTCCCAGACCGCCAGGTACTGGGATGAGGCGAAGGCCACGTCCGGGTAACGGGTGTTGGGACCGGCATCGATTAGGAGGGGGCCGAAGGTCGCGCCGGTCGCCGCGTCCACGAAGCATCCCCGGGTGTCCTGCTGCCCGGCGCCGAGATCCTCGCGGTGCCAGACCACCAGGTAGTGGGTCCCGTCGAAGGCCACGGCCGGGGTCATGTGGAAGACCCCCGGAGGTCCCGGGACGCCGAGCGCGACGTCGATCCCGGCCGGGTCGAGCACCGTGCCGTCCTCGGCGATGCGCGCCGCCCGGATGTGGGCGTGACCGGACGGAAGATTGACGCCCTGCGACCACGCCACCAGGAACTGGCCGTCGCCGGTCAGGGGGTCGCGCCCGGCGCCCACGGCCGGGTCCTGCATGTAGTCGGGGAACGCCAGCACCCCGGGGGCGCCGACGAACGTGCTGTCCTGCCCGATGCGCCGATAGCCCAGGTACGCGGAGCCGGTCCCGTCGTCCACCACCCAGACGGCCAGGTAGGTGGAGTCCACCGCATCCACCGCGGGGCTGTGCTCGTTCACCAGGCTCTGCGCGATGGCGAAGCCCCCGGTCGGGATGAAGCTGCTGTCGCGCACGAACTCGCCGTAGATGTCGGTCTCGGTCCCGAGCATGCGCGTGCCGACCGCGAGGAAGTCCGGCTCGGCCAGCGGCGGTACGGGCTGCGCGGGCGCAAAGGCCAGGTCGGGGTCGGCCATCACCAGGACCTGCTCGCCCGGGAACAACTGACCCGAGGGATGGACCCGGCGCCCGTAGACCTCCTCAGGAACCGCGTTCCGCCCGTCGTTCCACAGCGTCATCAGCGTGCGGCCCCAGAAGCGGTCCGAGGTCACGGTGCGATCGTAGCTCACCGCCGGCCGCCGCTGGTTCTCGGGGGCCACGCCCACGGCGAACGGGATGGGGGAGAGGATGCCGCGGGCCACGAAGACGGCCTGGATCGCGGCCACGTCCACGCCGCCGTAGATATCCGAGTCGGCCTGCAGCAACGCCAGCGCGCCGTCGCGGAAGGTGGCCCCGGGCGTCAGGTAGAAGTGGGACTGGAGCACGATCCGGTCGGTCTTCCAGCGGCCCAGCGCTGCGTGGATCTGCCACAGGCAGGCCGACCAGATCTGGCCGTCCGCGTGCTCCTCCCACTTGAGGCTGTCGGGGTACTGCCTGGGAGAATCGAGCCGCCGCAGCCCGGGGGCTCCGGCGGTCCACGTGGCGTCCCACTTCATCGCCCAGTTCTGCTGCCAGGCGCCGAGCCACGCGCAGTAGCTCCCCGCCAGGTAGTCGCCGAAGCCCTCGCCCATGGCCGCGCCTTCGAGGAACACGCCCCAGTCCGGGACCTGGTCGGCCTGGATGGCGTGCCCGTACTCGTGCACGATCACGCCCGCGTCCTCGGCGTCGTCCACGCCGCCCTCGCCGAAGGCGAACGCGTCGGCCAGCGGCGAGTACGAGGACTGATCCGCGCCGCCCCAGCCATGCGGATCGGCCGGCACCACGCGATTGACGATGTTCGCGAAACCCAGGAGTCGGATCCACTCGTGGAGGATGGTGATGTGCGCGTACGCGCTCACCGCCTCGAATCCCTGCTGGCTCCGGGTGTAGTTGAATGCATCGGGATCCGTCTGCTGAGTCGCCACCACGTTGTCCCCGGCCGGGAGGCCCAGCGCGCCCGGGAAGTCCTGGATCACGGTCCAGAGGCCCGACATCTGGTAGTAGGTCGGAGCGCCCGGCACCTCGAGGATGTCGAAGAGCGGCATCTGCACGCGCGACGCCGTGAGCTGCGGCGTGTCGGCGTCGCCGCCGTCCACCAGGCCCGGCGTGCCGTAGGGCGCGCTGTTCATCGTGAGCGGATCCGGGTTGAACACCATCCCGGAGCCGTGGACGTAGCACATGCGGTCGCGGGTCGAGATGACCTCGCCGCTCAGCGCGTCCACCAGCACCTCCCAGTCGCCGGGCGGGTCGGCGAGCACGGCGAGCACCCGCCAGGCGAGCCGGTCCGCGCCGTCGCCGGGCCACACCACCAGCCCGGTCAGCGGCCCGACCGCCGGGGTCTCGTGCGCGCCCAGGCCGGCGAGCGCGATCCGCTCGGCGGCCGCGGCGGCCAGTGCCGGCGTAGCGCTCGCGGGCGCCACGGCCGGCCGGTAGCCGGAGGTGACCGCGGTGACCTCGCCGCCGTCGTCCCGCAGGCTGACGACGACCTGCGCCGCGTAGACCGGGATGCCGCGCCAGGTCTGCCGGAAGCGGGCGTGATGCGTGCCGAGCCCGTCCTTCGCGCCCATGAACTCGAGGTCGGTGAGGTCGGCGGACATCCCGAGCTCGGCGGCCGCGTGCGCCAGGTACTCGCGCGCCATCTGCTCGGGAGCGGCCGGGCGCGGCCGGAAACCGACGCCGAAGAGGCTGCGCACCGCGTTGGTCCGCGCGTCCAGACGGCCGGCGGGGATGGCGACGCTCGCCTCGTCACGCCGGATGGAGTCGGGCGTGGCACCGCGTTGCGCCACCGCAGCATTGGCGGCAGCCGGCGGGAGGATCGCGAACAGCGCCGCGGTGAGGGCGGCGAGCAGGGGCAGGGGCCGGACGCGAAGCGGATGACAGAACCTGCCGGGCGGACGAAGGAGCGGCTGCGACCTGGGCATGGCGTGATCTCCCTCTCGAGCGAGGTGTGGGGCCAGCGTGGGGTCTGGCGCGGACGCCCCGGATGCGCGAGGGGTCGCACGCTCCAGCGTTCCTGGTTGTGGTCGCAGACCGGCGCGTCTGGCCGGTCGAGATGCCGGAATCGGGATAGGGGAGCGCGGGTATTCCCCGCGCTTCCCCTCTCACACCACCGTACATGCGGGTCCGCATCCGGCGGTTCGATGGTTCAGCGACCAGTCAGGCGCGGGACGCCGAGCTGGTCGAAGTACGAGGTCGGCAGCGCGGACTGAGTGCCTCCGTGTGCGGCCATCGCCCACCAGCGGCGGGCATGGGC
>JACRPT010000106.1 GCA_016223045.1 Candidatus Eiseniibacteriota bacterium
ACCCGCAACCACCGCTGCCGCACGATCGACGAGCTGCTGGCCGCCGCGCTGCGCTGGCTGGAGGCCCGCTTCACGCAGTCCCAGGAGTATGCTCATGCAGCTTGATATCGACTTCTCCGAATCACGCGAAATGATTTAGGCTCCGGGCCGTGGGGCCACAAATCCCGCGCGGTCCGCCGGCCGCGCACCGGAACGCTCAGCGGGTGCCGCTCGAGCGGATGGTGAGCACCGGGCAGCGCACCAGGTGGCGCAGCCCCGAAGTGGTCGCGCCGTGGAGCAGGTCGCCGAGCAGGCGGTGGCCGTGCGAGCCGGTGATGAGCAGCTCGATCTCCGCCACTTCGACCATGCGCGCGAGCTCCTTCTTGACCTCGCCGTGGCCGAGCATCACGGTCGTGCCGAGGCCGAGCGCGCGGAACTCCTGGGCCAGCGACTCGAGCGTGGCCTCGTCCTCGCGGCTCTCCTCGTCGAGCGACTCGGGACCGAGGAAGCGGCTGGCGGCGCTCTCGGCGACGTGGAGCAGCACGAGCTGCGCCTCGGCCGGCAGCGGCAGCGCGCGCACGTGCTCGATGACCGCGCGGTCGGCCTGCCCCAGCTCGAGCGCGAGCGCGACGCGGCGCGGGCCGGTCGCCGCGATGACGCGGCGCGCGGCGTGCGCCGGGACCTCGCCGGGGCGCGGCGCGGGCGCCATCTCGGGCGCGTGGCGCACCAGCGCCGGCAGCACGCGCTGGAGCAGCGGGGAGAGCGCCAGGTAGCCGAGCAGGAGCGCCAGCGCGGCGACCGGCGGCAGCACGAGCGCCCGCAGCCACCAGGCGCCCGGCGCGGCGGCGAACCACCGTCCCGCCTCCTGCGCCACCAGGTTCGCGTTGAGCCCGACGATGAGCGCGGTCACCAGCACGGCGGCGGCGACCACCCACGGCGGGTTGACGAACTCGCCCATGCGGCGGCGGTCGCTGGTGAAGACGACCAGCGGCACCACCGCGAACGCGAGCTGCAGGCTCAGCACCACCTGCGAGAGCACCAGCAGCTCGTCCACCGCCCCCGCGCCCCGCAGCCCGATGACCAGCACGGCGGGCACGATGGCGAGTCCGCGGCTGATGAGCCGGCGCAGCCACGGGCGGATACGGATGCGCAGGAAGCCTTCCATCACGATCTGCCCCGCCAGCGTCCCGGTGATCGTGCTCGCCTGCCCGGAGCACAGCAGGGCGATCGCGAACAGCGCCGCGGCGAGCCCGCTCCCGAGCAGCGGCGCGAGCAGCCGGTGCGCGTCCTCGAGCCGCGCCACGTCCTGGTGCCCGCTGGAGTGGAACGCGGCGGCCGCCAGCACCAGGATCGCGGCGTTCACGAAGAACGCCGCGTTCAGCGCCACCGTGGAGTCCACCAGGTTCATGCGCGCGGCCTCGCGCTTGCCCGCGACCGTCTCCCCCACGCGCCGGGTCTGCACCAGCGCGCTGTGGAGGTAGAGGTTGTGCGGCATCACGGTGGCGCCGAGGATGCCCATCGCGATGTAGAGGGAATCGTGCCGGAGCCCCAGCACCGACCAGCCGCCGGCCGGGTCGCGCGCGAGCAGGCTCGGGCGGCCGTCATCGCCGCGCGGCAGGAAGCCGCGCAGGAGGTCGCCGAGCCCGGGCCTCGACAGCACCATCTCCATCGCGAAGCACGCGCCGATGGTGGCGACCAGCATGATGATGAACGCCTCCATGCGCCGCATGCCGAGGCGCGAGAGGCCGAGCAGGATCAGCACGTCCAGCGCGGTGATGGTCACGCCCCACAGCAGCGGGATGCCGAACAGGAGCTTGAGGCCGATCGCCGCGCCCAGCACCTCGGCGAGGTCGCAGGCCACGATCGCCACCTCGCACAGCGCCCACAGCGGGATCACCAGCGGGCGCGGGTAGAAGTCGCGACAGGCCTGCGCGAGGTCCTTGCCGGTCACCACCCCGAGGCGCGCCGCCAGGGTCTGCAGCAGCACCGCCATGAGGTTGCTCATGAGCAGCACCCAGACCAGCCGGTAGCCGAAGCGCGCGCCGCCGGCGAGGTCGGTGGCCCAGTTGCCCGGGTCCATGTAGCCCACGCTCACCAGATACGCGGGCCCGGCGAACGCGAACAGGCGGCGCAGCCAGTTCCCGTTCGCCGGCACGGCGACCGAGCCGTGCACCTCCGGCAGCGAGCGGATCTCAGCTCCGGGCGCCATGACTCTCCACGCGCGCGGGCTGGACCAGCACGCCGTCCAGCCCCTCGCTGCCGGTCACCACGCGCCGCCCCGCCACCTCGAGCTCGAAGACGTCGTCGAGCGCGCGCACCTCGCGCACCCGCACCTCGGCGCCCGGGACCAGGCCCACCTCCTTCCAGCGCGCCATGCGCCGGCCGTCGGCGTCGCGGATCTCGCGCACCGTGGCGCGCGCGCCGCGCGGCAGCGCGGCGAGCGGCGTGAGCGCGCGGCGCGCCAGGCGGCCCTTCGCGTCGGGGATGAGGTGCCCGTGCGGGTCCTCGTCCGGGTGGCCCATCAGCCGGTCGATGGCCGCGAGCGCGCGGTCGCTGATGTGGTGCTCGAGCACCTCGGCGTCGTCGTGCACCTCGGTCCAGTCGAGACCCAGCACCTTCACCAGGAAGGTCTCGAGGATGCGGTGGCGCCGCACCATGCCGAGCGCCGCGCGGCGCCCGAGCGGCGTCAGCCGCGCCCCGGCGCGCGGCGCGTGCGAGACCAGCCGCTCCTCGGCGAGCCGCCCGAGCATGTTGGTGACCGAGGGCGCCGAGACCCCGAGCCGCGCGGCCAGCCGCGAGGTCGGCACCGCCTCACCGGCGGGCGCGAGCGCGTAGAGCGCCTTGAGGTAGTCCTGGCGCGAGCGCGTGAGCGGGGACATGGCGTGCGTTAGCCTCGGCTAAAGCGCTTCTTCGGTCAAGCTAAATCCGGACCCTCCGCCCGTCGGCAGGGTCGCCCGCGGGCCCGCGGCCGGCGGGGGACGTCCCCGCCGTCCCTTCGCGGCAGACGCGGTCGGCGGCGAGCCACGTCCGGCCCGCGCGGTTTGCCGGGTCCGCGGCGCTTCGGCTAACCTGCCGCGTCCCTCCATCCGACAGCGGGAGATCGCCATGCCGCAGATGACCATGGTGCAGGCCATCCAGGACGCGCTGCGTGTCGCCCTGCGCGAGGACCCGCGTGTGGTCGTACTGGGCGAGGACGTGGGGAAGAACGGCGGGGTGTTCCGCGTCACCGAGGGGCTGCAGGCCGAGTTCGGCGCGGAGCGCGTCAGCGACACGCCGCTCGCCGAGAACGGCATCGTGGGCGGCGCGATCGGCATGGCGCTCTACGGCCTCAGGCCGGTGGCCGAGATCCAGTTCGTGGACTTCGTCTACCCGGCGTTCGACCAGATCGTCTCCGAACTGGCGAAGCTGCGCTGGCGCTCGGCGGGCCAGTACTCCTGCCCGGTCGTGGTGCGCGCGCCGTACGGCGGGGGCATCCGGGGCGGTCTCTACCACTCGCAGAGCCCCGAGGCCTACTTCTGCCACACCGCCGGACTCACGGTGGTGATCCCCTCCACGCCCGCGGACGCGAAGGGCCTGCTGCTGTCGGCGCTCGCCGGCGAGGACCCGGTGATCTTCCTCGAGCCCAAGCGGCTCTACCGCACCATCAAGGAGGAAGTGCCCGAGGGCCGCACCGCCGTGCCGCTGGCGAAGGCGCGCGTGGCGCGCGAGGGCACGGACTGCGCGGTGATCTGCTACGGCGCGATGGTGCCGGTGGCGCTCGAGGCCGCGGGCGCGGCGGAGCAGCGGGGCTGGTCGGTCGAGGTGCTGGACCTGAGGACGCTGCTGCCGCTCGACTCCGCGGCGCTGCTGGCGAGCGTGCGCAAGTGCGGGCGCGTCGTCATCCTCCACGAGGCGCCGCGCACCTGCGGCTACGGCGCCGAGCTGGCCGCGCTGATCGCCGAGCAGGCGCTCACCGACCTGCAGGCGCCGGTGCTGCGCGTGACCGGCTACGACACCCCCTTTCCCTACACGCTCGAGCACTCCTACCTGCCCGATCCCCCGCGCGTCCTGCGCGCCGTCGAGCACGTCATGAGCTACTGAGGACGCGATGCCCTACGAAGTGAAGCTGCCCGACATCGGCGAGGGGATCGCCGAAGGCGAGATCGTGCGCTGGCTGGTGAAGCCGGGTGACCGCGTGCGCGAGGACCAGCCGCTGGTCGAGGTGATGACCGACAAGGCGAGCGTCGAGATCCCCGCGCCGCGCACCGGGACCATCGCCGCGCTGCTCGCCGAGGAGGGCCAGATGGTGCCGGTGGGGAGCGTGATCGTGACCATCGCGCTCGTGGGCGAGGCGGCCGGCGCCGCGCCCGCACCGGCATCCCCGCCCGCGGCGCAGGCCGCAGCCTCCACACCCGCCACGCTCGCGGCGCCCCCCGCGGCGCCTGCGGGCGCCCCGCCCTCGGCCGCCGCCGCGCCCGCCGCGCCCGCCGCCGCGTCGCGCGTGCAGGCGGTGCCCGCGGTGCGCCAGCTCGCGAAACAGCTCGGCGTGGACTTGGAGCGCGTGGCCGGCAGCGGCCCCGGCGGGCGCATCACCGCCGGGGACGTGGAGCGGACCGCCGCGGCGGGCGCGGGCCCGGCGCCCGCGGCCGTCGCCCGATCCGACGATGCGGCGGCGTCCGGGACGCCCGCGCGCGGTGCGGCGCCCGCGCCGGCCGGCGACGAGGAGCGGGTGCCGCTCCGTGGCCTGCGCCGCAAGATCGCCGAACACATGAGCCGCTCGGTGCGGACCGCGGCGCACTTCACCTTCGTCGCCGAGTGCGACATGTCCGTGGTGGTCGCGCAGCGCGCGCAGCTCCTCGCGCGCGCGGGGACGGAGGGCGTGAGGCTCACCTACCTCGCCTGGGTCGTGAAGGCGCTGATCCAGCCGCTGCGCGACTTCCCGCTGCTCAACGCCTCGCTCGACGACGAGCGCCAGGAGATCGTGCTCAAGCGTTCCCTTCACCTCGGCATCGCCACGGCCACGGCCGAGGGACTCACGGTGCCGGTCATCCACGACGCCGGCCGGCTCACGCTGTTCGGGCTCGCCCGGGAGATCCAGCGGCTCTCCGAGGCGGCGCGCGCGCACAGGCTCGAGCTGCGGGAGATCCAGGGCGCCACCTTCACCGTGACCAGCACCGGCGCGCACTGCGGCGTGCTCGCCACGCCGATCCTCCACCACCCGCAGGTCGACGGCGCCGTGGGCGCCGACTTCCTCTACGCCGTCATCGAGCGGCTGGAGCACCCCGAGACCTGGCTCTCCGAATCCGACATCGGCTGAAAGGGACCCCTGCCATGCACGCACCGCAGCGCCACCGCCCGAAGAATGCGAAGTGCGCCTTCCCCGCCCTGCTCCCGGCGCTGGCCGCGCTCTTCGCGTCCCTGCTCGCTCCGGCGCCGCACGCCGCCCCGGCGGGACCCGCGCCGCCCCCGACCCGCGTCGAGGTGGTGCGGGACACGCTCCACGGCGTGGTGATCGCGGACGCCTACCGCTGGCTCGAGGACAAGCAGAGCCCCGGGACCCGCGCGTGGATCGAGGCGCAGAACCGCTACCGTGAGACGCTCATGGCCCGCGTGCCCGGCCGCGAGGCGTTGAAGGCCCGCCTCGAGCGGCTGCTCAAGGTGGACGTGACGGGGATCCCGCTCGAGCGCGGCGGGCGTTATTTCTTCTCGAAGCGGCGCGCCGACCAGGAGCAGCGCGTGATCTACCTGCGCCGCGGCCCCGCGGGCCAGGACGAAGTGCTGGTGGACCCGCACCCGCTGAGCGCCGACCACACCACGTCGGTCTCCATCGTCGACGTCTGCTCCGACGGCACGCTCCTCGCCATCGGCACGCGCCAGGGCGGTGCCGACGAGGTGGCCGTGAGCTTCCTCGACGTGGACTCGCGCCGGGAGCTGGCCGACCGGCTGCCGCCCGCGCGCTACTTCGGCGTCGCCATCAAGCCGGACCGCAGCGGGTTCTTCTACTCGAGGTTCACGCCTGCCGGCTCGCGCGTCTACGAGCACGCGATGGGAACGGACTCGACCGCCGACCGGCTCCTGTTCGGCGAGGGGTACGGGCCCGAGAAGATCATCACCATCGAGCTCTCCGAGGAGGGGAAGCACCTCCTGGTCTCCGTGCTCTACGGCTCGGCCGCGGAGCGCAGCGAGCTGTGGGTGATGGACCTCGCGCGCGGCGGACCGCCGGCCCCGGTCGCGAAGGATCTCGAGGGGTTCTTCTTCGGCGCGGTCGCCGGCGACCAGCTCTACATGCACACGAACTGGCAGGCGCCGAAGGGCCGCGTCCTGCGCGCGGACCTCCGCGACCCGGCCCGCGAGCACTGGCGCGAAATCGTGCCCGAGGGCGCGAACGTCATCGAGGGCCTCTCGCTCGCCGGCGGCAGGCTGTTCGTGAACGAGCTCGAGAACGTCGTGTCGAAGGTGCGCGTGCTGGATGCCGACGGTCGCCCGCTCGGCGCCATCGCCTTCCCCACCCTCGGCACGGTGGGCGCCATGAACGGGCGCTGGGGCTCGAGCGAAGCGTTCTTCAGCTTCAGCTCGTTCGTCGTGCCGGCGACCATCTTCCGCTATGACGTGGCCACCGGGGAGCGCACGGTGTGGTGGCGCTCGCAGGCCCCGGTCGAGAGCGACCGCTTCGAGACCAGCCAGGTCTGGTACACCTCGAAGGACGGCACCCGCGTGCCCATGTTCCTGGTCCACCGCAAGGGCCTGAAGCTCGATGGCTCGAACCCGACGCTGCTCACCGGCTACGGCGGCTTCACCGTCAACATGACGCCGAACTTCAGCGCGGACGCGGCGCTGTGGGTGGAGAACGGAGGCGTGTACGCGCAGCCCAACCTGCGCGGCGGCTCCGAGTTCGGCGAGGCCTGGCACCGCGCCGGGATGCTCGGCAACAAGCAGAACGTGTTCGACGACTTCATCGCCGCGGCCGGGTGGCTGGTGGCGAACCGCTACACCCGCCCGGGCCGGCTCGCGATCGAGGGCGGCAGCAACGGCGGCCTGCTGGTGGGCGCGGCGATCACCCAGCGGCCCGAGCTGTTCAGCGCCGCGATCTGCGCGGTGCCGCTGCTCGACATGCTGCGCTATCACCGTTTCCTGGTCGCGCGCTTCTGGGTGCCGGAGTACGGCTCGTCGGAGGACTCGGCGCAGTTCCGGTGGCTCCACGCCTACTCGCCGTACCAGCACGTGAAGAAGGGCGTGAAGTACCCGGCGGTGCTGCTGGTCTCGGGCGACTCCGACACGCGCGTGGACCCGCTCCACGCGCGCAAGATGACGGCGCTGCTCCAGGCCTCGACCGGCTCCGACCGCCCCATCCTGCTCCACTACGACACCAAGTCGGGCCACGCCGGCGGCAAGCCCGTCAGCAAGCAGATCGAGGACGGGGCGGACGAGATGCACTTCCTGCTCTGGCGGCTCGGCATGACCCCGGCGCCGGCCGGCGCCGTGGCGCCCGCGGCGGCCCGCCCGTGACCCGCGACCGCCGCGACGGCCGCAGCGGCCCGAACCTGCCATGACCCGTCACCACGGATCCGCGGAAGGAACCACGCCATGACCGCACCGCTCCAGCGCGTGCTGGATCCCGAAGGCCGGCTGGTGGGCCCCGCGCCGGAGATCCCGCGCGAGGACCTGCGGCGCCTCTACCGCCACATCGTCCGGATGCGCGTGCTCGACCAGCGCATGCTCTCGCTGCAGCGCCAGGGACGCGTGGGCTTCTACGGCACCGCCACCGGGCAGGAGGCCGCGATCACCGGCTCGGCCTACGCGCTGCGCGAAGGCGACTGGGTGTTCCCGGCGCTGCGCGAGATGGGTGTCTCACTGTGGCGCGGCACCACCGTCCGGGAGATGGTCTGCCAGCTCATCGGCAACAGCGGCGACCTGCTGCTGGGCCGCCAGATGCCCTGCCACTTCAGCGACCGCGGGGTGCGCACCGTGTCGTGGTCGTCGGTGATCGGCACCCAGCTGGTCCACGCGATGGGCGCGGCGTGGGCCGCGAAGATCCGGAAGGACGATGTGGTGTGCGCGGGCTTCATGGGCGACGGCGCCTCCTCGTCGGCCGACTTCCACGCGGCCGCGAACTTCGCCGGCGTGTTCCGGCTGCCCGTCGTGTTCATCTGCCAGAACAACCAGTGGGCGATCTCGGTGCCGCTGGCGATGCAGACCGCCGCCGAGAGCATCGCGGCGAAGGCGGCGGCCTACGGCTTCCCCGGCGCGCGCGTGGACGGCAACGACCTGTTCGCGGTGATCGCCGCGGTGCGCGAGGCGGTCGGGCGCGCCAGCTCGGGCGGCGGTCCCACGCTGGTGGAATGCGTGACGTTCCGCATGGGCGGGCACTCGTCGAGCGACGACCCCACCCGCTACCGCGACCCCGCGCTGGTGAGCGACTGGGAGCGCCAGGACCCGCAGCGCCGGCTGCGCACCCATCTCACGGGCGTCGGCGCGCTCGGCGCAGGCGACGAGGAGCGCTGGACGCAGGAGATCAACGACGAGATCGGCGCGGCCGTCCAGGAGGCCGAGGCCCTGCCGCCGCCACCCATCGAGAGCATGTTCACCGACGTGTACCGGGAGATGCCCCGCCACCTGCAGGAGCAGATGCGCCACGCGGTGGCGATGGGCGAGGGCCGCAAGGTCGAGGGCGCCTTCCCGCTGTAGCCCGGCCTTCCACGACCCGCTTCGCGGGAATGCGAGATGGCTGCGGGATGCAGGGGGCGCGGCGGCTCCGAGAGCGGCGCTACCTGTCCCGCAGCACCCCGGCCACGCGCCCGATCTCCTCGTTGGTCGTCCATCGGCCCAACAGCGAGCCCGTGTAGACGCCGCGCACCACGCCCTTCTCGTCGATCACGAAGGTGGTCGGTGTCCCGATGACCCCGTTCAGGTAGGGCGCCAGCGCTTTCGGGTCGGGGACCAGCTCGTGCACCCGCGTGCGCAGGGTGTCCACGAACGCGTGCACCCGCTTGAGGTCGTTCTCGTAGCCGGGCGCCGTGCTGAGGACCGCGATCTGGCTATAGCGCGCGAACAGGCCGGAGATCAGCCCGTAGTGGCCGCGATCCGCCGGGGACGTGGGATTCCACAGGCTCAGCAGCACGGTCTTCCCCCGCAGGTCCTCGAGCCGGATCGTCTGCTTGCCGTCGAGCGTGTGCGCCTCGAACGCCGGCGCCGCGTCGCCGCTCGCGAGCGGGCGGCCCGGGGGAGCCGGTGGCGCGGACGAAGCGGCCGACGGCGCCGGCCGGGCCGCGGGTCCCTTGCCGCGGCAGCCGTCGAGCGGAGCGCCGGTCAGGCGCAGCCGCACGAACTCGCCGAGCGTGCAGTGATCGGAAGAGGTGAGCCGCCGGCAGCGCTCCCACAGCCACTGGTGCCGCGTCATGCCCTGGTTGTCGGGGTGGAGCGCCGTCACGCCGACCCTGTTCTCCATCACGCCCCACTCGGTGTAGCGCCACGGCGTGCCATCGGCGATCGGCGGCCTGGCCGAGCGCAGCCATTCGTCCATCGCCGCCTGGACGGCCGGGTAGAGCCAGGGCGCGGGCGAGGCCAGCATCTGCTCGGGCGTCGGCTCTGACGGGGGCGCGGGCGAGAGCGAGGCCTGCGGCCCTCCCGCGCCGGCGGCGGCGCCGGCCGCGCCCGCGCCACCCGCTCCCCCCTGCGCCGTCGCGAGCGAGGCGCCCCACGGGCCGGTCGCCGCGGTCGCGGTCTCGAGCGAAGCGCCCCACGGGTTCCCGGCCCCGGCGCCGGAGGTCGGCGTCGCGCCGGCCGAGGTGGTCCCCGGCCGCGTCATCGAGAGCGGTGAGTCGGTCGGCAGGATCTCCCCGGGATTCGCGAGCCGCCAGGTCCACTCGAAGCGGGCATACCTGAACCCGCCGCCCTGCCCGGGCCCGTTGAGCCGGACGTTCGCGATCGCGCGCAGGCGCCGCGGGAAGGTGTAGCGCTCCGACAGGCTGGCGGCATAGGCGCCGGTGTACTGGCGGCCGTCCTCGCCCGTGAACGGCGGCGGCTCGGTGAGGCCGAGCTCTCGCTGCGCACTCTCGCGGAGGCCGGCCGGGACGATGACGAGAGTGCTGTCGCCCGGCTTGCTCTTCGGCCCCTCTCTCCATCCACTCGTGTCGTCGCCGAAGTCCATCAGGAAGCTGGGCGCGGAGTGCTCCTCCATCTTGCCGCGCCATTCGATGAAGTAGGGATGCCGCGAGCGCTGGCTGACCACCCAGAATCCCGCCTGCTTGAAGTTCTCCAGCAGCATCGGCAGCGGTCCGACCTGCATGACGCTTTCGTCCCAGGAGCCCTGGTCCCCGTTCGAGTGGCCGGTGAGCGTGAGCCGGCTGCCCTCGATCGCGACATCGAACCACACGGAGTCGCCGTAGACGTTCTTGTGATAGCTCCTGACCCCGCCGGTCTGCACCAGCTTCTCGAACATCCACTTCTTGCGCTCGCCCTTCAGGGTGATGGGGGCGGACTGCGCGAGCGTGCGGTCGTGCCGCTGCCTGGTCACCGGATCGTAGTCCGAGGTGGCGATGAGGATCGAGAACGTCCGGTCCGTGCCCTCGTGGATGTCGGCCCCGGCGCCGGTCACGAAGGTCCTCGCCCCCGGTGCGGACAGGTCCTTGTCCTTCTCGGGATCGCCGATCAGCCCCATGTCATAGTGCGGCTCTCCTTCGCGCCCCTGCTCGATGGTGTAGAACTGGATCCCGCCCTCGGGCTTCTTGTTGAGCTGGTACTTGAGCACCAGCCGGAAGGAGCCCTCGCCCAGCTCCGCGTTGGGGACGGCGGTGAACGAGGAGATGCTGCACTGGGTGTTGCGCAGGTCGGGGATCTCGAGCGAGTCCAGGCCCCAGTGCTTCCTGAGCCAGGCGAGCCAGATCGGGTTCGCCGCCCGCGCGCGGCGGAGCCCCTCGGCCGTCATCGCCGCGATCCGCTGCTGGACCTCCTCGCGCGTCAGGTCGCGGCCGTCGATGTGGAGCGTCTGGCCGGCGTCGAGCTGGGCCTGGAGCGCGAGCGGTCCGGCCTCGTCGTAGGCCCGGCGGGCGGCGTCGGCCTCGGCCGCGCGCTTTCCCATCTCCTCGAGGAACTTGCGCGTCACCGCGTCGCCCAGCTCGACCTCGAGCTGGTAGCCGTTCGGCGCCTGGCGGAAGATCGAGGTGGCGTCATTGAACTCGACGCCGCTCTGCGTCACGGCCGCGCGGTAGCGCTTGAGGTAGTAGAGCAGCTCGTTCGGGTCCACCGGGCGCTCGAAGGCGAGATCGAAATCGAGGTGATACGGATCGCCCATCTTGCGCAGGTCGAGCAGCGCGCTCACCGGACGGAGCCCGGGGTGCTCGGCGCGGTACTCGCGGCGCAGCAGGTCGAACGCCCTGTTGAGCCGCTGCTCGGCGACCAGCTGGCCCGGCGTGTAGCTCCAGGTCTGCAGGACGGGGTTCGGCGGCAGCTCCGAGAGCGCCATGAAGCGCGTCGCGCCGTTGGCGCGCAGGACCGCCTGCTCGCGTTCGACGGCGGCCACGGCAGGGTCGATCTTCTCGACCACGATGGTGCCGTTCTCCTCGTGGCGCACGCGCATCGTGCCGTTCCCGAACACGCCGTCCACGTATCTGCGCGGCGCCGCGAAGTCCGCATCGTCGCGGGGCACGCCGAGCGTGGTGATGACGTCGGGCGCCTCGAGGCGCGAGCCGTCGGGCAGCACGCCCGCGAGGCGCGGGGTAATGCGCGGCTCGACCCAGATGCCGCTCAGCCGCCAGTGCTGGTACGCGGCGTAGCCGCCGAGGCCCAGGTCCTCGAGCCCGAGCAGACATGCTCCCCAGCTGGCGACCGGGGCCGCGACCGCCCAGGCGGCGTACTCCAGCGCCAGCGGCATGCCGGTGTAGAGCACTCCCTCCCAGGCCTGGGTCTTGGCCTCGTCCCAGACCGCCTCCTGGTCCCCCTCGGCCTGCGACTTGAGCGCTTCGTACATCGCGTAGAGCGAGAAGCCGACCTGCATGAACACCGCGCCGCGGTTGTTCTTCAGGAACTCCATCATCGAGGGCCGGTCGAAGACGGCGCCGGCGGCGGCCGCCGCCGAGCTCGCCGCTCCGGCGCCGGCGTGGCCGGCTGCGGCCGCGGCCGTCTCCGCCCCGCGGATCTCGGCGGCCGGTCCGGCGCCGGGCCCGCGCGCGTGGCCGGCGGCATCCGTCGCGGCGCCGCCCGGCGCG
>JACRPT010000103.1 GCA_016223045.1 Candidatus Eiseniibacteriota bacterium
CCAAGGTGGCCCTGGTCGCGTGTATGCGGAAGCTGCTGCTCGCGGTCTACAGCGTCGCCAAGCACCGCAAGCCCTTCGTGCCGATGCTCGCAGCCGCAGAGGTGCCCGCATGAAAAAAGCCCTTGACGGACGTGACGGTAGCTCACCGGAGCGCCGCCCGCCGGCCAGACCGGATCGGGCGTCCCCGCGGCCAGCAGGTGCTGCGCGTAGATGTCGCTGCTGCCGTTCCGGTCGTCAACCCATGAGATGACCGCTCCTCCGTTGCCGTCCGACACGATGGTCGGCGACCCCTTGCTGCTCGGCGCATAGGTCGAGACCGGGGCCCCATCGGCCTGCCACGAGATGACGCCGCCGCCCGTCACATGCTGGGCGTAGATGTCCCAGCGATTGCTTCTGCGACCGTCGCTCCACGCGACGATCGCGCCCCCGGCACCGTCCGACACCAGGACCGGGGTCATCTGGGGATAGACGTTCGTGCTGAGTCCGAGACCACCGGTGGGCCACCCCGGCGCGACGAGCCCGGCCGCAGTGATGTGCTGGGCGTAGACATCGCTGTTCAAGCTGCGCCGGTCTTCCCACGCGACGATCGCCCCACCGTTGCCATCGGGGATGCACTGCTGATAGCCCGGGTTCCCGATCGCGCACACCGGCGCACCGTCCACCGGCCAGTTCGGGTCGATCTGGCCATCAAATGACACGTGCTGAGCGTAGATGCCGCCGGTCGTATCGCCGCGGCTGTCCAGCCACACCGCAATCGCACCGCCTGCGCCATCCGAGGCGATCTTCGGGAGCACCTGGTTCCTCGGCGCGGCGCTGAGCGCCAGCCCGTTCTCAGGCCAGGCCGGGTGCAGCACACCGGAAGCCAGTACGTGGTTGGCGTAGATGTTGACGTCATTGATGCCGTTGCGTTCGTCGTGCCAGGCTGCGATCGCCCCACCAAGGCCGTCCGAAACGAGATCCGCGTAGTATTGGTCGCCACTTGCGATGCTCAGGGGGACTCCACGATCCCACCCGGGATCCCATCCGGGGTCGATCTTCCCCGACGCGAGCACATGCTGGACGTAGATGTCGAACTCCCCGGAGCCATTGTCATCCCACGCGACGATCGTCCCACCGGCCCCGTCCGACACCATCAGCGGATGGTTCTGCCTCCCGGCGGCTGGCGATGCCATCACCCCATCCAGAATCCACGTCGAGTCCTGCACACCCGATGCCAGCACGTGCTGCATGTAGATCGTGTCGAAACCGCAGCCCCAGGGGCGACAGTCCGGCCAGGCGATCAACGTCCCACCCGCCCCGTCCGACACGATCGCTGGCCTCCACTGTCGGAATGGCGCCGTGCAGATGGGAAGATTCACCGATGCCTCGTGCGGCCAGGCTGCCAGCGCAGTGCTGCCCCAGGCCACCGACAGCAGGAGCAACCCCAGAATCCGCACCAGCCACCGGCGCCGCAGGGCGAACCTTGTGGCGCAACCCCTGGCCACGCCACAGCCCTCTACTCCGCCCCGGGCCTCTTGCCTGGCCTGTGCCTGCCTCAGTCTCAGCAATCGCCTGCGCACGCTGCCTCTCAGGATCGGCTCACCAGTCAATCAAGAAGCACCCACTTCCGCACGATCTCGCCCGGGTTTCCTGTGCGGGCCCAGGGGCGCCCGCCGCGGGAGCATCCCAGGCGGGCCTCGGGGATGCGAACCGTGGTCCGGCGTCTCGGCTCTGCGCCTTCAGTGCCGCCATCTCCCCGCGGCGCGTCCCCTACGCCACCGGCGCGTCCTGCGAGGTCTGCCACTCGCGGTGGAGATCCTGGGCCTCGGCCACGAACGAAGTGTGGCGCGGCGCCCAGTCCAGCTCGCGGCGCGCCTTCGCGGCGTCGGCGCGCTGGCTGGTCATCAGCGCCTGGCCGAAGGCGCCGAGCTGGCGCAGCACGTCCTCGCGCTCCCACGCGCGCGCCGGCACGCCGGTCGCGCGCGCCACCGCCTCGGCCACCTCGCGCGCGGTGTGGTTCGAGCCGTCCACCAGCACGTAGCGCTCCCCCGGGACGGGCTCCGCGGCCTGCGGTCGCGGCCGCACCGGGCGCTCGATCGCCAGCCGGTAGGCCTCGGCGATGTCGTCACGGTGCACCAGGCACCAGCGCTGAACACCGTCGCCCGGCCACACCACGTGGCCGCGGTCGCGCGCCATGTCGAACATCGCGCCGACGATGCCGCGCGACTCGCCGTAGGCGATCCCCGGGCGGAAGATCGTGACCTCGACCTCGTGGGCGGCGAGGTCGAGCGCCACCTCCTCGTGCGCGGCCCGCCACTTCACGAGCTGGATCGGGTGGAGCGGCGTGGTCTCGTCCACCACGCGGCCGCCGGTGTCGCCGTACACCCACACCCCGCTGGTGTAGAGCACGCGCCGCACGCGGCCGTCCTGCGACGCGTGACGCAGCGCCTCGAGCGCGAGCTGGTCGCGCGCGGCGTTGTCGTCCGGGTCGTAGGCGGCGTGCACCGCGATGTCGCAGTTCTGGATCACCGCCGCGAACGTCTCGGGCTCACGCAGGTCGCCCACCACCGGGGTCACGCCGAGCGCGGCCAGTGTCGTGGCACGCGCGGGGTCGCGCGTCAGCCCGAACACCTCGTGACCGGCGCGGGCCGCGCTCGCCGCGATGGCGCTGCCCAGGTAACCGGTCGCTCCCATGACGAACACCCTGCTGTCCATGCCTTGCCGCTCCTCTGCGTTCTCGCCCGCGGCGCCAGGCCGGCGGGCGGTCCGATGTCTCAGTCGCCCCGGTAGGTGCAGCGCGAGGTGCAAGTCTCGTGCACCGTGATGGCCGCGAGTCCCGGCAGCTTCGGCTGCAGGCGGCGCCACAGCCAGCCGCACAGCACCTCCGAGGTCGGGTTCTCGAGCCCGGGGACGTCGTTCAAGGTGCGGTGGTCGAGCTCGCCCGCGAGGACCGGCTCGACCGCCGCCCTGATGTCGCCGTAGTCCACCAGCCACCCGGTGTTCTCGTCCACTTCGCCGGCCACCGTGACCTCGATCCTGAACGAGTGCCCGTGCAGGCGCGCGCACTTGTGGCCGGGCGGCACCATCGGCAGCCGGTGGGCGGCTTCGAAGCTGAACGCGCGCGCGAGCTCGACCCGCATGGTCAGCGGCTCCCCGCCGGCGTCACGCCCGCGGCGTAGCGCGTGGGGTCGGGGATCCCGGCTTCGCGGAAGCCCTGCGCGCGCAGCACGCACGCGTCGCAGCGCCCGCACGCGCCGCCGCCCTCGTCCGGGTCGTAGCACGAGTGCGTGAGCGAGTAGTCCGCGCCGAGCGCGGCGCCGAGCCGGATGATACCGGCCTTGTCGAGCTGCATGAGCGGCGCGTGCACGCGCAGCTCGGCGCCCTCGGCCCCGGCGCGGGTGGCGAGCCGCGCCAGCGATTCGAACGCGCGCACGAACTCGGGCCGGCAGTCGGGGTAGCCCGAGAAGTCCACCGCGTTCATGCCCGCCACGATCTCGGTGGCGCCGAGCGTCTCGGCCCAGGCCAGCGCCAGCGCGAGCAGCACGGTGTTGCGCGCCGGCACGTAGGTGGCCGGGATGCCGCGTCCCATCTCGGACGCAGCGCGGTCCTTCGGCACCGCGATCGCGGCGGTGAGCGCCGAGCCGCCGAAGGCGCGGAGGTCCACCGCCACTTCGCGGTGCTCGAGCGCGCCGAGCGCGCGCGCGACGCGGCGCGCCGCCTCCAGCTCGACGCGATGGCGCTGGCCGTAGTCCACCGCCAGCGTGTGGCAGGCGAAGCCCTGCGCGCGCGCCCAGGCCAGGCAGGTGGCGGAGTCGAGCCCGCCCGAGAGCAGCACCACCGCGCGCTCCATCACACGCCCCTCCGCGCGCCCCACAGCCAGATCTGGAGGCGCGGGGAGAGCCGGAAGCCGTGCCGCTTGCACGCCTCGGCGAGGATCGCGGCGCGCGCGCGCAGCGCCTCGCCGGTCACGCCCTCGGGCATGAGCAGGACGCGCGCGGGCGGCAGCGCGTGCTCGCCGATGAGCCGCAGCGCGTCCTCCAGGTCAGGCGGGTCGCCCACCACGATCTTGAAAGTGGCGTTGGGCTCGGCGAGCCAGGCGCGCGCGTGCGCCCAGGTCTCCGCCCAGCGCGGCGTGGCCGAGGGCAGCTTGGGCGAGACGTTCCAGGCGAGATGCGGGTGGGAGAGCGGCGGCGGCAGGATGCCGCTGGTCTCGACCTCGACGCGCGGCCAGCGCCCGAGCGCGGCGCGGAGCAGTACCACGAGGTCCGGATGCTGGAGCGGCTCGCCGCCGGTCACCACCAGCAGCGGCGCGTCCCCGAGCGCGCGCGCCTCCTCCCACAGCCCGTCCGCCAAGACCTCGCGCCCGCCGCCCGCGTCCCACGCGTACTTGGTGTCGCACCAGCGGCAGCCCACGTCGCAGCCCTGCAGCCGCACGAAGTGGGCGGGCGTGCCGGCCGCAGGGCCCTCGCCCTGCAGGGAGAGGAACAACTCGCTCACGCGCGGCGCCCGTGCCGCCGGCGCACCACGATCGAGCCCGGCCGGTTCGTGGCCCGCGGCTGCGGACGCCATCCGGGCGCCGCTCGCGGCGTGCTCCCTGTGCTCGACGCTCATCGGGCGCCCTCGCTGGCGCAGGTCAGGGACAGGCGGGCCGGGCTCACGGAGCCTCGAACTCCGCGGCCGGGAACCGGTCCACCGTCTCCACCCGGCGCGTGTAGACGACGGCGTTGCCCTGCCGGTGCGCGGTCGGGAACCACAATCCGCCGTGCTCCTCCCAGCCTTCCCAGGTGTACGTCTTCGGCGGCGGCCGGTCGCTCTGCAACACCATGTCCCAGCGCTCGACCCGATGGTTCGCCCGGTTCACGTAGACCCAGTAGCGATCGCCCGGCGTCTCGCCCACGCGCTCGAACGAGAGCGCGATGCGGTCGCACGCGCTCCCGGCCAGCGTCGTGTCGCCGGCGGTCTTCAGCGTCACGCCGGGGTCGCGCAGCTTGTAGGGCATCAGCATCCAGTAGGTGTCGTTCACCCACAGCGACTGCGCGCGCGTGAGGAGCTTCTTCAGCGAGTCGCCCTCGATCGGCATGCCGTCCATCCATGCCTTGCCTTCGCTGCCGCCCACCCGGTGGATGAACACGAAGGGTACCCCCGTGCGCGTCATGCCTTCGACGCGGTGCCAGCCGCTCCGCCTGTCCCAGGCGTGGCGCCGGCTCGAGCGCACCGTGTCGTTGACCGCGACCTCGAAGCTCCAGCGCAGCCCGGCGAGGGTGTCCCAGCGCTCCCTGCCGCCCAGCGCCTTCATGACCTCATCGGCGATGGTCACCGCCCTGGGGTCGGAACCCGCGGTCCCGGCGCGCGCGGCCAAGGGAGACGCGAGCAGCAGGGCCGCGAGACAGATGGATCTCTTCATGGTGCCCCCGGGCAGGCGGGGCGCGGCCGGCCGCGGCGAGGCGCGGCTAATGGGCCCGCTTGCGATGCAGTTCGAACTGCTTGTGACAGTTGAAGCACTTCCAGTGGAACGTGTCCTGCCCCGCGGGCCAGCTCACGTAGTCGTTGCGGCCGCAGCCCGGGCACGAGATGCGCGTGCGCTGCGGCGCGGTGACGGGGTCCTTCGAAAGGGTCGGTTCGCTCATGATGTCCGGCTCGTGGTGTTGGCGTGGGTCCCCGCGGGGGCAAGGAGCCGGCAGTATAGACGCCGCGCGCGGAGGGGAAAAGCGGACGACCACCCCCGCGGACGAGGGTGGTCGTCGTTGACAGACGGTCGCTCGAGGTCAGCGATAGAGCTGCTTGATCGTTCCCCAGGTGGTGGGCGTGATCGCCGTGCTGGCCGGCGTGTCCCACTTGCCGTTGGGGTGCGCGCTGTAGCCGGCGGGCAGGCTGCAGCGGCCGCTGCCCGTGCCGGCGGCGCACCACAGCCCCGAGAACAGGCTGGTGCCCTCGCCGACGCGGTTGTAGAGCGTCCCGCCGGTGCAG
>JACRPT010000104.1 GCA_016223045.1 Candidatus Eiseniibacteriota bacterium
TCACCCTGCCCGGCAAGCTGACCGTCCACCAGAGCCGCTTGTCGGTGCGCACTTCGGCCCGCGAGGAGCGGCTTCGAGAAGTGGTCGATGCCCGCGGCCGCCTGCTGGCGATGCTCCAGGCACGCCGGGCCGGCTAGACCGACCGCAGCGGTACGCGCGCCCCCCGCCCGCCACCGGGCGTCCGCCTCCGAAGGCTCGCCGCCGCTCGCGTCCCCCGCTCCTTAGAGCGGAGACAAGGGGCGCCGCGCCGGGTTGAATCACCGCGGCGGATTCGCTAGCTTGCCCACGAGCATCAGGCCGTCCGACCCGGGGTGCACGCCATGCCGACCGTCGAACTGATCCACGTCAGCAAGTCCTACGGACGCGGCGCCCGGGCCGTGGACGACGTCAACCTCGAGATCCGCGACGGCGAGTTCCTGGTGCTGGTGGGCCCGTCGGGCTGCGGCAAGTCCACGGTGCTGCGCATGGTGGCCGGGCTCGAGGAGGTCACCGAAGGCCAGGTGAAGATCGGCCCGCGGGTGGTGAACGAAGTGCCGCCCAAGGACCGCGACATCGCCATGGTGTTCCAGAACTACGCGCTCTACCCGCACATGACGGTCTACGAGAACATGGCGTTCGGGCTGAAGCGGCGGAAGCTCCCGGAGCCCGAGGTGGACCGCAAGGTCCGCGGCGCGGCGAAGACCCTGGGCCTCGAGGGCTACCTGCAGCGCCGGCCGCGCGAGCTGTCGGGCGGCGAGCGCCAGCGCGTGGCGCTCGGGCGCGCCATGGTGCGCGACCCGCAGGTATTCCTGTTCGACGAGCCGCTCTCCAACCTGGACGCCAAGCTGCGCGTCCAGATGCGCGCCGAGATCAAGCGCCTGCACCGCCGGGTCAGCGCCACCATGATCTACGTGACCCACGACCAGGTCGAGGCGATGACGCTGGGCGACCGCATCGCGGTGCTCAAGGGCGGCGTGCTCCAGCAGGTGGCCGATCCCTTCGCGCTCTACCAGCGGCCGGCCAACCAGTTCGTGGCCGGCTTCATCGGCAGCCCGCCCATCAACTTCTTCGACGCCACGGTGAGCCCAGCGGGTGACAGGATCGAGGCGCACGGCGTGGCGGTCCCGCTACCCGCCGCTCTGGCGGCGCGGCTCGAGCCGGTGCGCGGCAGGGCGGTCACGGTCGGGGTGCGGCCCGAGGACCTCGCGCTCTCCGCCGACGGCCCGGGCGCGGCGCTGGACGGGACGGTCGAAGTGCTCGAGCCGCTCGGCAACGAGGTACTGGTCCACTGGCAGACGCCGGTGGGGGCGCTGATCTCGCGCGTGCCCGGCCAGAGCGCCCCCGGGGTGGGAGAGCAGGGGCGGCTCCACTTCCTGTACGTGAAGCTCCACTTCTTCGACCCGCAGACCGAGAAGGCCCTGGACGGCGCCGCCGTCGCGGTGTGAGCGGGGCGCATGCCGTCGGCAACGCGGCCGGAGGATCCGGCCGCGGCGCGGTGGGCGGCGTCGCGCGCCGCGCCGCGAGTCCTCGAGCGGACCCGGGAACGATCTCGTCGCCCGGCGCGCCGCACGGGCGGCGTCGCGCCCGCGGCCCCGCTATACCGCCAGCGCCTCGCAGGTCTTGCGGAAGTGGTGCCCGTAGATGGCGAGCGTGACCGCCGCCCGGAGGAGCGTGGGGCGACGGAGGGAGGTCCAGAGGAGCAGGCCCCAGTAGTGGAATCGCTCGCGACCGAAGATCCCGAGGCGGACGCTCGAGAGCGCGAACGTCCGCAGGTTCCGCCAGTCGAATGAGAACGTCATCTTCGGCCCGTGATAGTGGCGCAGGAACGTGCGGACGCGCTGGTAGTACGGGCCCGGCGCATAGAGGCGGGACAGGAGGTCCCGGTAGCCTTCGCGCAGCGTCTCCATGCTCATGCGCGGGACGAAGTTCGTCGTGCCATCCACGTTGTCCCCCGTCATCTGGCCGAGCAGCCGACCTTCCCGCTCCAGGCGCTCATAGAGCCTGGTGCCGCGCGGTGCGTTGAGCAGGCCGACCATCGCGGTGACGATGCCGCTCCGCTGGATGAGCTCCAACTGCCGCTGGAAGATCGCCGGGGTGTCGCTGTCGAAACCGACGATGAACCCGCCCTGCACCTCCAGGCCCGCGCGCTGGATGCGCCGCACGTCGGCGGCCAGGTCGCGTCCCCGGTTGTGGTGCTTGCTGCATTCCGCGAGGCCGGCTTCGTCGGGCGTCTCGATGCCGATGAACACGGTGTCGAACCCGGCCTCGACCATCGAGCGCATCAGCTCCGCATCGTCGGCAAGGTCGATGGACGCCTCGGTGTAGAAGCGGATGCCGCGCCTGCCCCGCTGCCAGGCGATCAACGCGGGCAGCAGCCCCTCCCTGAGGAGTCGCTTCTTGCCGATGAGGTTGTCGTCCACGAAGAACACCGGACCGCGCCAGCCCAGCCGCATGAGACCGTCCAGCTCGGCGATCACCTGCTCCGGCGTCTTGGCGCGGGGGCGATGACCGAACAGCGCGGTGACGTTGCAGAAATCACAATCGTACGGACAGCCGCGTGAGAACTGGATGCTCATCGAGGCGTAGCGCCGCAGGTCCGCCAGCTCCCACAAGGGCGCAGGAGTGCAGCGGAGGTCCGGATGCCCGGGCGACGCGTACAGGCGCCGCGCACCGCCATCCTGCAGGTCGCGGAGGAACGCCGGCAGCGTGAGCTCGGCCTCGTTCAGGACGAGATGATCCACCTCGGGGAACTGTTCGGGCTCGGCCGTGAACAGAGGTCCGCCCGCCACGATCGTCTTGCCCGCCGCACGGCACCGCGCGACCAGAGCGCTCGCCGATTCGCGCTGGGCGATCATCGCGCTGATGAAGACGACGTCCGCCCAGGCCAGGTCTTCCAGCGTGAGCCGGCGGACGTTCTCGTCCACCAGCCGCTTGCCCCATTCCTCCGGCAGCATGGCGGCGACGGTCAGCAGCCCGAGCGGCGGCAGGGAGGCCCGCTTGCGGATGAACTTCAGCGCGTGCTTGAAGCTCCAGAAGGTGTCCGGGAACTCGGGGTACAGCAGGAGCGCGTTCATCGCTGCGGCCGGCGCTACTTCGCCGCCGCCCCGGTCGCCTTCGTGAGCTTGAAGAGCCGCCCGCTCTCGGCCGGGAGCTTCACCGTCGCGCCCGCGACCCACGACTCGGCCGCGCCCGAGAGCACGTCGAGCGCGCGCACCTTGCCGCCCCACGCCGCGAGGTCCACCGGCATCTCGGCGTCCTGCCGGCCGGCGTTCAGGGCCACCAGCCAGTCCTCGCCGCCGCCGCTCCTCACGTAGCCGTAGAGCATCCCGCTCGCGTGGACGGTGCGGAAGTCGCCGGTGCGCAGCGCCGCGCTCGACTTCCGCGCCGCGATCAGCGCCCTGTAGTAGTCGTGCAGCGCGACGCGCTTCGGGTCCTTCTGCCAGTCCCACGGGAACGGCCGGCGGCAGTCGGGGTCCTTGCCGCCTTCCATGCCGACTTCGTCTCCGTAGTAGATGTGCGGGGCGCCGACGTAGGTCATGGCGAACAGCGCCGCGAGCTTCAGCCGATTCACGTTTCCACCCACCTGGGTGAGGAAGCGCACCGTGTCGTGGCTGTCGATGAGGTTCATCTGCACCTCGACCGCCTGGCTCGGGTAGGCGAGCCGCCCGGTGGCCAGCGTGGCGTCGAACTCGGCGGCCGTGCCCTGGCCCATCGCCAGGAAGCGCGCGACCGGGTCGCGGAAAAACGCGTAGTTCATCACCGCGTCGAAGGCGCCGGGCTTGACCCAGTCGGTGGCGTTGCCCCACAGCTCACCCACGACATAGGCGTCGGGCTTGACCTGCTTCACGCGCTGGTTGAAGAGCTTCCAGAACCACGGCGGCACCTCGTTCGGCACGTCGAGCCGCACGCCGTCCACGTCCGCGGTCTTGAGCCAGTACTCGGTGGTGTCGAGCAGGTAGTTGACGAGCGCGATGTTGGGCTGGGCCTGCGCGACGTCCTTCACCGCGTTCTCGGCCGGGTCGGGACGCGAGAGGTCGAAGTTCAGGTCGGGCAGGTCGCCGAAGCCCCACCAGCATTTGTAGTAGTCCGCCGGTTTCCACACCTGGCCCACGTCGGGCCAGCCCGGCGGGAGCGGCCACTTCTTGAACTCGTACCACGACCAGTAGGGGCTCTGCTGGCCCTTCTCCGCGGCGTCCTTGAACGCCCAGTTGGAGTTGCCGGAGTGGTTGTAGACGATGTCGAGGATGATGCGGATGCCCTTCGCCCGCGCCTCCTTCACGAACGCGATGAACTCGTCGTTGGTGCCGGAGTGCGGGTCGATCTTCCGATAGTCCGCGCAGTCGTACTTGTGCGTGGACTTGGCCTCGAAGATCGGGTTGAAGTAGATCACCGTCACCCCGAGATCCGCGAGGTAGTCGAGGCCCTGGCGCACGCCCTCGACGTCACCGCCGTAGAACGCCATCCAGTCGCGCCCGTCCTGCGTGTAGGGGTTGTGCGTGAGCGCGCCGAAGTCGTTCCAGTCCTTCACCAGGTGGTAGTACTCCTGGAAATCGGTGTTGAGCCTGCCCGCGGCGGGCGGCGTGTGCTTGCCCTGGTAGTACCACTCGTGGAAGTCCGGGTCGTTCGCCGTGCTGCCGTTGCGAAAGCGGTCGGGGAAGATCTGGTAGATGACCCCGTTCTTCACCCAGTCCGGTGTGACGAACGCGGGGAAGCGCGTGACGTCCCAGGTGAAGCGCCCCAGGTCCGCGGTGGGCTTGAGGCCGGTGCTGGTGAGGTACCAGACCTTGCCGCCGTCGCGGTAGCGGAAGGCGTAGGACGCCTCGCCGGGCAGCGTGACCTCGGCGCGGAAGTAGTCGTAGACCCTGTCGTGGTTCACGCGGCGCATCGGTGTGAACTTCGGCTGCGCGCCGGTGAACTGGACGAAGTCCACACCCTCGACGTCACCGGCATGCGCGCGCGCGGTGAACTGCACCTTCCCGCCGCCCAGGTGGTTGACCTCGCTCGCGGCCTGCTCGTGGGTGACGCCGTCGGTAAAGACGTCGCCGTCACCCTGCTTCACTTCGATCTTCGGGAATCGGTCGTCCACGTTCACGATCGAGTTCTTGCCGCCGAAGCCGTCGTCGGTCTCGCCATCCTGGCCGGACTTGTCCTGGAGCCAGGTGTTGTCGCCGACCACGAACTTGTACTGGTAGCTGCCCACCGGGAGCAGCAGCGTGACCGTGTACTCGCCGTCGCCGTCCGGGTCGGTCACCGCGGTCTTGCCCACGGTCCAGTCGTTGAACGTGCCGGCCAGGCTCACCCGGTCGGGCTTCGCCGTCGGGCGGAACTTGAACGTGACCTTGCGCAGCCCGAGCTTCGGCGCGGCCTCGGCCTTCTTGATGGTGGAACCCAGACCCACCGTCACCGGCTGGTCCTTGAGCACGAGCACCGAGTTCTGCCCGCCGAAGCCGTCGGGGGAGAAGTCCTCCGCGGTCTCGTCGGCGAACCACTGGTCGCCGTTCACCACGAACTTGTACTCGACGCGGCCGGGATCGAGATCGAGCGTCGCTTCCCAGATGCCGTCCTTGTCGTCGTCCTTGAGCGGGTTCGCGGTGGCGTTCCAGCCGTTGAACGTGCCTGCCGCCGACACGGTGGTCACGCCGCCGATCACGGGCTGGTAGCGGAAGGTGACCTTCGTGGCCCAGGCAGCCGTCGCCGCCAGGCACAGCGCGAGCGCGCCGAGCGCCGCGACCGGGCCGGCGCGCCGCGCGAGGAGGGAGGGACTCGTCAGCGACATGGAGGGGACTCCTCGAGGTTCGAGTGGGATCCGTGCGGCGCCGGCGGACCGGGCGCGCCGGAGGGGGAGATTCGGAGCGCCGCCCGGCGGGCGGCGCTCCCGGCTACTTCACGGTGACGAGCGAGTTCTTGCCTCCGAACCCGTCGTCCTTCGCTTCCGGATTGGCGTCATCCTGCTTCCAGGTCGTGCCGTTCACCACGAACTTGTAGGCGTACGTGCCGGGTGCCAGCTTCTTCGAGATGGTCCAGGTGCCGTCGGCTTGCTTCGCCATCGGGTCGACGGTGGTGGACCAGCCGTTGAATTCGCCGGCCAGCGCCACCGCGGTCGCGCCGCCCGCGAAGGTGAACACCACGGCGTCGGCGGTCACCGCGGGCGGCCTGCCCTTGCCCGTGGGTGCGGTGGCGGCGGTCGCGGCGGGCGCGGGAAGCGGAGCGGCCGTGCCGGGCGCGCCGCCCACCGCGATCACGGAGTTCTTGCCGCCGAAGCCGTCGTCCGTGGACTCCTTCGCCGTCGGGTCTTCCTTCCAGGTGTTGCCGTCCACCACGAACTTGTAGGCGTAGCGCCCGGGCTCGAGCTTCTTCGTGATGGTCCACGAGCCGTCGGCCTGCTTCGTCATCGGGTCGGCAGTGGTGTTCCAGCCGTTGAACTCCCCGGCCAGCGCGACCGAGTTGCCGCCGCCCTTCCATGCGAAGGCCACGCCCTCGCCGGCGACGGCCGCGCCGCCCGCGGCGGGGGCGGGGGCCGGTGCGGGAGCGGCCGCGCCGCCCACCACGATCACCGAGTTCTTGCCGCCGAACCCGTCGTCGGCGCTTTCGGTGGCCGTGGGGTCGGGCTTCCAGTTCGAGCCGTCCACCACGAACTTGTACTGGTAGCGCCCGGGCTCGAGCTTCTTCGTGATGGTCCACGAGCCGTCGGCCTGCTTCGTCATCGGGTCGGCGGTGGTGTTCCAGCCGTTGAACTCGCCGGCCAGGGCGACCGAGCCGCCCTCGCCCTTCCACACGAAGGTCACGCCGGCGGCACTGGCCTGAGTCGCCCCGGGTGCACCCGCTGTCCCCTTCGCCGCGGGAGCGGCCCCCGCCGCGACGCCCGGCGCCTGGGCGCTCCCCGGGGGCGTGCCGCCCCGCCAGCCGCCGGCGCATCCGCTCAACGCCACCGCCGCGGCCAGCAGCGGCGCGGCCCAGACGATCGTGCGCTTCATGGTCATCGTCTCCTCTGGCTCAGCCGGGGAGCGGGCGCGGCCTCGATGCTGAAGGTCTGTCGCCGCTCGTCCAGCGTGAACCTGTAGTTGCCGGCCGCCGCGAACTGCACGTGGAGCGCCGTGCCGAAGCCCGACACCAGCCCCACGGGCTGGTCGGTCACCGGCACGGCGATGGTCACGCTCTCGTCGCCGCCGTAGTCGGTCGGGTTGTCGAACGAGCCGTCGGTCACGAACTTCATGTTGTAGGTGCCGGCCGCGATCGCGTGCGACGGCGTGTACTCCCACTTGAGCTGGGAGGTGAGGCTCATGCTGGTGGAGTCGGCCAGCGTGAAGCCGTTGAAGTCGCCGGCCACGTGGATCTGGCTCGCGAGCTTGCCGAAATCCGCGGCGAGCGTGACGGTGGTGAGCGTCTCCACGGCCGTGCCGACCGTCACCGGGTCCACCGCGGCAGGGACGAAGAAGTAGCTGCTCACCACCACGCGGTAGTCGCCGGCCGCGAGGGCGGAGAACGAGAAACTCGGGCTGGTGCGCGACGTGGTGTCGGAGGTCACCAGGAAGGTGCCCTGGTAGAGCTGCACGATCGCCGGCGGGAAGGGCGGACTCGTCAGGTCGGGGAACGTCGTGGGGTCGAAGGCCACGATGCCGTAGATGCCGCCGGTGTTCCCGCCACCGCCGAAGCTGATGGTGCCGAGGTCCGCTGCCCCGGTCGTCACGATCACGTTCGCGATGGTGCGCGGCGGCTTGCCGGCCGGCCGCACCAGCACGTTGTAGGTGCCCCGGGCGAGGCCGGTGATGGTGAAGCGGCCGTCCACCGTGCTCGAGAACGTCGCCGGCGACGCGCTCGTGATCTTCTCGAACCGGTAGTGGGCCAGGCTGGGGTTCTCGTCCAGGGTACAGAGCAGCAGGCCCGCGGACGACGCGCTCACGGTGGCGCGCAGGTTGGTGCCACCCCCCGGGTCCGGCTGCAGGTCGTTCTCCAGGCCGTCCGGCCGCGCGGGATCCGTGCTGGCGTAATCCGCCCCGTTGCCGTTCCAGTCGCCGTTCGTCCCGAACTTCCATTCGAGCGATCCCGCGGGCAGCGAGAGCGTGTCCACCCACACCTTCGGGGCGAGCTGGGTGAGGTGGGGCGCCGACGCGAAGCTCCACGCGGGCTGGTTGAAGCTCCCGATCGCCTGGATGGAGGTGAACTGCGAGGCCGCCGCCCCGGCCTTCACCGCGGCGACCAGCACGAGCGTGGCCGGGTAGCTCCCGGTGCCGAACTCCAGCTTGCCGGTGATGGCGCCGTTCCCGGGCACCACCGGCGGCGTGCCGCTGGGCGCCAGCAGCGTGTTCAGGGAGTTCTTGTCGCAGGCGCCGAGCACGAACGCCATGCCCAGCGTCGCGGCCGCGAGGATCGTGCGCCTCAGGGTGCTGCTCATGGCTGCCCTCTCCGGGTCACCGGGACCGGCTCATCGGACGTCGATCACGGAGTTCTTGCCGCCGTAGCCGTCGTCGGTCCACTGCGGGTTGTTGGGGTCTTCCTTCCAGTTCACGCGGTCGATGACGAACTTGTACTGGTAGCGACCGGAAGGGAGCTTCTCGGTCCGGGTCCAGATGCCGTCGCCGTCCGGGTCCTCCATCGCGCCGACCAGGAAGCTCCCGGTCTGCGCCTGGCCGCGCAGCCAGTCGTTCGCAGGCCAGTTGCCGGCGAGCTGGACGATCTTGGCCGACGGCGAGTTGAAGCGGAAGGTCACGCCGGCCGGGCCCTGGGCCGGCGGCGGCAGCCGCCGCTTGATGAAGGTGAGAGTGCTGCAGCCGCCGGCGGCGAGCGCGGCGGCGAGCAGCAGCATGGAGATCCGCCTCATGGATTTCTCCTAGAAATGCACGATCGCCTTGAGCTGGAAGCGCCGCTCGTTCTCCAGCGCCTTCTCCGCGGCCGCGATCTTCGGCCCGAGCCCGTAGTAGTTGGTGCGCGCCGTGGCGGCGTTGGCGCCGCGGTCGAACAGGAACAGGTCGCGGCCGATGGGAGCGTACTGGTTGACCGGCGGGTCGATCACCCACGGGTCCACGCCGAAGCCGAGCTCGACCGTGATGCCGGGGGCGAACGTGTAGTTCAGGTCGGCGTAGTGGCTCAGGTATCCGCCGTGGAGCCCGAGGAACGGATCGTCGTACTTGACCCAGCGGCTGTCGCTGCCGAAGCGCAGCGCCGGCCTCACGTCGCAGCCGAGCTGGAAGATGGACTCCGCGTACTTGGGACGCAGGTCGAGCGCCACCGCGTCGAACGTGCCCTTCCAGCGCACCACGCCGTTGCGGCGCGCCAGCACCGGTACCTCGACCATGGGGCGCACCTGCACGACGTCGGCGCCGCCCAGCATCACCATCCGGTCCACGCTCACCACGTGCTCGTTGTGCTCGAGCCAGAAGCTCCCGTTCGGGAACCACATCTGGTAGTCCCACGGGGTGCGCGGGTCGTAGTCGAAGCTCGTGAACTCGACGCCCAGCGAGGTCCGCACCTCGCGGGCCAGGTAGTGGCGCCAGTTCCGGTCCCAGGTGAGCCGGCTCATCGTCATGGCGTTCGACAGGCCGTCCTGGATGATCCGGTAGTCGTGGGTCTGCCGCTCCACCTCGGCGCGCACCACGATGTCCCCATGTGATTCGGTCCACGAGCCGCCCGCCAGCCAGCGGTCGCTGCGGTCCATGTCGAAGCTGCGGCCGATGATGCTGAGGTTCAGGCCGAGCGAGGTCTCGTCGTAGGAGGTGATGCCGGTCGAGTCCGCGCCGGTCACGGTGAAGTCCGACTGGAAGGAGTTGGTGTTGGGCACGAAGGTGAAGCGGCGCGCTCCGCGCAGGAACTCCGCGTAGCCGCGCAGGCCCCGCGGGCCGTCCCACGACAGCTCGCCGCCGACCGCGTACCACTGCTGCTCGAACAGCCCGAAGAAGCGCTGGAAGTTGAGCGGCCCGGTGACCTGGTTGAACAGGCCCGCGCCCAGGTCGAAACCGCGGTCCGAGCGCCCGAGCAGCCCGGCCCTGAGGCCGTGCCCGAGGGCGCGGCGCGTGCGGAAGGCGAACATGTCCTCGTTGGCGTCCGAGACGTTGATCCGGAAGACGCCCGGGACCTGGCCGGGCGCCAGGACGAACGAGGTGTCCGACCGGATCGTCCGCAGGCTGTCGCGCGTCGCCTGCGACAGGTCGAGGAACTCCTGCACCGTGAAGTCGGGGTACACGGTGCCGCCGGGGTCGAAGTTGTCCGCGTACTGCGCCTCGGTGTCGAAGCCCCACTGCTGGGTGCTCAGCTTGAAGCCCTGGCGGTGGTAGCCGTAGGCGTGCCGGTAGATGCCGACGTTCCCCACCAGGCGGAGCGGGTCGTCCCAGGTGCCGACGCCCTCGTTGTCGTAGCCCAGGATCTGGAGCCCGGGCTTCGAGAACAGCAGCGAGCCACGGTCGAAGTTCAGCGCCGTGCGGTAGTCCTGCGCGTTCTGCTTCTCGCTGTTGATGTCCATCAGGAAGTGCGCCTTCAGGACGTCGGACATGCGGACGTCGAAGTCCAGGTTGATGTCCATGTCCGGGCGTCGCAGCTCGAAGCGGCGGTCCTCGGCGCTGCGGATGTCCTGGTAGAGCCCGATGATCCTCCCGCCCATGAAGATCTTCGGGCTGTAGGCGGTGTTCGAGCTGGCACGCGCGGTGACCAGGCCGCCTTCCGCCCCCACCGTTACCACGCTGTTGCCGAAGTCGCCCGCGGTCGCGCCGTTCTCCGGGTCAGCGACCCACTGGCCGTCCACCACGAACTTGTACTGGTGCGTGCCGGCCGGGAGGGGCACGACCACGCTCCACACGCCGCCCGCGCCCTTCGCCATGGGCGTGGCGGACGTGGACCAGCCGTTGAACTCACCGGCCCACGCCACCTGGCCCGCGTTGGGGTCGGTGTAGGTGAAGCGGATGCCGCCGTCGGCCTTTTCCGGGGCGGCCGCGAGCCGCGCCGCGGCCGGCGGCATCGCGACGGCCGCGAGCGCCAGGATGGCGGTGAGGAGTGCGCGCTTCATGGTCGTGCTCCGCGAGCCTGCGGTCCCATGGTCAGAAACTCCCCTTGAGGATGAACTTCACGATGTCGGCCTGGTCCCCGCTGCCCTGCAGGTTGCCTTCGTCCACGGGGACCGTGCCGCCGCCGATGTAGTCGGGCCCGTACTGGAGGTACATCTCCACGTTGCCGGTGGGCCGGTACTGGAGCTGGCTGAAGATGCCCTTCCGGAGGATGCTCGCGTCGTTGCCGAACGCGAAGCGGTTGTACACCTTGAAGGTGGCCGACAGGTTGACCGAGTTCTCCACCGCGTAAAGCTGCTTGCGCTCGGGCCGTCCCACGTCCTTCACCTTGCCCTGCACCCTGAGCCAGGCGAGCCGGCTCTCGACCTGCATCTCGCCGAACCAGTCGTTGTGCGCCTCCCGCGTGCGCACGCCGGCGACCTCGCGGTAGGAGGTGCGCTGGCGGTAGTAGGTCTTGCCGGTGAAGCCGTTCACGAACTCGACGTAGAGCTCGTTGTAGTTCTCGCTGTCCTCCTGGCGCGCGGTGGCGCGGCTGGCGTAGTGGAGCAGCTTGTTCGTGAAGGTGATCGCGCGCTCGGGGAGCAGGTAGTAAGTGTGGAGGTTGAAGCCGGTCTCGTCGCGGCCCGGACCGCCCTGGCCGTTCTGCCAGCGCGGCCCGCGCGACCACCAGGTCGGGATGCAGTTGAGGGAGCCGACCACCGGGAGCGGCACGCGGATGGTGCGGATCTCGGCCTGGGTCACCGCACGGTCGGGGAGCGTGATCCCCACCGGCTGCTTGAAGACGGTGAGCTCGCGGCCGAGCTGGTCCGGGTAGCGCACGGAGGGGTCGGAGCCACGGCTCTGGCCGACCTCGAACAGGAAGTCGGTGCCGCGCCACTGGTAGCGGCTCGCCAGCCCGAAGACCTCGACGTGGTCGCGCTGGTGGTCGGAGCCCACCGGCTGGTTGTTCTCGCGCCGGTTCCAGGTGAAGCCGACCCGGAGGCGCTTGTCCTTGAAGAAGTCGCGCCGCACCCGCCCGATGTAGACGTCGTCGGTGCGCAGGGGGTTGCTGCTGTTGTTGTACTGGTCGCTGTAGTCCCCCACCAGCCACCAGGTGTTGAGCCCCCAGAAGCCCCAGGTGTCGAGCCGCGCCCCCTGCGCCGAGCCGTTCCCGTAGACGAAGGGGATCAGGTACTGGTCCCACGTGGGGAAGCGGTCCTGGCGCGAGAACACGTAGCTGTCCACCCCGCGCAAGCCCATCTCCCTGCGGAAGCGCATGTGGGCTTCGCGGTACTGGAACTGCGGGCGCGGCGTGCTGTTGCTGCCCTCGTTCCAGTCGGCCTCGAACTTGACGAACGCCTCGGTCCCGGGCCGCGGCTGGGAGAACAGCCGGATCTCGGCCGGCGTCCAGTTCTCGCCGCTGTTGCTGACCCAGTCCCAGGGGAACACGCGCTGGTTCTTGCGCAGGTCCATCATGAGCTGGTACTGGCCCTCGACCCTGGTGAGGGCGCGCGCCGCGGGCGGCGCGGCGAGGAGCAGCGCCAGGGCCAGTGCGCCGAGGCGCGGGAGGGCTCTCATCGGCTCCCGGGCCCTCCGAGCGGCACCAGCACGCTCACGCGGTAGGACGCGCCCAGGTCGTGGTTGGTGGCGGCAGCGGCATCCACCACGTAACCCTTGTGGAAGATCCCGAAGCCCCCGGTGTACTGGAAGTCCTGGGGCGAGCCGGTCGACTCCACGATGGGCGTGAGGTTGGTGAGCCCCGAGCGGATCGCGAACACGTCGTAGAACAGGATCTCCATGCCCACGTTCACCGACGGCCTGGTGCCCCTGATCTGCGACCAGCCCGCGGTGATGGTGGACTCGCGGTTCCAGCGGAACGCCGCGGCCAGCTCGTGGCGCAGCGGCAGGAGCCCGCCGCCGCTGCCCTCGACGAACTGGTAGCGGGGCTCGAGCAGGTCGCGGCCCACCCACGCCAGGTCCACCTTCCACGGCGTGGTCCACAGCAGGCCCGCGTCGAGCGATCCCTTGGACTGGGCGCCGTAGTCCACGCGGCCCGCGGGCTGCCAGTCGCCGCCGTAGTCGAGCACGTCGAAGGGCTGGAAGCTCACCCGTCCGAACTTGAAGGTGGCGCCGGCCGCGAGCGCGTGGCCCTCGCCGAACGTGCGCAGCGAGCGTCCGGCCGAGAGCGTGAGCAGGTCTTCGGCGTAGGCGCCGGAGATGCCGAGCCGGTGCCAGCCCAGCGCCCAGCCGGTGTCGAAGCGGCGCGCGCCCACGAACAGCGCGCCTTCGTTCAGGTCCGGCACGCCGAAGGGCCGCGCGACATCGGCCAGCACCTGCGCGCGGGTGAGGTCGGCGAGGCCGGCCGGGTTCCAGTAGGCGGCCGAGACGTCGTGGATGCAGGCCAGCGCCGAGAAGCCGAGCGAGAGCCCGCGCGCCCCGCTGGCGGTCTCCTCGAACCAGGCGCGCGCGGGCGCGACGCTCGCGAGCATCAGCGCGAGCGCGGCGAAGGCACGGAGCGCGGCCCTCATCGCACCACCACCACGGGGCGCGTGATGCGGCTGAGGTTCGGCTCGATCACCACGCGCAGCACGTAGACGCCGGGCGGGACCGGGTGGCCGCTCTCGTCGCGGCCGTCCCACACGTCCCACAGCGGGTCGAGCGGGGTCAGGCCGTAGCGCCGGTCCGCGATGTAGAGGTTGCGGACCCAGCGCCCGCGCAGGTCGAACACGTTGGCCGTGAGGTCCACGGTGCGCAGGGCGTCGAGCGGACGGTCGGGATCGAGCGGCGGGTCGAGCCGGAAGCGGAAGCCCACCTTCTCGCCGCGGTCGGGAGCGAACGCCGGCCGGCTGAGCGCGAGGTCGGCGAGCGCGAAGCGCACGCCCACGATCGGGGGCGGGTACTTGAAGCTCACGCGCGTCTTCGGCTCGATGCCCCAGTCGGCGATGCCGTCCGACGTGGAGTCCGGGCTCCCGGGCAGCTCCCGCCGCAGGTCCAATTCGATCTCGGCGTAGTTGTCCAGGTAGACGAAGGCGTTGCCGTCGGTGGTGTGGCCGCGCGTGTTGTCCGGGGCCGAGTCGGGTCCGCCGGTGTTGTCGCCGCCGGCGGTGATGACCCCGGCGATCTTGAGCCTGCGGCCCGGCGGGAACCACCGCAGGGTGTCGCGCACGCCGCCGATGGTGACCACGGTGTCGCGCGTGTCGGCGTCGTTCGCGAACACCGTGCTCCACGGGATCGCCGCCTCCATCGCCCGGCCGTCCTGGTCCTGGAAGAAGCTCGCGGCCGCGAGGAACAGGCCGCCGCCCACCAGCTGGTCGCTCACCTGCGTGCCGCTCTGGTGGATGATGAGGTGCGGGGTGGAATTCCCGTCCCAGGTGGCGGGGAAGAGGTCCGGCATGAACTCGCGCCCGACCGCCACGTCGGAAATGTCGAACGTGAAATTGCGCGACCAGGAGTTCAGGCCGCTCATCGTGTACATGCCGCGCCCGGGGATGGCGTCTATGAAGAGCACCATGTTGTTGCCCCAGGTCTTGCCCTCGCCTGCGATGTAGAGGTTGTGGGCGTCCCAGGTCACGCGAATCTGGTTGATGTCGTTGTTCGGGCCCCACTTCGAATCGTCGGTGGCCTCCTCCGGCAGGTTCAGGCCCGCGTTGAGGCCGAACAGCCGCTCGCCGGCCGTCCATTCACTGGCGAAGCCGTCCACGTGGATGCGCGCGCTCAGGTCGCGGGCGGTCTCGGCGGGCGACGGAGAGGCCATGAGAAGGAGGGCCAGAAAGGACGGGGCGGTGCGGCGGATCACGCGATCTCCGGGGCAGAGAGTCGTGGCGAAGCCCAAGGGAGCCGCATCATGCCGTTGCGCAGCGGGCGGGTCAAGCGCCGGCAGCCCCCTGCATCTGGTCCCGAGGGACCGTTTGCCCCGCTGGAGTCGCGGGGCCTACAATGTTGACGCCTGACCCCCAGAACCCGGCGCTTGCGCCGGCCGGTTCCTGCTGCCATCCGGGCTTGGCCGCCGGGCCGGGCATCGTGCGTGGCATCCGGTCGGCCCGGCTGGAGAATCCCCACATGCGAACCTTGCGACTGCTGCTCCTGGCCTCCTGCCTCGTGCTGGCGGCGGGGCCCGCGCGGGCGTTCGTGCCGCAGACCATCACGGTGGACGGCACCAACGACTTCGACCCCTCGAACCTGGTGACGGACGACCGCCTCGACACGCAGAAGTTCTTCTGCACGCCGGACTCGGTCTACCCGCTCGACGTGGGCCGCATCTACCTCACCAACGACAACACCTACCTCTACCTCGGGATCGAGTTCAGCCAGTACTGCTTCACCGGCGACAACATCGGCGTGGCCATCGACGTGAACGGCGCCGCCGGGGGCGCCACCGATCCGTTCGGTCGCAAGATCGGGTGGGCCAGCGTGGCGAACCGGCCGGACTGGGTGGTCTACGATGTGCTCAAGTACCCGGGCAACACCTTCAACTATGAAGCGCTCTACAAGGACTCGCTGGGAGCCTGGTACAACCGCTCGATCTACGTGAACCCGTCGTACGGTTCGGGTTCGGACGGCCTGCACATCGCGGACAGCACCGGCTTCATCGAGTTCAAGCTCCCGCTCGCGACACTGGGCATCTCGGCCGGCAACACCATCAACGTCGAGTGGTGGCTGACCCAGGAGGGCGCGACCAAGGGCCCGCTCGACGCGGCGATGAGCGACAACGTCCAGATGTCGCGCGTCGGGCAGACGACCTGGGACACCACGGCCGTGGTGCAGATGACCACCATGTTCGCCTACGGTGTGATGAGCGCGGTGGACAGCATCCCGCCCACGGTCTCGAACGCGGTCGCGGTGAACTTCCCGCTGCTCGCCGACAAGACCTTCAATCTCACCACCAACAAGATCGACGTCACCTTCAGCGAGCCGGTGAGCCAGGTCACCGCGAACGTGGCGGGCAACTACGCGTTCAGCGGCCCGGTGTCGCGCACCGTGGTGCTGGCGCAGCGCGACGCCGCCGCGAGCAACGTCGTGCACCTGACCCTCAACAGCGGCATCACGGCCAACGCCGCCTTCTACAACATCACGGTGTCGAACGTGCAGGACCTGGCCGCCAACCCCATCGTGGCGAACGGCACCACCAACGTGGGTTCGTTCTTCATCCAGACCCTGGCATTCGAAGGGAACTTCAAGGTCGGGCTGTGCAAGGGCATCTTCGCCCCGACCGACACGTTCTCGATCGAGGGGAACCTGCTGCCCCTCACCTTCTCGTTGTGCGACAACGCGCTCCTGAAGGACCCCAACGCCGACTCGATCTATACGATCAGCGTGCCGTTCTGCATGGCGAAGAACGTCGGGACGGGGAAGGCGGAGGCGGACCTCGAATGGAAGTTCGCGCGGATCTGCAGCCAGTTCGAGCCGCTGGGCTCGAACCGCACGTATCACCTCACCAGCGACAACGGCGCGAGCGCGACGCTCGCCGGTTTCTGGAACAACGACGACCCCGCCAACTTCACCTTCCACCCGGTGGACGTCGTCTTCCAGGTGAACGTCACGCTGGTCGGCCCGGCACCGGGCGACTCGTTCTTCGTGCAGGGCAACGAGTACCCGCTCGCATTCACGCCATCCGGCGTGCTCATGCATGACGACGGCGTGGCGCCGGACCTGGTGGCGGGCGACAAGACCTACACGGCGAAGGCCCGCTTCCCGAACTGCGCCGGAAAGAACGTCGAGTGGAAGACGTACTACCGCGGGAACTATGAGTGCCTGACCCAGGGGAACCGCACCTTCTACCTGAACGACGCGGCGTACGACACCGTGGGCGGCGCGATGGGCGCGCTCACCCTGCCGGCGCGCGGGATCGAGCGCTGCACGGTGACCGACAAGGCGGTGACCGTGGTGTTCCGCGTGGACATGACGCTGCTCGATCCGGACCCGGGCCCGGCCGACACGGTTGCGGCGATGGGCGACATCGCGCCGATGAGCTTCGTGGCGCCCCCGCCCGCTGCCGCGCGGATGTTCGACGACGGCGCCGGCTACGACGCGGCGGCGGGCGACCACATCTTCACGCGCGCGATCACGTATCCCGATTCCTCGAACCTGAGCGGCCAGTTCAAGTACTGGCTGAACGGCGTCTTCGAGTGCGCGAGCATCCCGAACCGCTCGCTCGTGATCAACGACGTGATCTACTCCACCACGACGCCATGGATCCGGCCGCTGAACGCCTGGGACTTCTGCAGCGATCCCACCGGCGTGCCCTACGGCGGCGGCGTGGACGCGAGCGCGAGCTTCGCGGTGCTGCGCCAGAGCTTCCCGAACCCGATGATGCCGCGCACTACGATCCGCTTCGACCTGAAGCGCGCCGGGCGCGTGACCCTGACGGTGTACGACGTGTTCGGCCGGCGGGTAGCCAAGCTGGTGGACGCCGAGCTGGCGGTCGGCCCGCACGAGGCGGTGTGGAACGGCCGCGACGCCACCGGGCGCAGGGCGCCGAGCGGCGTGTATCTCTACGAGCTGGGGATGGGCGGCCAGCACCTGAGCCGGCGCCTGGTGGTGACCAAGTAGCGGCTGCGGGTCTGAGTTCCTCAAGCGAGCGCGGCGCCCGCCTTCATCGGCGGGCGCCGCGCCGTCTCGGGGCGCGCCGCGAGCCGGGTGCGGCCCACCGGGTTGCGGCGCCCCGGGTCCGGCGGCGCCCGGGTCGGGCGGGGTGCTGCGGGAGTGGGTGAACCCACCCGGCCGTGGCCGTCCGGGCACGCCCCGGGGGAGCGGCCGCGCTCTCCCCGTCAGGATACGAAAGTGCGCCGGTCCGTAAATCTACCTGCCGCAGGCGCCTGCGCGCTGGTAGACTAGTCACGGCGATTCCCACGGCGAACCGGGCATTTCGCCGGCCGCCCAGTAACCCCCTGCTGGAGGAGGACCTCATCGTGAAGAAGATCGCTACCATGCTCTGCGCCATGCTCCTCGCGTCCTCGATCGCGCTGGCCGCCGGACCGGGCCCGTTCTACGCGAAGGGCGACATGTACTGCGCTCCCGGCTGCTGGAACGCAGACGGCGGCAACCTGCTGTCACTCGCAGCCGGTGTCTGGAGCGGTCCCGTCGCGACCGACCAGGGCCCCGGCCGTCACGAGTTCAAGATCGCGAACCTCGACTGGTCCGAGAACTACTTCCCGTGGTGCAACCTGTGGGTGCACACCAGCGGCCCCGGTGACGTCGTGCACTTCTCGCTCGACACCAACGTCTACGGCGACGGCTGGCTCCCCAACCAGGACATCGTGTGGAGCGACCACTACGCTCCTCCGGGCACCACGTTCGAGGTGATCGGCAGCGCCCCCGAGACCGGCGGCTGGGCCTTTGGCACTCCGGCCAACCTGATCGGGACGGTGTGGACCCGCGTCCTCACCATCGCGACGGCGGGTGCGAACGAGGCCAAGTTCCGCGCCACCGGCACCTGGGACGTCTGCAACATCGGTTCCGAGGGCGCCGGTGCTCCGTGCGGCGCGAACCTCGCCTACACCACGGTCGTGGACAACACGGACGTGAAGTTCGAGTTCAACTCGGCGACCGGCCGCGCGCGCGTCACCGTGCTCGGACCCACGCCGACGCTGAACACGACCTGGGGCAAGGTCAAGACGCTGTACCGGTAAGTTCCCGGAACGCCGTCATGCGAACGGGCGGGCTCCCACGAGCCCGCCCGTTTCGCATGGTGCGCCCGGCACGCGGCGCCGCGCTCAGCCCTTCACCCCGCCCAGCGCGAGCCCCGAGACCAGCCAGCGGTTCAGCACCACGAACAGCGCCATCACCGGCACGCACACGAACAGGCTGCCGGCGGCGTAGTTCGCCCACTCGGTCTGGAACACCCCGGCCAGGCTCTCGAGGCCGAGCGGCAGCGTGTAGAGCTCCTGGCGGTGGATGATGATGCGCGCCACCGGGTACTCGGACCATGCCGCCATGAACGAGAACAGCGCCGTGATGGCCAGCGCCGGGGCGGCGAGCGGCAGGGTCACCCGCGTGAACGCGGCCCACGGCCCGCAGCCGTCGATCAGCGCCGCCTGCTCCAGCTCGACCGGGATGGTGTCGTAGTAGCCGCGCATGGTCCAGACGCAGAACGGCAGCGCCGTCGCGGTGTAGGCGACGGCGAGGCCGGTGAAGGTGTCGAGCAGGTGGAGCGCTCTCATCAGCACGTAGAGCGGCAGCATGAGCATGGTGGGAGGGAAGAGCTGGGTGAGCAGGAACGAGTAGAGGCCCTCGCGCCAGCCGGGGAAGCGGAATCGCGAGAACGCGTAGGCCGCGGTGGAGGCGAGCGTGACGCCGAGCAGCGTCACCGCCAGCGACACCACGAACGAGTTGCGCATCCACAGGAGGAAGTCCTTCTCGAACAGGATCGCGTGGTAGGCGCGGAGCGTCGCGTCCTTCGGGATGAGCGCGAGCGAAGTCGAGTAGAGCCGGTCCGCGGGCCTGAGCGATACCGCCACGATCTGCAGGATCGGGTACACGGTGGCGAGCGCGAACAGCGCCAGGAACGCGTGCTTCAGCACACCCACCATCCGGCGGCGGGCCCGGCCGGCACCGGTCACGTGCGGGCCTCCAGCGGTGCGGCACGCCGCAGCGTGAACAGCACGAAGCCCAGCAGGATGAGGAACACGATCACCGAGAAGGCGGCGGCGTAGGAGTAACGGTAGTAGGTGAAGGCGACCTTGTAGATGTAGCTCACCATGATGTGCGTCTGGTCGGCCGGTTGCCCGCCCTGCGAGACCAGCCAGATGACCACCATGTTGTTGAAGGTCCAGATGGTGCCGAGCAGCACCGCCGGGGTGAGCACCGGCAGGATCTGCGGCCAGGTGACGTTGCGGAACTTCTGCCACGCGTTCGCGCCGTCGAGATCCGCGGCCTCGTAGAGGTCGCGCGGGATGGCCGAGAGCGCGCCCAGGCACACGATCATCATGAACGGGAATCCGAGCCAGATGTTCACGATCACCGGCGCCAGGAACGCCCACACCTGGTCCGTGAGCCACGGGACCGCGGGCAGGTGCAGGCGCTGCAGGATCAGGTTCACCGCGCCGTACTCGTAGTTGAACATGCCGCGCCAGGTGAGCGCCGAGATGTACTGTGGCATCGCCCAGGGGAGGATGAACACGGTGCGGTAGAACGCGCGGCCCTTGATCGGGCCGGTGAGCAGGATGGCGAGGAACAGCCCGATGGCGACGTGGAAGAACAGATTGAGGGCGGTCCAGAGGAGCGACTTGCCGAACAGCACGTAGAGGATCGGCTGGGAGAACAGCTGCCGGAATTGCGTGAGCCCCACGAAGCGGTGGTCCGCGTAGTGGTAGAGGCTCATGTTCCGGAACGCGAGGTAGAAGTTGTAGAGCAGCGGGAACAGCACCACCGCCAGCATCGCCACCACCGCCGGCAGCAGCAGCCGGTAGGGGAAGGCGCGGGGCGCCCGCAGCATCGTGCTCATGGCGCCGGCGACGGCGCCGCGGCGGCAGCGACGCGGCGGGCGGGGCGGTCGGGGGTCGGCACGGCGGGCGTTCCGGCTACTGCTTCATGCCCGCGATCTGGGTCACCGCCGCCCGCTGCATGTCCTTCGCGGCCTGCGCGGGGGTCTTGACCCCGTTCATGACGCTCTGCATCTCGGGCCGCATCACGTCCCAGATCACGCGCATCTCGGGCACCACCGGCATCCGCCCGCCCTTCTCGATCGCCTGGCGCGAGGCCGCGAGCGTCGGGTCGCCCAGCAGCGTCGAGTCGCGGTAGGCGTCGCGGCTGCTGGGCAGGATGCTCAGATCGCGCACCGAGCGCAGCTCGGCCGCGGGCGAGGTCAGGAAGGAGAGCAACTCGACGACGAGCGGCAGCCGGTCCTTCGGCACGTTGACGTTGATCGAGTAACCCTTGCTCGCCACCATCGGCCGGGCCCACTGTCCATTCGGGAGCCGGAAGATGGGCGCCACACCCAGGTCCACGCCGGCCTTGCGGTAGCCCGACCACGACCACGGACCGTTGACGATCATCGCGGCCTTCCCTTCCTTGAACATCGTCTCCGCGGTCATGTAGTCGCTCTCCCGGGGCATGACCTTGTGCTGGTCGCGCAGGCTCTTCAGGAACGCGAGCGCCTGCACCATGGCGGGGGTGTCGAGCGTGGGTCGCGCCTGCGCGTCCATCACCCAGCCCCCGAAGCCGCCCAGGAACGGGACCAGCCAGTAGGGCTCGGTGGTGTTCATGGCGAAACCGTACCGGCCCGGCCTGGTGAGCCGCTTCGCGGTGGCGATGAACTCGGCCGTGGTCGCGGGCGCCCGCGGCACCAGCCTGCGGTCAAAGCACAGCACCAGGTGGTTCCCGACCTGGTCCGGCGCGGCGTAGAGGTGGCCGTTCAGGGTGTCGAGCGAGCCCGGGACGAAGCGGTCGAAGAACCCCTGCTCGAGGGTCTGGTCGAGCGGGACGATGGTGTTGAGGATCGAGAGCGGCCCCACCTGGTCGGACGGGCCGAAGATCAGGTCGGGTCCGCCGCCGGCGGTCGCCGCGGTCTGGAACTGGGTGCGCAGCTGCTCGGTCTCGTAGGGCGTGTGCTGGATCGTCACCCCGGGGTGCGACTGCTTGAAGACCTCGAGGTTGGCCTCGAAGCGCGCGCGCTCCTCGGGGTCCATCTGCTCCCAGATGACGATGTTCCGTGCCGTCGCGCCGCCCTTCGCGGAACCGCCCGGGGTCTTCCCGCCGCCGGGGGCGCAGGACGTGGCAGCGAGCACGAGCGCCGCACAGCACGCGAGCAGGCCGGGGACCAGGACCCGTCTCATCGGCGTCTTCCTCCAACGGTTCGGGTGGGCTCCGGGCCGTGCGGGGTCGCCGCCTCCGGCGGCGGGCCCCACTGTTCGCGGAACACCCCGGCGGCCGCGGAGCACCAGATGCCTCCGTGCGCGCGCGGCGCGCACGCACGGAGGACGCCTACGGCAGGACGACCAGGCGCTTCACCTGTTGCCGATTCGCGGCGGAGACTCGCACGAAGTACATCCCCGACGCAAGGCGTCGGCCCTGGTCGTCACGGCCGTCATACGCCACCCGGTACTGGCCGGCCGGCTGCGGCGAGCGCACCAGGCTGCGCACGTGGCGGCCGCCGAGGTCGTACAGGTCGAGCGTCACGCCGGCCGCCTCGGGCAGGGCGTACGAGATCACGCAGCGCCCGGTCGTGGGATTCGGCCATGGCGCGGCGAGCTGCAGCGCGCGCGGCGGCGCGACGGCGGGATCCACCGCGACCGGTGGACCCTGGAACTGCGTGCTGGTCTGGTTCGCCACGTTGTGGAAGCAGCAGGTGTCGGCGATGCCGCTCGCCACCACCGTGTAGCCGACGTACGCCATCGGCGAGACCAGCAGCAGCACCGAGCGCTGGTCGCCCTGGAGCGTGGCGCTGCGCACCGTGAGCGACTGGGCCGGGTTCGCGGTCTGATATGCCGAGTAGCGCGACGCCTGGTTCGCGGTGGACGCGGTGACCGGCTCGCTGAACTGGAGCGTGACGACGCTGTCCCAGCCGGTGGCCGCGGCCGAGGTCAGCGCGGGCGGTGTGCGGTCGCTGGCATCCGGGTAGCCGTCGCCGTTCGCGTCGACCAGGACGAGCCTGCGGTTGTCCAGCGTGGGGGGCGTGGCCGCCAGGTTGTTCGGCGCCTGGTCGCCGCCCAGCTCGCCCGCGGGCTCGGGATCCCAGCACAACGAGGCCACGAGGCCGAGCTGGCAGTTCGCCGGCACGCGCCCGGCCCCGAGCCCGTAGAGCGTGCTCCAGGGGATCGCGATCTCGCTGCCCCCGTTCAGCCCGAAGGCGTGCATCGGGTCGAAGGCCTTGAGGATCGCCGAGGTGGAGTCCGCGCTCGTGGTGGGACTCGTGATCCTGAAGAACGACTGGCTGTCGTAGATCCCCTGGTGCTGGTAGGCGCCGAACTGCCAGTCGGCCTTGAACCCGGAGGCGGTGAACTGGGCGCCGCGCTCCCAGGTGTTGATGGCGCGCAGGTCGGTCTGCCCGTTCGCGCCGCCCGGGTCGGTGTCCAGGTAGAGCAGCCACGAGTTGGCGGTGGCCTCGCCGCGGATCCCCAGGTAGAGGTAGGTGCTGTCCCACTGGGCGTAGACCGCCTGGATCTCGTTGTCGGTGTTGCCCGGCGAGTTCCAGCCGGAGTCGAACGAGTCCGCCACCGCGATGGTGCAGACGGGCCACTCGCTCGGGTTGAAGTTGCCGTCGAGCGTGATCAGCGTGGGCGGCCCGTAGGAGACGAACACGTCGCCGGTGTTGGTGAGCGCCGCGTTCGGGTTGCCCGCCACGTCCTTGACCGCGCCGGCCAGGAGCAGCAGCCGCATCTGGTTGTGATCCAGCGCCTGGATCGCCGCGTGCACCGCCGGCGACACCTGGAGCGTGAGGAGCGCCGCGTTCGCGCCGTTCAGCACGGCAGTGCCGCCGTCCAGCGTCACGTCCGGCACGCCGTCGTCGTTCGCGTCGATGGAGATCTTCGTGGCCACGACCTCGTTGTAGCGCACCGGCTCGTCGAAGGTGAGCGCGAGCTGGCGGGTGGCCGGGAAGTAGGTCCCGCTCACCGCCTCGGGCGGCAGCTGGTCGGTGAGCGCGGCCGCCAGCGCGGCCAGCTCGGCCACGTTGCCGCCGCCGTCCGGCGCCGAGGTCGGTCCCGCGTACACGTAGAACTCGAACTTCTGCGTGCCGTGGATCTCGTCGCCCTTCATGAGCGTGCCGCCGATCTCCATCTGGAACTGGGCGCCGCCGCCGCCGATCACGTAGGCGCCGGTGGCGGCGGTGTTCGGGTTGCGCCGGCCCATGTAGGAGACGTCGGGCGCCCAGATGCGGTCCATGCGGGCGTTGTAGAGCAGGTCCACCAGGTCCGGCGACCAGCCGGCCTGGATGTACTGGTTGCTCGCGCCGACGCGGTAGATGCAGTCGAGGTAGGGCCGACCCAGGGTCAGCCGGATGGTCTTCTTCACGCCGGCGTGGGTGAAGGTGGCCTGCACGGTGTTGCCCGAGGCGGTGTCCACGGCCATGCCGTAGAAGTCGTGCTGGTAGTTGGGGCCGACGTCCGAGAGCGCGGCGACGTGGTTGCCGTCGTTGTAGTCGCCCTCGGTGCCGTACCAGTAGGCGTCGTCCACGCCCACCACCGAGTAGTTGCTGCCGCCGCTCTTCGCGAACACCCACGGGGCGCGCCCGCCGATGGCCTCGAACGCCGCGAGCACTCGGTCGTTGTACATCACCAGCTCGTTGTTGCCGTCGTCGTCGATGTCGGTGAGGAACGCCCCGGTGGGACTCGCATACAGCCCGCCGGCCCAGCGCGCGGCCTCGGCGTAGACGTTCGCGTTCTTGATGTGCGCCGAGTACTGGCGCTCCCAGCCCGAGAGCGGGCCGCCCAGGTAGTCGTGCCAGCCGGTCTCGTGCAGGTTGGTCATGAGCACGTACCAGCCGGCCTCGCGGATGTTGTTGTCGGGCGCCGCCTGCAGCGCGGCGTGCGCGTCGTTCCACAGCACGCCGTGGTTCTTGCAGTTCCCGCCGCCGCCGCAGCCGCCGCTGCCGTTGCCGCCGGTCGAGTAGGGGATGTAGCCGGCCCAGTCGCCGTACCACGCGTTGTTGCTGCCGCCGTAGCCGTCGGCGCCGCCGATGGTGCCGTAGGTGCCGTTGGTGGGGGTGAAGGTGTCGCCGTTGAAGTTCGCGTTGCCGAGCGCGGGGTCCAGCTTCCAGGTGTGGAGCCACGCGCTCTCGGTCTGGCACTTGTCGATCATCCACAGGTAGGTGTCGAGCGCGAACGGGAAGTCGGTCGCCCAGTTCCCCATCTCGGCCGCCATCTCCCAGTCGTCCGCGTAGCTGACCAGCCGGTAGGTGCCCATCCCGGAGCCCGCGAGCCCGCTGAGCACGGCGAGCGCGCCGGCGCCGTCGCCGGCGTGCAGCTTGCCCGTGAAGTCGGCGTCGCGCGGGATGAGGCGCAGTCCGGTGCCCGACATGGTGTGGATCTGGTGGTTGTCGTGCCCCTGGAGGTGCGGCCAGTCGTCCAGGATGACGCCGTTGATGCCGTGCGCCTGCCAGTGGGAGCTGCTGGCGTCGATCACGCCGTTGCCCGGGTACTGCGACGGCGTGAGCCACACCCGCTCCGGCACCCACGCCACGTGCGGCGTGTAGCCGTAGCGCCAGCTCTCCATCGCCACGTCGCGGTCCACCGCCCAGTCGTTCATCGCGCTTTGCAGGAATGGCAGGATGGGCTGGCCGTAGGCCGAGGCGACGATGCCGAGCCAGCCGCCGGTGACGCCGGTGCGCATCCAGGCGTTGAAGTCCTGCGGGTCGCCGTTGCGGGCGTCCCATTCGGCGGAGGATTGCAGCAGCGGCGAGAGGTGGACGTTGACCGGGACGTTCTTCAGCTCGTGGACGCGCAGGATCTCGTCGAAGCCGCTGCTGCTCTCGGCGCCGGCGCGGCCGTGGAACACGTCGCTGTAGGAGAGGCCCTGGTTGCCGAAGTGCATGAAGGCGACGTTGGCCTCGTAGGTCGTGGCGCGCTCCGCCCCGAGCGGCGCGACCAGCCGGTCGAGCTCGCGCCCTCCGCTGAAGGTGATCACCGCCGCCCGCCGCGGCGCGGCGCCCTCCCGGCGCGGGAGCGAGGCGGCCATCCAGCCGCGGTCCAGGTGGAACGCGGCGCGGCCGGGCTCGAGCGCCGTGCCGGCGGCGCGGGCGTCCGCCGCGGCGCGCGCGGGCACCGGCCCCGCGGGGTCGAGCAGCAGCATGCGGTCCCACGCGATCGGCGCCGGTCCCCGGAGCGGGGCCGGCAGCTCGCGGTTGCTCCCGGCGCCCTCGTCCACCAGCAGCAGCACGCGCACGCGTCCGCGCGCGACGTGGTCCACGCCGTCGGCGATGCCGATCGGCGCCACCAGGCTCACGCGGAAGGTGAGGTCTTCACCGTCGTCGAAGTACAGTGCTAGAATGTTGCCCGCGCTTTCCAGCGGCGTGGCCCCGCTGCGCACCCTGCCGACGGCCGCGACGCTCCCCTGCGGCCAGGCGTCGGGACGGGCGAGCAGCGCGGCGCGCCCGCCGTCGGCGGGTCCCGGGCGCGGGACCGCCGCGTGGGCGCTCGGAGCGACCATCGAGACGAGGGCGAGGAGCATCAGGGCGCGGCACGGCGGACGGGCGGGCGGCATCGGGAACTCCAGTTCGAGTGGTCGGCCCAGGTGGACGAAGGGGCCCCGGAGGCACGTCTTGCGCATTGATTCTAGAGGCCGCTCCGGGCAGGGTCAAAGCCTCCGCGAACGCCCGCGCCTGCGCCTTTCGGCCCACCGCCTGGCCCTGGCCGGGATCCTCGTCGCCGCCCTGTTCGCGCCGCGCGGCGCTCCGGCCTCGCCCACGCCGTCGCCCGCCGACTGGCGCGACCAGGTCATCTACCAGGTCATCACCGACCGGTTCCAGGACGGCGACCCCGCGAACGACGCGGTCGAGGGCAACTACGCCCCGGCGGACGGCTCCAAGATCCACGGCGGCGACTTCGCGGGGCTCGCGGCCAGGCTCGACTACCTGGCGAACCTGGGAGTGGACGCGGTGTGGATCTCGCCCGTGGTCCTGAACGCGAACGCGGAGTACCACGGCTACGCCGCACGCGACTTCTTCGCGATCGCCCCGCACTTCGGTACGCTCGCCGAGCTGCGCGCGCTCACGCAGGCCGCGCACGGGCGCGGCATCCGCATCATCCTCGACGTGGTGTGCAACCACATGGGCACGCTCATTGCCGGCTCGGGCACGGGCTGGCCCGCGTACAAGTACCCGGCCGGCTACACGCTCCAGTGGGTGAACGGGTCCAGGCGCTACGCCGGCGTGTTCGACGACCTCACGAAGTTCCACAACTACGGGAGCATCGGGAACTGGACGGACCCGGAGCAGATCCTGGGCGAGCTGTTCGACCTCGACGACCTCAAGACCGAGGACGCCACGGTGCGGAGCACTCTGCTCCAGGCCGCGCAGTGGCTGGTGGACAGCACCGACTGCGACGGCTTCCGGATCGACACCGTGAAGCACGTCGAGATGGGATTCTGGGACGCCTACTGCCCGGGCGTCCACGCCCACGCCGTTTCGGTCGGCAAGGAGCGCTTCTTCCTGTTCGGCGAGGTCTACGACGGCGACGACGCCAAAGTCGGCTCGTACACCGGGACCAGGAGCGGCGGGAACTACAAGTTCGACTCGATGCTCTACTACCCGATGTACTACACGGCGAACGGCGTGTTCCTGTGGGACGACCCGCCCTCGAACATCCCGGGCCGCTACGGGCAGCTCGCCCAGTACGACAGCACCACGCGCGAGCAGCTCACCAGCTTCCTGGACAACCACGACAACTCACGCTTCCTGCGCGCGGGGCCTTCCTCCACCGTGCAGGACGAGAGCCGCCTGCGCACCGCGCTCGGCTGGCTCCTCACCGCGCGCGGCGTGCCCATCGTCTACTACGGCACCGAGCAGGAGTTCGACGGCGGCGGCGATCCCTACTGCCGCGAGGACATGTGGGACGGCCAGTGGGACTACGGCCCCTCCGACGGGGACAATTTCGACGAGGCCCACGCGCTCTACCAGTGGGTGCAGAAGCTCACCACCGCGCGGCGCCGCCACGAGGCCCTGCGCCGCGGCGCGACCAGCGATCTCTACGCCGAGAGCGCCGGGCCGGGCCTCTACGTCTACCAGCGCGCCACCGCCACCGACACCGCGCTGGTGGCGGTGAACACTTCGAACGCGCCGGCGACGCGGACGGTCCAGCCCGCGTGGACCGCGGGCGCCATCGTGGCGGACGCGCTCGACCCGGCGGTGCGCGACACGCTCGCCGGCCTGCCGGCCAGCTTCGCGCTCAAGGTCCCGGCACGCGGGGTGCGCGTCATCGAGTCGCTCGCCGCGCAGGCCGCGGCCGCCGCGGCCGCCCCGCTGCGGGTCGAGACCATCTTCCCCGGCCACGACCAGAGCGTGAACGACCTCAAGTCGCCGCTGCGGGTGGGGTTCGATCGCGAGGTGGACGGCGGGTCGCTGGCGTCCGCGTTCCAGCTCTCGCCCGCCGCCTCCGGCTTCTGGCAGGTCGAGGGGCGCGTGGCCCGCTACGTCCCCTACGCGCCGTGGACCGGCGGCACGTTCTACTCGTGGTCGCTCGACACCACGCTGCGGGTGCCGGACGGCCGGCGGCTCGCGGTGCGCTTCGACGCGCGCTTCCGCACCACTTCCTACGCCACCGGCGTCACCGTGCCGTCGGGCTACGTGGCGGACCGCATCGCGCGCCAGGGGCTGGTGGCGCCCGAGGGCCTGCTGCCCGCGCCGTGGCTCGGCCCCGACGTGATGCTGCTCTCGGACGTGGGACGTGACCGCATCTTCACCCTCACGCCCGGTGGGGACTACGGCCACTGGATCGGCGACTCGCGCTGGGGCAAGCCGGAAGGCCTCGCGCGCACGTCGGCGGACGCCGTGGTGGTCGCGGACCAGAACGGGCTGTACGCCGTGGACCACCCGCGGCGCATGACCACGCAGACGCTCGGCAGTTCGGTGGCCACCCAGACCGGCGCGGTCGTGGTCGGCGGGCCCGACTTCAACAGCCAGGTCTACCTGTGCGATCCCTCCGGCGACCGCGTGGTGCGCGTGAGCCCGATCAGCACGCTCCAGACCTTCGCGACCGGCGTGAAGGGCGGCGAGGGCCTGGCGTTCGGACCCGGCGGCGCGTGGGGCACCGACCTCTACGTCGCCGACTGCAACCTCACCTCGCTCGGCACCACCGCCGACGGTCCCGGGCGCATCGCGCGCATCTCGCCGGCGGGCGCGGTGACCACGCTGGTGCAGGACCCCGCGCTGCTGGGCGGTGCGAGCGCGCTCGCCTTCGACGTCTACGGCTCCTTCAGCGGCGACCTGTTCGTGGCCGACATCCTCACCGAGCGCATCCTGCGGGTCACCTCCGCGGGGCAGGTGAGCGTGTTCGCCACCGGATTCAAGAACCTGGCGGGCTCCGGCTGCCTCGCCTTCGGCGCCGACGGCGCACTCTACGTGGCCGACCCGGGCTCGGGCGACTCGTTCTCGAACCCCGGCGGCACCAGCTCTCCGAGCGTGTTCCGCATCGCGCGCGACCAGCAGGTGGTGGACGTGCCGCGGACGGTGGGCGGCGCGCTCGCCTTCGCCCCGCTCGCGCCCAACCCGGCGCGCGGGTGGGTGACGCTGCGCTTCACGCTGCCGGAGGCGGGCGTGGTGCGGCTCGCGCTCTACGACCTGGCGGGCCGCCGCGTCGCCGCGCTGCTGGACGGCGCGCTCGCCGCGGGCGCGCACGAAGCCCGGTGGGAGGGAGCGGACGCCGCCGGCCGCCCGGCCGCGGCGGGACTCTACTTCGCCCGGCTCGAAGCTGCGGGCCGCGTGCTCACCCGGCGCGTCGCCGTCGTGAGGTAGGCGGGCGCGCCGCGCGCAGGTCGCGGCGGCCTCGTCCCTGCGCCCGACCCACTCGTAGACCCGCCCTCGCCAGGGCGCGTGGGGCAACGCGCCCACGCGCGGGGTATCCCCGGGGACCGGTGCCGCTGGTCCACCCGGCGCACCGCCGGTCGCCCCTCCGCCGTGGCGCCCGCCGGAGCGGGCTGGTACCATTTTTCACAAGGATGGTTCCGCACTTCACGCACAGGAGGCCGCGCATGAAGAGGTGGGCAGTGCTCGCCGCCGCCGCCGTGCTGCTCGCCGCGCCGCACGCGGGCTGGGCGCGCATGGCCGGCCCGGAGGATCTCTCGAAGGCGCGCATCCATCGCGGCGCCGGCCCGGGCGTCCGCATCGCCGGCGTGACCGGCAGCTACCCCGACGCCGAGCCGCACTTCCACAGCGGCGCCACTCTCGCCTGCTCGGACTGCCACATCTCCCACGCGTCGCAGTCCCATCTGCGCGACCCCAACGCGCCCGGCATGAACGAGCCGGTCCCGTACCCCGGCAACCCCAATCCGAACCTGCTGCGGGCCGGCGATCCGCTCGACCTCTGCCTGACCTGCCACGACGGCCGGACCTTCGCGCCCGACGTGCTGGCCGAGGACGCCAACCAGCTCACCCAGCGCTCGGCCGGGTTCTTCGGCACGCCCGACACGCAGAACCCGCACGGTCACGACCTGGGCCACGCCCTGCCAAAGGCTCCGGACGACCTGTGCATCCGCTGCCACTGGGGCTCGCCCGACGACCGCAAGGTGACCTGCATCGACTGCCACGATCCGCACGGCAACGGCCGCGCCCGCAACCTGCAGTGGGCGAGCTGGCCGCAGGGCACGCCGGAGCTGGGCCTGTTCTCGAGCCCGCTGGCTTCGGGCATGGCGCGCTACGAGGCGGCGAACGTGTCGTACGGCTCGCTGGGGAGCGAGGCGCTGCGCGAGGTCACGAACATCTGCATCGACTGCCATCACGTGTTCTCGGGCGACTGGTACATCGACCCCGACGGGAACGGCATCCACAATCGCCATCCATCCTTCGACAGCGAGCGCGGCTCGCCGAACACCATCAGCCAGGGCGATGCGCGGGGCACCACGGTGTCGTCCCACTGGGTGGCCGGCACGGGCTCGGGCTTCTACGGCACCACGCGCGTGCGGCCGGTGGTGCCGGGCGCCACCGGCTACGCGGCGGCGAAGGTGGTGGACGCGAACAACGGCGTGTTCTGCCTGAGCTGCCACCGCGCGCACGGCTCGGACCAGGACTTCGGGATGGCCTGGCCGCTCTCGGGCGGACTCACCGCGACCGGCTGCGACCAGTGCCACCTCAAGGCGAACGTCGTGCAGCCGGTGCCCGCGGTCGTGCTCACGCGCTGAGCCGCGCGCACGCTGCGGCCGCCGCGGGCGCGGGTGACATCGGACCCGCGCCCGCGGCGCATCAGGGCTTGCAGATCACGCCCTGGTTCTTCCGGCCGTTCATCTTCACCACGACCGGCCGCGCGAAGCGCAGGTGGCGGACGTGGTCCGCCTCGCTCACCGCCGGCTGCGCCGCCAGCCAGTCCCAGTCCACGAATCCCTCGCCCACCTCGGGGTTCGCGGTGAAGTAGCCGACCTGGAACGAGGTCAGGTTCTGGAAGAAGTGGCTGCCCTGCGAGGGGGTCACGCGGAAATCGCGGAACCCGGCTTCGACGATGACGCGCGCGCCCGAGATCTCGTCCCAGGTGACCGGGATGCCGAGCCCCGGGTCGGTCGAACCCCAGCGCCCGACGCCGATGAGCAGGTAGGCGCGCTCCTCGGCCACCAGCCGCGCGTTGAAGCGCGCCACCGCCCGCGCCGCTTCCCGGCTGCGCGCGCGGTCGAAGCGGTGGAAGTCCACCACCACGACATCGTGCAGGTCGTCCACCACGCCGTTGCCGAGCACCTTCACGCTGCGGCAGACCAGCTGCCCGGGGTCGCTCTCCTCGATCTCGAGCGCCTCGGTCTCGCGCGTCAGCGCCAGCGGCCGCATCTGCAGGAATCCGAAATCGCTCGGCTCGCCCGGTCGGCCGCCGAGCCGCACCGCGAACTCGATCTCGGTCGGGCGGTTCATGCCGCCCTCGCCGGTCCCGAGCAGCAGGGCCAGGACGTCGGAGAGCGGGAAGACCCCGTGCTTGAGGACCGGCGCGAAGCTCACCAGCCGCACGCCGGGCCGCGACAGCCCGTCGTAGACCACGTGGTTCTCGGGCGAGTAAGTGGAGCCCAGCGCCCCGAGCGTGCCGTCCGCCTCGGCGGTCTCGAGGTCGAAGCGCGTCTCGCGCAGCGCGGCCAGGGGATCGCCGGGATCGCCCTCGTGGTCCAGCTCGAGCGCCCAGAACTGACGCTGCGAGTTCGCGAGGATGTCCTCGACCGACGAGAACTGGAGCAGGTGGCGCGGATAGCGCGGGCAGAAGGTGAGGCACTTCTCGCCCTCGACCACGGTGCGACCCATGCCGAGCGCCACGGCGGCGATGCCGTCCTCCGGCGTCAGCGGTGGCGTGGGGTAGGAGTTGTGCGAGCGCGCCACACCGGAGAAGTCGGGATAGAAGCGGTCGCCGTGCGGCGCGCCCACCACTTTCTGGATGATGACCGCCATCTTCTCCTCCTCGAGCCGGTAGGGCGTGGCCTTGAGGTAGGCCTTGGCGTGCGCCGAGAAGGTCGAGGCGTAGACGCGCTGGATGGCGGAGACCAGCCGGGTGAGCCGCTCCCGCAGGTCGGGATGGTCGTTCGGCAGCATGAAGGTCTCGTACACGCCGGTGAACGGCTGGTAGGTCGAGTCCTCGAGCAGGCTGGACGAGCGCACCGCCAGCGGGCAGGTGACGTGCTCGAGGAACACCGCGAGGTCGAGCAGCGCGTCCTCGGGGAAGCGCGCGGCGAGGAAGCGGCGCACGATCGCCGCGTCGTCCGGGGTGTTGATGGCGAAGTCGAGCAGGGCGTTCTCGGCCAGGAAACGGTCGAACAGATCGGTGGCGAGCACCACCGCGGGCGGCACGCCGATGCGCACGTCGGGGAAGCGGCGCGCGGCGCGGTGGTGGTTGAGCAGGTAGCGCACGAACGCCAGCCCGCGCGCCTTGCCGCCCAGCGAGCCGCCGCCGATGCGGGCGAAGAAGGCGGTCGCCGGGTCGAAGGTGTGGCGGTCGAAATCGCTGACCAGCGCCTCGCCCTGCTCGCGCCGGTACTCGGCGATGGCGTCGATCAGGTTCCGCCGCAGGTCCTCCAGCGTGGCGAAATCCGAGACCTTGCGCGGGCGCAGCTTGTGGGCCAGCGCGAACTCGGTGCGCGCGGTGAGCCAGTTCGAGAAGTGGTTGCGCTCGCCGTGGAAGCCGATGCTCTCGGCGGGCACGGTGTGGAGTTTCTCCTCCAGGCTCTTGAGGTCCGAGGCGCGGTCCACCTCGCGGCCGTCGGCCAGCCGGAAGACGAAGTCGCCGAACGCGAAGTTCTCGACCATGAAGCGGCGCAGGTCGGTGAGCAGGGTGGGCGAGCCCTTGCGCAGGAACGAGGCGCCGGCAGCGCGCGCCGGTCCCTCGAACTCGGGTCGCGACGACTGGAGCAGGATGGGCACGTCGGGGAGCGCCGCCCGCGCCATCCGCGCCAGGTCGAAGCCGGCCGCGCGGCTGAGCGACCCGCCGCGCGGGAACTCGATGTCCGAGATCACGCCCAGCACGTGCTCGCGGTAGGTGGTCAGGTCCTCCCACGCCTCCTCGAAGGTCGAGCACAGCAGGATCTTGGGTCGCGCGCGCAGCCGCACCAGCTTGTGCGAGAGGTTCACGCCTTCGCTGATCAGGCGCTCGGACTGGCTGATGAGCTCGCTGTAGATGACCGGCAGGAACGAGGAGTAGTAGCGGATGCTGTCCTCGACCAGCAGGATCACGCGCACGCCGGTGCCGCGCGTGTCGTGGCCGACGTTCCGCCGGTCCTCGACGATCTTGACGATCGCGACCAGGATGCGCGCGTCGCCCTGCCACAGGAAGATGTGGTCGATGTCGGAGACGTCGCGCCGCGCGAGGAAGTCGTTCAGCTCGCGGCTGTCGTACGCCAGCACGATGACCGGCACGTCGAGCCCCGCGCGCTTCACCTCGCGCGCCAGCCCGCTGGCGTCCATGTCGCCCAGGTCGAGCGTCGTGATGATGAGGTTGAACCGCCGCTGCTCGCGCGCCAGCGCCAGCGCCTCGGCGCCGCTCGAGACATGGGTGAGTCCCGGGGTCTGGTGGAGGTTCATGTCCAGGAACTCGCTCACGATCATCTCGTTGAGGCGGCCGTCCTCCTGCAGCGTGAACGAGTCGTAGAGGCTCGAGACCAGCAGGATGTCCTGGACCCGGTAGGGCATCAGGCCCTGGAAGCCCTGGAAGGGCTCGCGCGATTCGAGGGTCTCGAAGCGCGGGCCGTGGCCGCTCATGGCATCACCTCGCAGGCTGTCTCATGCGTCGTCGCCGGAGATCGCGACCTGCCCCATAAGCCGAGTGCGGAGTGGAGAGGCCTCCACTCCGCACCGGTGTCACGGACGGAGGGCCTGTCAGACCAGGCCCTGGTCCAGCATCGCGTCGGCGACCTTGAGGAAGCCGGCGATGTTCGCTCCGTTGACCAGGTTTCCCGGCGTGCCGTACTTCTCGGCGGTCTCGTAGCAGTTGCTGTGGATCGCGATCATGATCTTGTGGAGTCGGTCGTCCACCTCTTCGCGCGTCCACGACAGCCGCATGCTGTTCTGCGACATCTCGAGCCCGGAGGTGGCCACCCCGCCGGCGTTGGCGGCCTTGGCCGGTCCGTACATGATCCTGGCTTCGAGGAACGCCCGCGTCGCCTCGAGCATGCTCGGCATGTTCGCGCCCTCGGCCACCACCGTCACCCCGTTCTTGATCAGGTTCGCGGCGTCCTTGACGTTGATCTCGTTCTGCGTGGCGCTCGGGAACGCGCAGGTCGCCCGGATGTTCCACAGCGGGTTGTAGTCGATCCGGGTGTCCAGCGGCGTGTAGACGGCCTTCCTGAACTTGCCGGTGTACTCCTGGATGCGACCGCGCTTGACGTTCTTGAGCTCCATGACCCACGCCAGCTTCTCGCGGTCGATGCCCTCTTCGTCATAGATGAAGCCGTTCGAATCGGAGAGGGTGACGGGCCTGGCGCCCAGGTCGAGCAGCTTCTCGACCGTGTACTGCGAGACGTTGCCGCTGCCGGAGACCAGGCAGACCTTGCCTTCCAGCGTCTGCTTGCGGGTCTTCAGCATCTCGGAGGCGAAGTACACGCAGCCGTAGCCGGTGGCCTCCGGCCGGATCAGCGAGCCGCCCCAGTTGAGCCCCTTGCCGGTGAGCACGCCGGTGAACTCGTTGCGGAGCCGCTTGTACTGGCCGAACAGGAAGCCGATCTCGCGGCCGCCCACGCCGATGTCGCCCGCGGGCACGTCGGTGTCCGGCCCGATGTGGCGGGCCAGCTCGGTCATGAAGCTCTGGCAGAAGCGCATGACCTCGTTGTCGCTCTTGCCCTTGGGGTCGAAGTCCGAGCCGCCCTTGCCGCCGCCCATCGGCAGCGTGGTGAGCGAGTTCTTGAACACCTGCTCGAACGCCAGGAACTTGAGGATCCCCAGGTTCACCGACGGGTGGAACCGCAGGCCGCCCTTGTAGGGGCCGATCGCGCTGTTCATCTCGATGCGGAAGCCGCGGTTGACCTGCACGTGGCCCTGGTCGTCCAGCCACGGCACGCGGAACATGAGGACGCGCTCCGGCTCGATGATGCGCTCGAGGATCCTGTGCGCCCGGTACTCCGGGTGACGCTCGAGGACGAGGCTCAACGACTCCGCCACCTCCTGCACCGCCTGATGGAACTCGGGTTCCGCCGGATTCTTCGCCTTGACCTCGGCCATCAGGCCGGCGACGTAGTCCTGGCCTTTCGACGGAGTCATGACGCCGACATCTTGTACGCTCATAGGAACGACTCCCTTTCATGGACCGTGGGGGAAGGCTCGCGTCTGACAATCTAGTGGATGGGACCGCACGTGGTCCAATGGGACCAAGGGCGTAGCATGCGGCCACGATGTGAACGTCGTCCGGGCCGGAGAAACGGCGCGCCGGCCCCGGCGCCCCGGCGAGGCCGACGACTGCGGGACCCGTCGCCGGCGCCGGGAGTCGCGCATCAGGGCCTGCGGGCGAGCAGGCGCGCGGTCACCGGGCCGCCCTCGGGATCGGGCTCATCATAGCGCTCGACCGAGAGACCGGGGAAGGCCGAGCGGAGCTCCCCGTCCCGCAGCAGGAACCGGGCGCGCCTCGGCCGCCCGAAGCGCGCCTGGCCGAGCCGGTAGGTCTCGTAGACCAGCCGCCCGCCCGGCCTGAGAGCGGCCTCGATGCGGGGGAAGAGCGGACGGTGGAGGAAGCGGAAGCAGGTGACCAGGTCGAACGCGCTCTCCGGCAGCGGCGGCTCGCCGCGCTCGAGATCCGCGACCACGGTGTCGAGGCGCACGCCGTGGCGGCGCGCCAGGCCGGCGGCGCGCTCGAGCGCCTCGCTCGACACGTCCCAGGCCTCGACCTCCCAGCCGCCGAGCGCGAGGAACACCGCTTCGCGTCCGGAGCCGGCCGCCAGGTCGAGCGCGCGGTGCGGACCGCCGCGGGGGTCGGGCAGCAGTGGGAGCACTTCCTCGAGGAACGGGGCGGGACGCCAGAGCCGCGCGGCGGGCCCGCGGTCGGCGAGCCCGCCCGCGAGCGCCGCGAGCGCCGCGTCGAGGTACGCGATGTCGCGGTAGCCCATCGTGTCGAGGGTCGCGGCCGCCGCGCGCGCCGCGGCCGCGCTCTCCGCCACCACCAGCACCGGCGCCTCGCGCGGCGGCAGCTCGGCGCGGCGCGGCGCCAGCTCGCCGGCCGGGATGCTGCCGCTGCCCGCCAGGTGCCCGGAGCGGAACGCCTCGGCGCCGCGCACGTCGAGCACGGCCGCGGCGCCGGGGCGCACGTCCGCGGGGCCGAGCGCGCGCAAGCGGGAGCCTACGAGATGATGGGCAGCTCGCAGCAGTCGCCCACCGGGATCGGGCGGCCGTGCGGGCAGTGCCGCGGGTGGCCGAGGAAGCCGCAGATGCTGTTCGTGACCTCGGGGTCGATGATGTGCTCCATGCGGCAGGCGGCCAGCTCGACCTCGGCCCGCGGCAGGTGGAGCGCCGAGGTGAACAGCACCTCGGCGAGCCGGCGGCGGCGCACCAGATCGCGCGCCCGCTCGCGGCCGCGCCCGGTGAGCTCGAGCGTCGTGCCGGGCCGCGTCACCAGCCCGCTCTCCTCCATGCCCTGCAGCGTGCGCTCGTTGTCCACCACGTCGGGCACCTTGACGCGGCGGGCTTCGGGCAGGCGCCCGTCCTCGAGCAGCGCCCACACTTGGACCAGCACCTCGTCGTAACGGCGCTCGATCTCCTCGTCGTGCACCGTGAGGTCCGCCAGCCGACCGTGATGCAGCTCGACCCGGCGGTCCGCCAGGTTGCCGATCCCGGGTGCGTGGGTCACGGTGACCAGCGTGTGGCCCTCGGCGTGCAGCTCCCGGAGCAGCCGCAGCACCCGGTCCTCGTTGTCGGCGTCCAGGTTGCCGGTCGGCTCGTCGGCGAGGATGAGCTTCGGCTGGTTGATGAGCGCGCGCGCCACGCACACGCGCTGCTGCTCGCCGCCCGAGAGTTGCGACGGCAGGTGCTGCGCGCGGTCGGCGAGGTCCACCCGCTCGAGCGCGCGGCGCGCCTCGCCGGCGTCGGCGACCGAGTGGTAGTGCTGCGCCACCATCACGTTCTCGAGCGCGGTGAGGTAGGGGAACAGGTGGAACTGCTGGAAGATGATCCCCACCTTCTCGCGGCGGAAGCGCACGCGCCCGGCCTCGGGCAGCGCCGTGATCTCCACCCCGTCCACCACGACGCGTCCCGCGGTCGGCTGGTCGAGCGCGCCCAGCAGGTTCACGAGCGTGCTCTTGCCCGAGCCCGAGGGGCCCATCACCGCCAGCCACTCGCCGGCGCGGATGCTCAGGTCCACGCGGTCGAGCGCCCGCAGCGGACCGTAGTGGCGCGAGACGCCTTCGAGCCGCACCAGGGTCCCGGCCATCAGTCCCCCTTGAGCGCCGCCGCGGGCTCGACCCGCAGCGCGAAGCGGATGGGTCCGAGCCCGGCGACCGCCGACACCACGAGCGAGAGCGCGAGCACCGCGATCGGCACGTCCCAGCGCAGCGCGAGCGCCGAGGTGAAGACCTGCCGTCCGATGATCTCGGCGAACAGGAGCCCGAGGAGCCAGCCCGCGATGCCGCCGGCCAGCCCGATCACCAGCGACTCGGCCGCGAACTGCCGCACCACCTCGGCGGCGGTGGCGCCCAGCGCCTTCATGAGCGCGATCTCGCGGCGCCGCTCGAGCGCCAGGTCGGTGAGCGTGCCGAAGGCGCCGAGGCCGCCTGCCAGCAGCGCCGCGACGGTGACCAGCGCCATCAGCCGGCGCATGCGCTGGAGCAGCCGCGCCTCGGTCGCGGAGAGCGCGTGCAGCACCAGCGCGCGCATGCCGCCCCCCGCTTCGAGCCGGCGCGTGGCGGCCGCCGCCCGCTCGGCGTCGGGCACCCGCGCCTGGGCCAGGCTCACCCGGCCTGCCAGCCCGGCGAGCCGCTGCGCGTCGGCGAGCGGCACCCACCAGGCGTCGTCGTCGGCGCCGCCCGCCGCGAGCGGGGCGCCGACCGCGATCTCGAGGGTCCGTCCGCCCGCGACCGCCACGGTGAGGCGCTCGCCCGGCGCGACGCCCAGCCGTTTCATCAGCCTCACGCCCATCAGCGAGGCCGCGTCCGCTGCGGCGTTCCACGAAGGATGGAGCCGCCGCGCCGCCGCCAGGTCGGCGCCCACCAGCTGCACGGTCGCGCCCGGGCCCACGCCGCGCCTCGCGGTGGCGACCACGTAGAGGAGCGGCACTCCGTCCAGCTGCGCGCGCGCGAGCCGGGAGCGCACAGCGGCCTCGTCGAGCCAGCGGCCCGACGCCGCCAGGGCGGGATCGCCGCCCGGCGCCACGTCGCCCTCCGGCACCAGCAGCAGGTTGGGTCCCAGTGCGCGCAGCTCGCGCGAGAGCTTGCGCGACACGTCGCCCGAGACCTGGAGCAGGGCGGAGGCGACCGAGGCGCCGATCGCCACCGCGAGCACCGCGAGCAGCACCGCGCCGCGCTTGCGCCACAGCGCCCCGCGCAACAGGCGCCACTCCATGTCCCGCTGCCTCGCGCTAGCCACGAAGCACCTGCGCCGGATCGAGCCGGAGCGCCAGGCGCAGCGGCCCGAGCGTGCCGAGCAGCGCCACGCCCGCCGCGAGCGCCAGCGCGAGCGGGAGCAGCAGCGGCTGGAGCGGCGCGCCGGCGCCGAAGGTCTGGCCACGGATGGCGGCGGCGCCGAGGCTGCCGGCCAGCCAGCCGGCGAGCCCGCCGGCCAGCGAGACCAGCAGGGTCTCGCCCAGCAGCAGCGCGGCGATCTGCGTGGCGGTGGCGCCCAGGGCGCGCAGCAGCCCCAGCTCCACGCCGCGCTCCACCACGGTCGCGGTGGTGGTGGAGAAGAGCCCGAGCGTCGAGGCGGCGAGCGCGGCGAGCGCGAGCAGCAGCATGAGCAGGTTCAGCCGCCCGACCACCCGGCCTTCGCCCGCGACCACCTCGGTGGCGGGCAGCACCTCGGCCCCCGGGAAGCGCTCGGCGATGTCGCGCGCCACCACGCCCGGGTAGGCGGTGCACATGTAGATCTCGTAGCCGTGCGGGTCCTTCGCGGGATCGGGCGGCGCCTGCTTCGGCTCGGGGATGACCAGCGCCGAGAGCCAGATGCGGTCCACCTGGCCGGGCCGCGCGGTGAGCGCCTGCACCCCTGCGAGCGGCGCCCACGCCAGCCGGTCGTCGAATCCGCCGGCGGTCACCACGCCGGCCACGCGGAAGCGCGCGCGGCTCCCGCCCGCCGAGACCTCGACCGCCCGGCCGGGTCCGAGCGACAACCGGGCCGCGAGATCGCGCCCGAGCGCGATCTCCGCCGCGCCTTCGCGCGGCCAGCGCCCGCGCACCTGCCAGGTGGGATGGAGCTGCGGGAGCCCGGTGCGCCACGGACCGTCGTCGGTCGCGACCGCGCGGTCGAACCAGGTGCCCACCAGGCGCGCGCGCGCGCCGCCCACGGTGGCGGGCGCGGCCAGCTCGGGCGCGGCCTCCAGCACGTTGTTCTTCCAGAACGCGCGCTTGAGCCCGGCGACCGAGGTGTCGGGGAGCGCGAGGCCCGCGCGCGGCGGGACCACGTCGGCTCCCCCCAGGTCGAGGGACAGGCGCGCGCCGGCGGGGAGCACCACGAAGTTGGGGCCGGCCGCGCGCAGCGTGCGCGCCAGGTCGTCGCCCACCTGGAGCGCCAGCGTGGCGAGCGCGGTCGCCACCGCGACCCCCAGGGTCACGGCGGTGAACGCCAGCGCGATGCGGGCGCGGCGCGCGGCGAGCGAGGCGGTGACCAGGCGCAGCACCATGCGTCAGCGGCCCCGGGCCCGGGGCAGCGCCGCGCCCAGGTCGGCCGCGCGCAGCGTGACGCGTCCGCCTTCCAGGCGGTGCGGGATCGGGATCGGATTGCAGCCGCCGGGGCGCCCGATCGAAGTGAGCACGATGGGGGAGACGCAGTTGCGGCAGATCACGTTCCGGCCGTCCTGGAAGTATCCCTTCGGGCCGCAGATCTCGCAGGCGTCCATGCAGGTCTCGAGCTCGCTGCCGACCTGGATGGCGAAGAAGCGCGCGCGCTGCGAGTCGGGCAGCACCGCCTCGAAGAAGTGGAGCTTCCCGTCGGTGAGCGGAGTGGCGTCCAGCCTGGCCTCGCCGTCCTCCAGCGGCAGCGGCTGCGCCGGCTCCAGGCTGGGGAGCCGGGACTGGTGGACGAACGCGCTGGCGAGGAACCCGACCACCAGCAGGCCGACGATCCCGGTCCAGCGCCGCCGCGACGCCTCGCGCGCCGCCGCCGCGCGCGCGAGCCGCGCCTGCGGTCCCTCGCCGGTGGCGGCGGCCGCGACCGGCGCGCCGCGGAAGCCCGGACCGAGCAGCAGCCACGCGGCCGCCAGCGCCACGGTGAGCGTGAAGAGCAGCAGCTCGTTCTTGACGAGCGGGCCGATGAGCGCCATCTCCGCCTGGCTCGACGGCAGCAGCTCGGCCTCCGAGAGCTCGTGGAGCCCGCCCACCAGCAGCTGCAGCGCGATCAGCACCAGCACCGCCGACGTCAGCGAGAAGAACGGCTTGAGCGGCACCCGGATCGCGCCGCGCGCGAACAGCACGCCGAAGGTCACCGCGACCAGCAGCCCGAGCAGCGCGCCCAGCCACATCGCGACGCCCTGGCTGTTGAAGCCGGCCGCGGAGAGGAACACCGCGGTCTCGAGCCCCTCGCGGAACACCATGCCGAAGGCGAACAGGAAGAGCCCGGGCCCCCCGGCGCCAGGGCCCGCGGCCGTCGCGCGCGCGATGCCGGACTCGATCTCCTGCTTCATGCGCGGCGCGGCCTGCCACATCCACGCCACCAGGCCGGCCACCAGCCCCGCGCCCACCAGCATCGCGACGCCTTCGGTGAGCTCCTGGTTCCAGGTGACGCGGGTGGCGAGCGCCGCGACCCCGACGGAGGCGAGGACCGCGAGCGCGGCGCCGCCGAACAGCGCGCCGCTCAGGCTCTCCTGCCCGCGGCGGCGCAGCAGGCTCAGGGCGATGGCGATGACCAGCGCGGCCTCGACGCCCTCGCGCAGCGTGATGATGAAGGCGTCGAACATCAGCGGGCCCTCGCCCGCGAGCGCGCCCGCGGCGGCGCCACGGCCTCGCGCCCCAGCGTCGCCCGCCACGCCTGGCACACGCGCGGCGCGCAGAAGCCGAAAGCCTCCTCGTTGAGCGTGTAGAGCTGGCTCTTGCCCGCGCGCCGCACCCGGACCATGCCTAGGTCGCGCAGGATGCGCAACTGGTGCGAGGTGGCGGAGAGCGAGGCGCCCAGCGCGTGCGCGAGGTCGCTCACGCAGATCTCGGCGAGCGAGAGCGCCAGCACCATCTTGCTGCGGGTCGGATCACCGAGCGCGCGGAAGGTGCGTGACAGGCGCTCGACCGCCGCGCCGTCCTGGAGCGCCAGGCGCACGCGCTCGGCGGCGCGGCCCGGAGCGCGGGCGGCGCGGTTCACGCGGCGGCGCGCGCGGGTGGTGCGGGTGCGGGTCACGGGCATCGGGTCTCCGGGTTGAACACTTGAGGAAACGTTCACGCGTCCGCGCATGGTGTCCGAAAGCGCGCCCGGCCGTCAAGCGGCGCCGGACCGGCGCGGGCGCGACCGTTTCATTGCCGGGCAGGCCGAGGGTCGGTGGAGCCTGTCGTCGAGGCAGCGTCACCGCAGGCCGCGGGAATCGGAAGAGTGGCTCTGCGGGGAATCGTGTCGGTGCGCTCGGCGCATCACCGGTGTCCCGGCCGCCGTGCACGAGTCGCCGCCTCGCGCGGGCGCCACGCATCCCGGGCCGGGTGGCGCGCGGAGCGCCGGCACGGATCGCCGATGATGGCCGGAGATGTCACCCATCTCTCCGGTCTGAACTGTCACCAGTGTGTCCGGTCCGGACCCTCGCTCGGGCATCCAGTCGATCCTGGTCCAGGGCATCGGGCGACCCTCCGTCGAGCGCAGAGGATGCCCAGTAACTGTCACCCATGTCCCCGGTCTGATCTGTTACCAGTGTGCCCGGTCTGGACCGAATTCTCTTGACAAGCTCGCGAGCGTGCTCGTCGAGATCTCGCCACTGCTCAGTGCAACCCTTCGCCAGCGTGCGTCGGCTGCGCGCTGCCCGCCTCGAATCGTCCGCGACGAGACAGATCTCGCGGCGCTCTCTTCCCGCCCGCCTGCGGGGCTGCCAGAGCGCCGGAAACGAGCGTGGTATGAACGAGAGCGTCGCCCCCGGCGTCCCGCCCCCGCGGAGTCACGTCCGTGAACCGCTACTCCCTGTCTCATCTCCTACTCCCTGTCTCATCTCCCCGATCCGGTCCTGCTGCGCGATCTGGCCACCCTGGTCGCCCGGGACCGCGTCACCACCGCCGCGCTGCTCGCCCACCTGGCTGAAGTGGACGTCCGGCGGCTCTACGCCCCGGCCGGCCACCCTTCCATGTTCTCCTACTGCGTCCACGAGCTGCACTTCTCCGAAGACGCGGCCTGCAAGCGCATCCGCGCCGCCCGGACGGCCCGGCAGTTCCCCGCCCTCTTCGCCATGCTGGCGGAGGGCCGGCTGCATGTGAGTGCGGTCGTCCTGCTGGCGCCCCACCTGACCCCGGAGAACGCGGACGAACTGCTGGCGGCCGCCACGCACCGGAGCAGTTCCGAGATCGAGCGGCTGCTGGCGCAGCGCTTCCCCCGGCCCGACCTGCCCGCCCGGCTCGAGGCCATCTCCCCGCCGCTGCCGCTCGCTCAACCGTCCCCGTCTATGAAGACGGGTTGTCAACGTTGGACTTGAGTCCGTCCGCACCGGCCGTCGCCCACCAGCCGTCTATTCGGGGTCAGGCTTCTGCCCCAGGTTGCGCTGCGGAGA
>JACRPT010000105.1 GCA_016223045.1 Candidatus Eiseniibacteriota bacterium
GGCTGCACATCGCACACCGCGACCCGGGCGCCCAGCGCGCGCGCGATCTGCACCACGAATCCGCCCACGCCGCCCGCGCCCACGACGAACGCCGCGTCGCCCGGAGCGAGCCCGGCGCGCCGCACCGCCTGGTACGCAGTCGAGACCGCGTCGGCCACGACCGAGAGCATGCGCGGGTCCACCGCCGCCGCGAGATCGTCGAGCGCCACCAGCGGCCCGGCCGGCACCAGCATGTGGGTGGCGAAGCCGCCGTGGATGTCGTTGCCCGGCATCTTCTGGCTCGGGCAGGCGTTCCCGCGGCCGGCGCGGCAGAACTCGCAGGCGCCGCACGGCAGCACGGCGGGGACGATCACGCGGCTGCCGGGCTTGAGCGTCACGCCCGCGCCGGTGGCGACGACGGTGCCGACGGCCTCGTGGCCGAGCACCAGCGGGAGGGCCTTGTTGGGGCGCACCGATCCGTCGGCGAAGCCGAGATCGGTGTGGCACAGGCCACAGGCGAGGACTTCGACCACCGCTTCGCCCGCGCCGGGCGCGGGCAGGTCGAGATCGCGCGCGACCAGCGGCGCCGCGGGCGTCTCGAGGAAGTAGGCAAGCGCTTTGGCGACCATGGATCCTCCGGAAAGCAAACCGCCGGGAGATGCGGACCCGGCCAGACTAACGAACGAACGTTCGTTAGTCAACGGTGCGGAGGCAGGATGGAGGCGGCGCGCCGACCCCGCGATGCTGCTTCGCCGGCGCCGGCCGACCCGCACGGAACCGCGGGAGCCGGAGCCGGCGTCGTCACCGCGCGGCCGTCGGCGAAGCTACCGCCCCCCGCTCGTCTCCGCCGCGGGCTCCGGTGGGTCGGTCGGCGGCTTGATGCCCAGCGCCGTCTCAGCCGCCTGGTGGAGCTGGAGCACGCGCCGCTCGAGGTGGAAGATGCGCTGCGCCCGCCGCCGGATCTCGGCCTGCTTCCCACCGGGCGACGCGATCGCCTCCCTCAGCGAATCGGCTTCGCTGCGCACCCGGCCCGCGACCGAGGCCATCTCCGCGAGCGCGCGCGCCTCCTCGGGGCTCGCCACGGGCACGCGCTCGAAGGCGAGCAGGTTCGCGATCTGCGAGCGCACGAGCCGCGCGATCTCCTCGGCATGCTGGCGCGCGAGGTCGCGGTCCAGTGCGAGCTCCGGACCGCTCTCCAGGTAGAGCACGCTGCCGTGCATCATCACGGCCTTGGCCGCGAGGCCGATCAGGCGGTGGCGGTGCGCGTGGCCCGCGGCCTGCGCCGGCTGCGACGCGCCGGGGGGAGGCGCCTGCGCGGGCTGAGCGACCGCCGCACGACCGGCGGCGAACGGCGCCATCGCGATCAGCGCCACGGAGACGGCGCTGCGGAGTTGCGCTGGGGTTGTGCTTCCAGGGCTCATCTGCTCGAGCTCCTTCCGGTCGTCACAGGGTGTCCGTGGACGAGGGTGTACCGCGTGGACGCTCCGACGGCGATCTTCCAGCCGCGCTCATGCAGCGCCCCGACGACTCAGTGGATCACGGCGAACCGCGTGGTTGCTCCGGCCCGGCCCTCGAGCCGCGCGAAGTATAGTCCGGCGGGTGCCGGGCGCCCATCTGCGGAGAGGCCGTCCCACGGCAGGACCAGCTCGGCCCCGGGCGCCACGACCCGTCCTTCCAACCGGCGCACGCGCCGGCCGTCCACGCCGTGGATGTCCACGCGGACGCGACCCTCCGCCGCGCCGCTCAGCACGAAGCGCACCGCGCGCCCGGCGGGATTCGGGAACGCGCGCAGGCGGACGGCCGCGCCGCGGACCTCGGGGCCTACGCCCAGGGCCGGAGTGCCGAGGCGGTAGACGCCTCCGTTCGGGCTGGTCCCCGCGTAGAGCGCGCCGTCGCGCGAGCGGAGCAGGGCCAGCACCTCGCGGGCGCCGTCGAGCGCGCCGGTGCTCGCCCAGCTCGCGCCTCCGTCGGTGGTGGAGAACACCAGCTCGCCGCTCGCCTTGGTGCCGATCCCCGCGTACAGCGTGCCCGCGGCGCCGTCGGCGAAGGCGAGCACCTTGAGGTCGGCGTAGGTCCCGGGGATGGCGCCGGCGGTCTGCGTCCAGGTGGCGCCGTCGCTCGAGCGGAACACGCCCGAGGTCGAGCCGTGGAGCCACACGCCCGCGTAGTACGTGCCGTCCGGCGCGCGATGGAGCGAGTAGCCCGCTCCGCGATCGGCCAGGCTGCCCTGCGACCACGACGCGCCCGCGTCCGAGCTGGTCCAGAGCGGAGGCCCCAGGAAGATGCCCGCGATCACCCGGCCGGCGGCCGGGGCGAGCACGGAGAGCACCAGCTCGATCCCGGCCTGCGGGATCTCGCCGCCCGGGCTCCAGGTGACGCCGCCGTCGGTGGAGCGCCACAGGCGTGCGGCGCCGGTCGTGGCCGCCCAGAGCGTGTCCGCGGTCCCGCGCACCAGCGCGAGGATGCCGGTGGTGAGACTGTCCTGCGGGGTGACGGACAGGGCCCAGCTCGCGCCGCCGTCGGTGGTGCGGTAGATGCGCGCGCCCGGGACCGTGCCGGCGAGCACGCTCCCGTCCGGGAGCGCCAGCAGCGACTGCGCGCGCACGGCGCCGGGAAGCTCGGCGGTGGCCGTCCAGGTGACGTCATGGTCGCTCGAGACGAACACGTCGCCGCCGGGATAGGTCCCGGCGTAGAGCCGCCCGGCCTCGTCCTCCGCGAGCGCGAGCACCAGGCTGGCGCCCGGCAGGCGCGCCAGCTCGGTCCAGGTGTCGGCGGCGGCCGAGCCGGGTGCCGCGGGAGCGAATGCGCTGGCCTGCTCGCGCGGAGCGAATGCGCCGGCTCCCGCGCCGAACGCGCCGGCTCCCGCGCCGGGAACGAACGCGCCGGCCTCCGCGGCGAACGCGCCGGGGCCGACCGCCGCGCGCGGCGCCGACCACTCGTCCAGCGCGCCGTAGCCGCCCTCCTTGAAGCCGCCGAAGTAGAGGCGCGACTCGTCGAGCGGGAGGGACACCGAGCACGTGTTGTGGAAGGAGACCGGAGCGCCCACATGATAGGCGGGCCCCCAGCGGCCGAGCGCCGCGTCCCAAACGCAGTAGTAGATGTCGGGGCTCCCGAAGTTGCCGATCTTCAGGTCGCTGCGGGTGAAGTAGAGCTTCTGGCCGTCGTAGGTGACGAAGGGGTGCCATTCGTTGGCCTGGGTGTTGACGGTGGAGCCCAGCCTCTGCGGCTGACCCCAGTGCCCGGTGGCGGCGATGTAGTCGCTCTGCCACAGGTCCCAGCCCCAGCAGAAGATGATCCGATCGCCGTTGGGGAAGACCGCGGGCGCCTCCTTGCCCGACATCGCGGTCCCATCGAAGACCAGCAGCTGCGACGCGCCCCACGCCGAGCCGCTCCAGGTGGAAACGCGCAGGCCGTCCTGCGCGCGGTAGAAGAGCTTCTGTCCGTCGCTCGTGAGGCTCGGCATGCCGCCCGTGACGCCGGTCCAGGCGGGCGCCGACCACGCGGCACCGTTCCAGGTGGAGACGTAGATGCCGGACTGACCGCCCAGGCCCGAGTGGTGATAGTTGTAGTAGAGCTTCGTCCCGTCCGCCGAGATCACGCCTTCGCAGTTCTGGTCCCAGGCGTTGACGGCGGGCCCCAGGTTCTCGGGCGCGCCCCACGAGGTGTCGAGGACGGCGGCCGCGCCCGCCGGCCACGAGGGTTCCCCGGCGAACGACGCCCCGGCGGGCGCCGCGGCGAGCGTGTCCCAGGACGACGGGTCGCAGGCCCGCGCGGGCGGAGCCCAGCCCACCGCGACCGCCGCTTCATCTCAACACCGCCAGCTTGCAAGCCTGCGCGCGGCCCTGGAACTCGAGCCGCGCAAAGTACAGTCCTTCGGCGACCTCGTGCCCGGCGTCGTCGCGGCGGTCCCAGGTGAGCGTGTGCCCGCCGGCATCGAGGTGGGCATCGAGGAGCGCGCGCACCCGCCGGCCCTGCGCGTCCATCACCGCGAGCACGGCGCGTCCCGCGCGCGGCAGCCGGAAGGCGAGCGTCACGCCGGTGCGCGCGGGATTCGGCCGGGCCGGCTCCAGCCGGGCCACGCCCGCGCCGTCCCCGGCGGACCCGGGCACGCCCGCGATCGGGCCGCTCCAGCGGAACACGTCGCCGTTGGGCGTGGTGGCGGCGAACAGCGTGCCGTCCGCGGCGCGCAGGAAGGCGAGCACCTCGTGCGTGCC
>JACRPT010000112.1:0-19804 GCA_016223045.1 Candidatus Eiseniibacteriota bacterium
AGCACGCGGCAGAAGCACGAGAACCTGGACGCGAGCTATGGACAGGAGCCAAGGGGCACCCGTCCTCGTGCGGAGGCTCGAATCAACCGACACGGGGCGACGCCCGTATCGGCGAGCAAGCGCTCGAAGGGCATAGGGTCGTGCACGCTCCGTCACGAAGACCATCGGTAAGCCGTGTGCTGGAAATCGGCATGCACGGTTTGAGCGGGGGTCTTACCGCCAGCCGCTTGTTCAGCGGTGTCACGTAGGATCTACCAATGACCACGACTACCGAAGCACACACCCGTCCCGCGTCTCCCGATACCCCGGAGTCTTCCATGTCTGGCAAGTACGTCTATTTCTTCGGCGATGGGCAGGCCGAGGGTGACGCGCGGATGCGCGACGTCCTCGGCGGCAAGGGCGCCGGCCTCGCCGAGATGACCAACGCGGGCGTGCCCGTGCCGCCCGGCTTCACCATCACGACCGAGGTCTGCCGGTGGCACACCGCGCACGAGCGGCAGCTCCCGCCCGGGTTCGAGGAGCAGCAGGGCGCCGCGATGGCGCGGCTCGAGACCGCGATGGGCCGCAGGCTGGGCGACGTGGACGACCCGCTGCTGGTATCGGTGCGCTCGGGGGCGAAGTTCTCGATGCCGGGCATGATGGACACCATCCTCAACCTGGGCCTCAACGACCGCGCGGTCGAGGGCCTGGCCCGCCGCAGCGGCAACCCGCGCTTCGCCTGGGACTGCTACCGCCGCTTCATCCAGATGTTCGGCTCGGTCGTGATGGGGCTCGAGAAGCGGGAGTTCGAGGCGAAGATCGAGTCCCTGAAGCACAGGCGCCGCGTGAAGAGCGACGCCGAGCTCAGCGCGCGGGACCTGCAGGGCCTCGCCGCCTCGTTCCAGGCTCACGTGAAGGCGCGCACCGGGCGCGACTTCCCGCAGGAGCCGCACGTGCAGCTCGACATGGCGCGCGACGCGGTGTTCCGTTCGTGGATGAACGACCGCGCCATCTACTACCGGCGCCAGAACGGCATCCCCGACGACCTCGGCACCGCGGTCAACGTGCAGGCGATGGTGTTCGGCAACCTGGGCGGGAACTCGGGCACCGGCGTGGGGTTCACGCGCAACCCGGCGACCGGCGACAACCACTTCTACGGCGAGTTCCTGCTCGACGCGCAGGGCGAGGACGTGGTGGCCGGCGTGCGCACGCCCGAGCCGATCGCCGCCCTCGAGCAGAAGATGCCGGAGGTCTACGCGCAGCTGCGTGACATCACCTCGAAGCTCGAGCACCACTACCGCGACGTCCAGGACTTCGAGTTCACGATCCAGGACGGGCGCCTGTACCTGCTCCAGACCCGCAACGGCAAGCGCACCGGGCCGGCGGCGGTCAAGATCGCGGTGGACATGGTCGAGGAGGGCCTCATCAGCATCGAGGAGGCAGTCATGCGGGTCGAGCCCATGATGCTCGACCAGCTGCTCCACCCGCGCTTCGACCCGAAGGCGAAGCTCGACGTGATCGCGCAGGGCCTGGCGGCCTCGCCGGGCGCCGGCGTGGGCCGCGTCGTGTTCGACGCCGAGACGGCGGTCGAGCGCCGGAAGAAGAAGGAAAAGGTCATCCTGGTCCGCAAGGAGACCACGCCCGACGACATCCACGGCATGGACGCGGCGCAGGGCATCCTCACCGCGACCGGGGGAATGACCTGTCTCGCGGGCGAGACGAACGTCCTGACGGATCGTGGATTCGAGACGGCCGAGCAGCTGTTCGAGAGGCTGGAACAGGGTGCTTCGGCCCGCATCCTCTCATTCGACAGCCGGAGCCTGGAGCCGGTCTGGCGATCGATCGTCGCGGCGGGCTGCAGGCAGTCGGACGTGATCACCGTCGCCGTGTCGCAGACCGGACGAGCCGCGCACAACACCATCCGGCTGACCGCAGATCACAAGATGATGATCCTGAGCGATCGGAAGCTCGCCAAGCGGCCCCTTCGCGACTGCCTGCGCGATCGCGAGTTCGCGCTGGTGCTGGATCGGGTGCCCGCGCTGGATCCGATCGAGTGCTCTGCCGAGCTTGCCTACGTCGCAGGAGCGGTCTTCTCCGACGGCCATGTCATGGTGAAGCCGACGAAGGGTGCGGTCGTGTTCACGCAGAAGCCGACCCCCGAGAAGCTCCAGTTCATCGCCGCCGTCGAGACGCGATTCGAGCAGGCGCTCGGTGCGCCCCTGCCGTTCTGCCGGAGCCGGACGACCGTGGCCTCCCTCCGGGGGCGGTTGATCCGGGGCGAGGTCGAGGACCGTATCTGCGCGAGGCGGGGGCCCGCCGCGAAACTGCAGGGCATCCGCAAGAACCTCGCGCAGTGGGTCCTCGGGCTCGAGCGGGACCAGCTCGTCGAGTTCATCGCGGGTTACGTGGATGGTGACGGCACGGCTTCGGAGAACTCCGGGACGGTTCGACTCCAGGTCGTCGTAGCGAGAAAGAACCGCGACCTGCTCGAAGGACTGGTTCTGGCCTGCCTGCGCCTCGCGATCGTCCCTCAGGTGTCGGTGAATCGAGACGCGTACCTGGTCCAGATCGCGGAACAGGTCGAGTGGATCCTCTCGCGTGCGAGGCGCATTCGGGCCACCGCGTCCGAGCGTCGCTACGACTCCAAGTGCTTCGCGATGCGCGGCCTCTTCGCGGACGTGGTCGAGCAGGTCAACTACATGGGCCGGGTCCGCGAAGCGCAGAAGCGGAACATCATGTTCGGAGCCTCCAAGATCCGCCGTGATGTGCTGCCGCTCTGCAGGGGTGCGCTCCGGGAGGAAGTGCAGGCCGTCCTCGACTCGCCGCTGCGGTCCTACCGCATCGACCCCTGCCACGGCGCCCAGCCGGCCATGGTCTACAACTTCGAGGTCGAATCCGAGCACGAACTGGACAAGAACTTCGTGGCGTTCACGAGTCACTACACGCCGGTGCTGGTCTCGAACAGCCACGCCGCTGTCGTAGCGCGCGGCATGGGCAAGCCGTGCGTCTCCGGCGTCAGCGCCATGAAGGTGGACGAGCGCACCCGCCGTTTCACGGCCGGCGGCGTCACCGTCAGGGAGGGCGACTGGATCTCCATCGACGGCTCGACCGGGCAGGTCATCCGCGGCGAGGTCAGGACCATCCCGCCCGAGGTGAGCGGCGACTTCGAGACGTTCATGAAGTGGACCGACATGCTGCGCCGCCTCCACGTGCGGGCCAACGCCGACATCCCGCGCGACGCGAAGCAGGCGCGCGCGTTCGTCGCCGAGGGCATCGGGCTGTGCCGCACCGAGCACATGTTCTTCGCCGAGGATCGGCTGCCGCACGTGGTGCAGATGATCATGAGCGCGCCCCGCTACAAGACCCTGGCGGCCCAGCTCGAGGCGAAGGAGAAGCAGCTGGCGGACGCGGACCCGGCGACCGCGAAGGCGCTCAAGCAGGAGGTCGCGGACCTCCGGCGGAAGCTCGCCGGGCCGCACCGGGAGTACCGCCAGGCGCTCGCCCGGCTGCTGCCGCTCCAGCGCGCCGACTTCAAGGGTCTGTTCCAGGCGATGGACGGCTTCCCCGTGACGATCCGCACGCTCGACCCGCCGCTCCACGAGTTCCTGCCCAAGCGCGAGGAGCTCATGGTGGACATCGTGAAGCTCCCGCGGGCCACGGCGGCCGCGAAGAAGGAGATGGCGAAGACGTACCGGCTGACCGTCGCGCAGCTCAGGAAGGGGATGCCCGAGCTGCTCCGGCAGGTGGAGGAGCTGCACGAGTTCAACCCGATGATGGGCCACCGCGGCTGCCGGCTCGGCATCACCTACCCCGAGGTCACCGAGATGCAGGCGCGCGCCATCTTCGAGGCCGCGTGCGACGTGGCAAAGCAGGGCGGGAAGGTGATCCCCGAAGTCATGATCCCGCTGGTCGGCCACGTGAACGAGCTGAAGGACCAGGCCGCGGTGGTGCGGCGCGTGGCCGACGAGGTCATGGCGAAGCGCGGGGTCAGGGTGGACTACCTGGTCGGCACCATGATCGAGGTGCCGCGCGCTGCGGTCACCGCGGACAAGGTGGCCGAGGTCGCCGAGTTCTTCTCGTTCGGCACCAACGACCTCACGCAGCTCGCGTTCGGTTACTCGCGCGACGATGCCGGCAAGTTCCTCCGCGAGTACGTGGACCGGGGCATCCTGCCCTTCGACCCGTTCGTGCACATCGACCCGGAGGGCGTGGGCGAGCTGGTGAAGTGGGCGGTGCAGCGCGGCCGGGCCACGCGCTCCGATCTGCACGTCGGCATCTGCGGCGAGCACGGCGGCGACCCGCAGAGCGTGGAGTTCTGCCACGGCGCCGGTCTCGACTACGTGTCCTGCTCGCCGTTCCGCGTGCCGCTCGCACGGCTCGCGGCGGCTCAGGCCGCGGTCCGCGGCCGCGTGCAGGGGAGCGACCAGCGGTAGGGCGTGCCGCGGGGGAAGGCAACCGATCCGCGCCGTCGCCGATGACCGTCGCCCTCGTCATCCCGGCGCTGAACGAGGAGGGCGCGCTCCCCGCCGTGCTCGCGGCGGTCCCGCACCTGGGCCAGGGCTGGGCGCTGCGCGAGACCGTGGTCGCGGACAACGGCTCGACCGACCGCACCGCGGAGGTCGCGCGCGTGGCGGGCGCGACCGTGGTGCGCGAGCCGCGCCGCGGCTACGGCGCCGCGTGCCTGGCGGCGCTCGCGCACCTGCGCGCCCGTCCGCCCGACATCGTGGTGTTCCTCGACGCCGACGGCAGCGACGATCCGGCGGAGCTGGGCACGCTGCTGGCGCCCATCCTCGAGGACCGCGCCGACCTGGTGGTCGGCTCGCGCGAGCTGGGCGAGCGCGAGCCGGGCGCGCTGAGCGCAGTGCAGGCGTTCGGCAACCGGCTGGCGAGCGTGCTGCTCCGCCTCCTGTTCGGGATGCGCGCCACCGACCTGGGACCCTACCGCGCCATCCGCTGGGAGGCGCTCGAGCGACTCGGGATGCGCGACCGCGACTACGGTTGGACGGTCGAGATGCAGGCGCGCGCCGCGCGCGCCCGGCTGCGCACGGTCGAGGTGCCGGTGCGCTGTCTCAGGCGCCGGGCCGGCCGCTCGAAGGTGGCCGGCACGGTGCGCGGCGCACTCGGCGCGGGATGGAAGATCCTCTTCACCATCGCCCGGGTGCGGCTGGGAGGCTGAAGGCCGGCCGCGCGCCGGGAGCGGGGCCGCGTTTCCCGCGCCCGGCGGGGTTGCACCCGCGCCCGGACCGCCGGCGCATCCCGGGGCCGGTCGCCTCCGCGCGACGGCGGCATCCGGGCCGCGGCAGCGGCGCTCGCGTCCGCCGGTCGGCTCCGGTCGGCTCCGCCATTGCCGCGCCCCTGCCGGCCGCATTATCCTGCGCCGACGTCACCAGCCTCACGGAGGCCGAGTGTTCATCGAAGAGTACCTTCAGGACCTGCGTCGCGACCGCTACTCTCCGCGCGCCCTGGTCGTCTACCTGCGCCGCGCGTTCGGGCGCGCGCGCGGGCAACTGGTGGCGAACCCGGGGGCGGTGCGCTCGGTGTGGAGCGTGGCGCTCACCTTCTTCTCCGCCGCGTTCCTGTCCTCGGCGGTGATGGCGCTCGTCCACGAGCGCCGCCTCGCGTACGACTTCTTCCTGTGGACCGCGCTCGGCATACTGCCGGTGTTCGCGCTGGTCACGCTCCACCTCGACCTGCTGCGCGACGCCGACGGTTACCATCTCTCGGCGCTCAACCTGCCGACCGCGCTCACGCTGCTGCGCATCTGCCTGGCGCCCGGCCTGGTGCTGTTCCTCGCACGGCACCGCTACCCCCTGGCACTCGCCGCGTTCCTGCTCGCCGCGCTCTCCGACGTGCTGGACGGCTGGCTGGCGCGGACCTGGAAGCAGATCACCCAGCTCGGCACGCTGCTCGACCCGATCGTGGACATCGTGTTCAACCTCGCGCTGTTCTGGGGGCTCGAGCGCGCGCGCGCCATCCCGGCCTGGGTGCTCGGGACGGCGGCGCTGCGCTACGCCGTCCTGCTGGCGGGCGGTGCGTTCCTCTACGTGTTCGTGGGGCCGGTGAAGATCAGACCCACGCTGTTCGGCCGCCTGACCGGCATCGTGACCACCGCGCTCGCCGCGTTCCTCATGCTGCTGCACGTGCTGAGCGGCGCGTGGGCCGAGTCGCTCGCCCCGCTCACCGTGGTCGCGCTGGGCGCGCTGCTGGTCGCGACGGTCGGCTACGCGGTGGCGCTCGGCTGGTTCAACCTGCGCACCATGACCGGCAAGCTGCGCGCGCCGGGCGAGGTGGTGGAGGACGTGCGCTGGGGGGCGCGTTGAGCGAGGCGGCGCTGGAAGGCGACCTCCGCCACTTCCAGCCGGCCGAGCTGCTCCAGCTCCTGCAGCTCGCGCAGGCCAGCGGCAGGCTCGAGCTCGTGCGCGCGCGCGCCGGCGCGGAGCCCGAGACGGTCGAGGTGTCCTTCGAAGCCGGCCGCCCGGTGGCGGCCCGCACCAGCGGCGCCTCGGTGCGCACCGGCGAGATCCTGGTGCATCGCGGCCAGCTCACGAATCCGGCGCTGGAGGCCGCGCTCGCCGAGCAGCGCCGCCGGCCGGAGCGCCGCATCGGTGCGCTGCTCGCCAGCGCGGGCGCCGCGAGCCCGCCGCAGGTGGCGGCCGCGGTGCGCGAGGCGGTGCGTCGCATCCTCTACGGCGTGCTGCTGTGGCGCGAGGGCCGCTTCCGCTTCAGCGCGCTCGCGCGGTCCGAGCCCGAGGACCTGCCGCTCGAGATCGACCTCGACCGCCTGATCCTCGAGGGCCTGCGGCTCGCCGACCAGGCGCGCGCCGGCCGGTAGCGGGATCACCCGTGTCCCGCGGCTGCGAACGCGCGCCGGCCACTGCCGGCCCCCCGCCCCGGGCGGACCTCGTCGCCGCGGCCCATGCCGCGGGGCATCGCGGCTGACCGCGGCCCGCCATGCCGATGCGCGATCCCGCCGGGCGGCGTCTCGCTGCGATCCTGCTGGCGCTCGCCGCTCTGGTGGCGCTGCTCCACGCGCTGGGCGCGGGACCGCTGCGGGCCACGCTCTGGGGCGCGCACTTCTACGGCTTCCTGCCGGCGTGGGCGCTGCCCGCGGGGCTCGCGCTGCTCGCGGCGGGCGCCGCGCTCGCGCTCTCGGGCGCGCTCGATCGCGCGATCGCCCTGCTACCCGATCCCGGCGGCTGGAGCGCGCCACGCCGCGCGGCGGGCGCGACGCTGCTGGCGGCCGGTTCGGGGACGCTGTTCTGGCTGTTGCGCGTGCGCCACACCTTCCTCGGCGACGGCAATCCCCTGAGCGCGAACCTGGCGCGCGGCGAACGCTTCCACCCGCACGAGCCGCTCACCGTGTTGCTGCACCACCAGGTCTACGTGCTCGCACGCGGACTGTTCGCCGCGCCGGGCCGCGAGCCGGCCGAGGTGGCGTGGGACACGGTCGCGCTCGGCAGCGTGGTCGCCGGAGCGCTGTTCGTGCTGGTGGCGTGGCTGCTGGCCGCGGAGCTGGTCCGCGCCGGGCGGGCGTCGCAACCCGCGTCCGGCCGCGCTGGTCCGGCCGGCGGCGCGCGCGAGGGGCGCGCCCCCACGGCGCTCGCGTTCCTCGTGCTGCTCGCGCAGGGCTACGTGCTGCTGTTCTTCGGCTACGTCGAGAACTACACGTTCCAGGCGCTCGCGGTCGCGCTCTACCTGCTGGTGGCGCTGCGCTTCCTGCGCGGCGCGGCGCCGCTGCTCGCGCCGGCGGGCGTGCTGGTGCTGGGAGTGTGCCTCGACCTCTCGTCCGTGATCCTGGCGCCTTCGCTGCTGGTGCTGGCCGCGCATGGTTTCGTCCGGCATCGCGCCGGGGCCACGCTGCGCGACCTCGCGCTCGGCGCGGCGCTCGCGGCGGGGGCGGGTGCAGCGCTCGCGGCGCTCGGCGGCGGCTACAGCCTGCCCGGCACGCTGCGTGACATGCTGCAGCTGGCCGCGCGCGGGCATGGCGCGCAGGCGTTCGAGCCGGGCTACCTGCTCTCGTGGATTCACCTGCGCGACTTCGCGAACGAGCAGCTGCTCATCGGCCCGCTCGCGGCGCTGCTATTCGTGCCGGCCGCGCTCGCAGCCGCGCCGGCGCTGGCGCGAAGGGCGGCGGCCGACGGGCGCCCGGCCACGACCTCCACCGCGGGCACGACGGGAACGGGCGCCGGGCGCCGGGCGGAGCCGGTTGACGCACGCACGGCTGCGGAGCCCGCCGCCGAGCCTGCGGCCGCCACGTCCGCCGCGCGCTGGACCGCGGTCTTCTTCGCGGCCGCGGCGCTCGCCGCGCTGGGCGCGGCGTGGCTCACCGGCGACCTCAACCTCGGTTACCCGCGCGACTGGGACCTGTTCGCGCCCTTCGCGATCGTCTACACGGCGGCCGGGCTGTGGGTGCTGCTGGCGTCGGTGGAGCGCGCCACCGTCGCGGCCCGGCTGCTGGCGCTCGCGCTCGCCGTCTCGCTCTTCCACACCGTGCCGTGGGTGGCGGTGAACGCGTCGTTCACCCGCTCCTTCGCGCGGCTCCAGGTGCTGCCGCTCGGTCTCGGGCGCGCCGAGGTCGAGGTGGGCTACTGGTACATGACGCACGGCGACGTCGCGGAGGCAAAACGCTGGATGGGGCGTGCGCTCGAAGCCAACCCGGCGAACAACGCGGCGCACTATTCGCTCGGGCTGATGGCGCTCGAAGAGCGCCGCTACGACGACGCCACGCGGTCGCTGTGGACCGCGCTGCGCCTGCGGCCGGACAAGGACGAGTACCGCCTCCGGCTGGCCGATGCGCTGGTGCGCTCGGGCCGCCCGCAGTGGGCGCGCCCGGAGCTGGACACGCTGACGGTGCGCACGCCGGGCGATGCGCGCGTCTGGGGCGCGCTCGGCTTCGTGCGGCTGGTGCTGGGCGACGGGCCGGGCGCGCGCGAGGCGCCGGCGCGTGCCGGGGCGCGCGCGCCGGGAGAGCCCGCCTACCGCGATGCGCTGGCGACGCTGGCAGCGGGCGACACGCTGGCCGCGGCGCGCGCGCTGCGCGAAGGCTGGGACCGCATCGTGCGCGCGCCGTGAGGCGCGAGTCGGGTCGGGGCGGCACGCGGCCAGCGCGCTTGCTCCGGGCCCGCGCAGTCTCTAGTCTGAGATCCGCCGCTCGCATCGAACCTCCCTTCAGTCTCCCGTGACCGACCTCTCGCTCCACCTCGCCCCGAACGCGCCCTGGCTCCCGCTAGTCTTCCTGACCGCGGCGCTGGCCGTGCTCGGCCTGTGGGCCTACCGCTTCGCGGTGCCGCCGCTGCGGCCGGCGGCCCGGCGCGCGCTGCCGGCGCTGCGCATCGCGGCCTTCGCGCTGCTGGCGTGGCTGCTCGCCCAGCCGGTGCTCGAGCGCGCCGCGGGCGGCGGCGCACGCCTCGTGGTGCTGCTCGACCGCTCGCGCAGCATGGACCTCCCCGCGGGACAGGCGCCCACCGGGGCGCCGGGGCACCCGCGCCCAGCGCGGGTCCGGGCACCCGCCGGGGCACCCACCGAAGATGGGTCCGGGTCGGGGTCCGGGTCCGGGTCCGGGCCCGGGCCGACACGGGCCGAGGTCGCGGAGCGGGCGGTCGAGGAGCTGCGCCGCGCGTGGCGTGGCCGCGCCGCGGTGGACGTGATCCCGTTCGCGTCGCGGCTCGAGCCCGACCCGGCTTCGCCGGGTGCCCCGGCGCGCGGAGCGCACGCCGGCTCCGTGCTGCCGCGGCGGCGCGACGCCACCGCACCGGGCGACGCGCTCGCGTCGCTCGCACTCTCACCCGAGGGCCAGCAGGCGGGCGGTGTGGTGGTGGTGAGCGACGGCGCGGTGAACGCGGGCGAAGACCCGGCCGCGGCGGCACGCGCTCTCGGCCTCCCGGTGCACGCCGTGCTGGTGGGTGGCGGCGTGGTGCGGGACCGCGCGGTGACCGAGGTCGAGTCGCCCGCCGCCGCGCAGGTGGGTCGCCCGGTGCGGGTGCGCGCGCGCGTCGTGAGCACCGAGGAACGCGGCACGTCGATGCTCGTGCGGCTGCTCGACGAGGGGCGCGAGCTGGCGCGCGCCACGGTGATGGCGCCGGGCGGCGGCGCCGAGGCCGCCGTCGAGTTCTCCGTGGTGCCCGCGCGCGCCGGGCTCGCGGTGTGGACCGCGCGCGTTGACTCGCTGCCGGGAGAGATCACCGCCGCAAACGACGCGCGCCAGATCGCGGTCGAGGTGGCGCCCGGCCGGCTCGGCGTGCTGATCGTGAGCGCCGGGCTCAACTGGGACCTCACCTTCCTGCGCCGCGCGCTGCTCGGCGATTCGAGTCTCGCGGTCGCCACCTATGTGCGCGAGCGCTCCGGCTGGCGCGCGCTCGAGCGCGGCGCGGCCGCCGCGCCCACCGCGGCCGCGCTGCGCGGGCAGGCGGTGGTGGTGCTCGACGCGCTCGGGCCCGCCGACCTGGGGGTGGAGTCGGACGCGGCGCTCGCGGCATTCGTGCGTGGCGGCGGCGGGCTGATGGTGCTGGGCGGCCCCGCGCCCGGGCTGGTGCGGCTGGCACCGGGGTCTGCGCACCCGGCTCCCTCGCGTGCCGGAGCGCAGGCCCGGCGACGCGCCGCGGGCGACGTGGGGTCGGGGTCCGGCGGCGCGCTCGGCGCCGACCTCGCGCTGGCGCTCGACCCTTCGCTGGCCGGAAGACCGCCCGGTCGCGTGCCGCCCGGGATGCCCGTCGAGGGCATCTCCGGGGCGGGCCGGGGCAGCCCCGTACCGACCCCCGAGGCGCGCGAGCTGCTCGCGTGGGACGACGACCCGGCGCGCGGCGAGCGCGCATGGCGCGCGGCCGCGCCGCTCGCCGACCTGGCGCCGGTGAAGGTGGGCGCCGGCGACCGCGTGCTGGTCGGCTCGGCCGGCGGGCCGCCGCTGCTGTTCGCGCGCCGCATCGGCCGCGGGCAGGCGCTGCTCGTGAACGGCACGGGCGTGTGGCGCTGGTCGCTCTCCGGCGCCGACGAGCTCACCGCCGAGCGCGGGCGCGTGCTGTGGCGGCGCCTGATGCACTGGCTCGCCGAGCCCGTGCAGGGGGAGCCGCTGCGCGTGCGGCCGGAGCGCTGGCTCACCTCCGGCGGCGAGCCGGTGCGGCTATTCGCCACGCTCCAGGATGCCGCGTTCCGCCCGGTGGCGGGAGCGACGGTAGAGGGCGAGATCCGTGATGCTTCGGGACGCACGCAGCACGTGAGCTTCGAGCCGCGCGCCGCGGGCAGCTACGTCGCCGAGCTCGAGGACCCGGGCGCCGGCCGCTACGAGGTGAGCGCGCGGGCGGTGCGCGCGGGCGCGGAGCTGGGCCGCTCGGCCACCGAGTTCGCGGTGGACCGCTGGAGCCTCGAGCTGGCGCGAGTCGAACCCGACAGCGCCGCGCTGGCCGCGATGGCCGCGGCCTCGGGCGGGCGCGTGACCCGCGCCGATCGGGTCGCGCGCTGGGCGCGCGGCCTGCCCGCGCGCTCGCTCGCGCGCGGCCGCACCGAGTCGCTCCGGCTCTGGGAGTCGCCCTGGCTGTTCGCGCTGGTGGTGGGTCTCTTGAGCCTCGAGTGGGCCTGGCGGCGGAGGCGCGGGTTGCCGTAGGGGACCCTTCGCTCCGGGCACGGGTGTTGCGAGAGCGCGCGTGTCCCGCGCCCCCGGCCAGGAGTCGTCATGCCCACCGGGGGTCCGCTGCTCCCCGTCCTCGCGCTCGCCCTGTGCGCGCCGTCTGCGCGCCCGCTCGTGGCCGAGGTGTTCTACGACGCGGTCGGCGATGACACGGGTTGGGAGTTCGTCGAGCTGATCAACCCGGGCGCGCGCACCGCCTCGGTCGCGGGGCTCCGGCTCGAAGCCGGCGACGGCTCGGGGCCCGGGCGCTGGACCCTGCGCTGGACCGGGGGGAGTGGCGACAGCGTTGCCGCCGGTGGACGCTTCGTGATCGGCGGGGCGAAGGTCGAGCCGCGGCCGCAGGCGGTGGTGACGCTCGACCTCCAGAACGGTCCCGACGCGGTACGGCTGGTGTGGCCGGACGGCGCGGTCGAAGTCGTGGGCTACGGCGCCCACGAGTTCGCGGAGTACTCCTGCGGCGTGCCCGCGCCCGACGTGCCCGCCGGCCAGGCGCTCGCCCGCATCCCCGACGACGCCGACCTGGGGAGCAACGCGCTCGACTTCCACGCCGCGGCGCCCTCGCCCGGGCGCGCGAACCGGCCGGGGCGCGACGTCGCGCTGATCGCGGGGACACTCGCGCTGGCGCCCGTGCAGCCCGCGCCCGGAGAGCCCGCGCGGCTCGCCGGGCTGGCCACGAACCGTGGTGCGACCGCGCTCCCCGCGGGCGCGGTGATGCTCACGGTTTCCGCCTTCCCGCCCGCGGGCGAACGCGTACTGGTCGCGCGGCCCATCGCGAGCGCGCTCGCGCCGGCCGACAGCGCCGCCTTCGACGAGCCGCTCGGCGCGCTCGACGAGGGCAAGCAGTGGCTGCGCGTGCGGCTGGCGCTCGACGGCGACGAGGATCCCGCGAACGACCGCGACTCGCTGCTCGTGCGCTGCGGGCCGGGGCCGCTCGAGCTGACCGAGATCCAGTTCCATCCCGCCGCGGGCGAGGGCGAGTGGGTCGAGGTGCGGAACCGCTCGGGCGCGCCGCTCGACCTGGCGGCGTTCACGCTCTCCGACCGCGGGACCGGGCGTGGCGTGCCGTCGCTCGGCGAAGGTGCGCTGGCCCCCGAGAGCCTCGCGGTGCTGGCGCAGGAGCGCGACGCCCTGCTCGCGCACTACCCTGCGCTCGACCCGCGGCGGGTGTGGCGGGTGAGCCCGTGGTCGAGCTTGAACAACAGCGACGACTCGAGCGGGACTGCCGACATCGTCGCGCTGCGCGAAGCGGACGGCACGCCGTGCGAGCAGGTCCCCTACTCGGCCGCCGGCGTCCCCGCGGGCGTGCCGCTGGAGCGGCGCGACGGCGGCTGGTGGCCGGCCTCGGACCCGGCCGGCACGCCGCTCTCGCCGCCGCGCCCGCCGCCCGCGCTGGCGTCGCACTTCGAGCTGGCGCGGCGCCGGCTCGCCAGCGGGGCGACCGGGCACCTGGCGTGGGCGCTGCCGTGGCCGCGCGCGCGGCTCACGGTCGAGCTGTACGACCTCGCGGGCCGCCGCGTGGCGCGGCCCATCGCCGAGGCCGCCGTGCCGGCGCGCGGCGAGCGCGACTGGGCGCCGGGGTCGCTCGCGCCCGGTGTCTACGTGGTGATGATGCGCGCGCGCCCCGAGAGCGGGAGCGAGAGCCTGAGCGAGTCGCGCGCATTGCGCATCGAGGGGGCGGCACGATGAGGCGCGCGTGCGCCATCACAGGTGCCGCGGCGTTCCCGCCGGGCGCCGCCACGCCTTCGGCACTCGCACGCGGCGGCGCCGTTGCCTTGGATCTGGCGCCCGGCACAGCCGTCGCTCCGGCGACCGCGCTGGATGCCGTCGTCGCTCCGGGGCTCGTGCTGCTGGCGCGTCTGCTCGCCGGCGCGGCGGGCGTTTCGATCATCGTGGGCGCCGCGCTGCTGCCGGCCACGGTTCGTGCCCAGGACTTCTCTGCGCCGGCGCCCGCGGGGTCGCCGGCCGGTCCGCTCGCGGCGATCGAGCGCGGGCTTGCGGACACGAGCGCGTGGCTCCGCATCGAGGCCACGACCGCGCGCTGGTTCGGGCTGCCCGACCTCACCACGCGCGCGCTCGCGGCCGGCGGCGGCTGGCGCGCGGTGCGCGGCGCGCTCGGCATCTCGCAGACCGGCGACCCGGAGCTGGGCTGGAGCGCGGTCGGGCTGGCGCTCGGAGCGGCGCAGCGCGAGGGCGGCGCCGCGCTGCGCGCGGTGGCACGCCGCGACCGGCGGCTCGGGCCCGCACCCGGAAGCTGGCGCGGCGCGCAGGGCGGCGTCGGCATCGAGGTCGGCGGTGGCGCATGGGTCGAAGCGGGCGCGGACTTCCGGCTGTGGGCGTCCGCGCCGCAGGTGTGGGCGCGCGGCGAATCCCCGCCCCTGGACCGCCCGCTCGAGATCGGGGTCTCGTATCGCGCGCGGGACGCTACGCTCTGGCTTTCGCGCGGCGCGCCCGCCGGAGACGCGGCCGCGGACCACGAGGCCGGGCTCATGCTCCGCTCGGGGCCGCTCGCGCTGTGGGCCGTGGCGCGCGACCGCCCGCTGCGCGGTGGGATCGGCGTCGCCGCCCACTCGCGCGGGCTGGTGGCGCTCGCGGCGGTCGAGAGCCACCCGGCGCTGGGCGAGACCGTGCGGCTCGGGCTCGGGCTGGGCGGCGCGCCGTGAGAGCGGCTCTGCCCGCGGCGCTCGCCGGCCGGCATCGGCCGCGCGTCCGACTCGCGGCGGTGGCGCTCGCGCTGAGCTTCGCGGCGGCGCCCGCGCTGCTGTCGGCCGCACCCGCGCGCGCCGAGTCGCCCGAGCCGCCGCCCGAGTCACCCGAGGGCGTGGACTACGAGGCCGAGCCGGCCGACTCGCTCGACGCGGGCAGCGTCGAAGTGGGCCTCGGTGCCACCGGCCGCGCGGGCGAGGGGCCGCGCCGCTCGCGGCGCGTGCGCTTCAGCGACAGGAGCTTCGACGGCTCGGTGCGCGAGGGCGAGCGCGATCCGCTCGCGGGCGGCACGCTCGAGACCGATGCCGCGGCGGGCCGGCTCGGCGTGGGCCGGCTTTCGCCGCGCTGGGGGCGCGGGCTGGTGCTGGGCGCGGCGGGTGAGCCCTGGAGCCGCACGGCGTCCGACCGCGGCGCGGGCGCGCGCTTCCGCGGCCGCGCGGGCCGCGGCGCCTGGTTCCGCGCGGGCGGGGACCGCGCGGTCGAGACGCTCTACGGCCGCTTCGGGAAGGCCGACCTGACCGGAGTGCACGCCCGGCTGGGCGGGCTGGGCGCGGGTGTGCTCGCTGAGCCCCGCGGCGGAACGCAGGCCAGCCTGAGCCTGGCGCGCGGCGGCGCGGAATCCGAGCTGGCGATGGACCGCGCCGGCCGCTGGCGGGCCGAGGGCGCGCTCGAGCGCCCGCTCGGGCGCCGGAAGCTGGCGGCGCGCGCCCGTGGCGGGCTCGGCGGCTTCCAGTCGCTGGCCGAGCCGAGCCGCAGCGGCCCCGCGCAGGCCCTCGCAATGGAACTTTCGGATGAGACGGGGAGGCTGCGCGCGCGCGCGATCGCCGCGCTGTGGCGCTTCCGGCCGGGTCTCCCGGGGGCGCGCGCGGCGCTTGAAGTGGAGCGCCGCTTGGCTCAACATGAGGCGCTCGCATTGGGCTTCGAGGAGCAGCACGGCGCACGCCGCGAGGGTGCCCGCCCGGCCGGTTTCCGGCAGGGGTGGTGGGGCGAGTGGCGTGGCGGGGGGCCGGCGCTCGGCCTGACGCTGCGCCACGAGGCCTGGGGCGAGCGACGGTTCGCGCGCGGCGCGGTGAGGACCCTCACCGCCGCGCAGGTGGAGGCCCGGGGCCCCGCGGGGTCTTACGTCCGGGTCACGCACTGCGCCTTCCGCGTGCGTTCCGGGGAGAGCCTGTATCTGCCCGAGGCCTCGAGCGACCGGCTCGTGCTGCGGGCGGTCACCGGCGCCGGCCGGCGCACGCGCATCGAGCTGCGCGCGCCGGGCGCCAGAGGCCACATCTACGCCGCGCTGAGCCTCGCGACGAAAGCGGGCGGGGAGGCGCGGACCGGCGGCTCACGGCCGCAGTGGACGCTGGACTGGACACGACGCGCGCGGACCCGTTGAGGCCGCGCATGCAGGAAGGGTGGAGGAAAGACATGAAACTCGCGCAACGCATGAGCCGACTCGGGACCGAATCCGCCTTCGAAGTGCTGGCGCGGGCGCGGGCGCTCGAGGCCCAGGGACGGAAGATCATCCACCTCGAGATCGGCGAGCCCGACTTCGACACCCCGAAGTACATCCGCGACGCCGCGGCGCAGGCGCTGGCGGAGGGCTGGACCCACTACGGGCCCTCGCCGGGGCTGCCCGAGTTCCGCAAGATCATCGCCGAGCAGTGGAAGGCGGAGCGCGGCATCCCGTGCGACGCCGACAACGTGGTGGTCACTCCCGGCGGCAAGCCCATCATGTTCTACACCATGATGGCGCTGCTCGAGGATGGCGACGACGTGTTGCTCCCCAACCCGTCGTTCCCGATCTACGAGTCGCTGGTCAACTTCCTCGGCGCGCGCCCGGTGCCGCTGCCGCTCGGTGACGAGAACGGCTTCGACCTGGACCTGAAGGACCTGGAGAGCAAGATCACGTCGCGCACCAAGCTCCTGATCCTCAACTCACCGCACAACCCGACCGGCGCGGTACTGCGGCCCGAGACCGTCGAGGGTATCGCCGCGATCGCGCGCAAGCACTCGTTCATGATCCTCTCGGACGAGATCTACGGGCGCACGCTGTACGAGGGCCGGCACCTCTCGATCGCCTCGCTGCCCGGCATGGCCGAGCGCACCGTCGTGCTCGACGGGTTCTCCAAGACCTACGCCATGACCGGCTGGCGGCTGGGCTTCGGCATCATGGAGAAGGCGCTCGCCCAGCAGGTGGCGCGCATCCAGACCAACGCCGTCTCGTGCACCGCCAGCTTCACCCAGCGTGCCGGGATGGCGGCGTTGACCGGCCCGCAGGACGAGGTCAAGGCGATGGTGGCGGAGTTCCGCCGCCGCCGCGACGCCATCGTGGCGGGCCTGAATGCCATCCCCGGCATCACCTGCCGGAAGCCCGCGGGCGCGTTCTACGTGTTCCCCAACGTCCGGGCCTTCGGCATGAAGAGCGCCGAGCTGGAGCGGATGCTGATGGAGCAGGCGGGCGTGGCCTGCCTCTCCGGCACCGCGTTCGGCAGCTACGGCGAGGGCTACCTGCGGTTCTCGTACGCGAACTCGCTCGAGAACATCCAGACCGCGCTCCACAACATGGCCGAGGTGCTGTCGGTCAAGGCGAAGTAGGGGAGGGCGAAGGCCGGGGCGCGGAATCTGCGCGGCGTGCTACAATCCTGCCCGCGCGATTCGTGCTGCGGCACGGCGCAGGAGGTCCCTCGTGCTCGCGTCCCGCCACTTCACCCCCCTCGCTCTCGCGTCCTCCCTGCTCGCTTCGCTCGTTCCATCGAACGCCCGCGCGGAGTGGCTGCCGAACGGCACCCCGGTCGCGACGGTCACCGGCGTGCAGATGTCCACGCAGGCTGCTTCCGACGGCGCCGGCGGGGCGTTCGTCGCCTGGACCGATGGGCGGTGGGTGCAGGTGCAGCGCCTCACGAGCACCGGCAGCTACGCCGCGGAGTGGCCGGCCGTCGGCCGCGTCGTGTCCACGGGCCACTACCGAGACAAGGACATCTACCCCGTCCTGGCGCCCGACGGCGACGGCGGCGTCTACGTCGTCTGGTACATGAGCGGGGAGAACTGCGTCGCCCATTGCTCAAAGGAACCCGCACGGCTCTGGGTGCAACGTTTCACGGCCGCAGGAACCATCGCGCCGGGCTGGCCGCCGGAAGGTGTGCCTGTCCAGGACCTGTCCCCAGGATGGCCTCCCTACTCTCCGTCCGTGTCACCCGACGGTGACCACGGCGTCCTGATCACGTGGAGGGACAGCCGGGGGGTCACGGCGCAGTGGATCGATCCCGATGGCACGCGCCGCTGGGGCAGCGACGGACTCGTCATCTGTGCTGTTCAGGAGCTCTGGTCTCAGCCCGCGATCGTCTCCGATGGGCTGGGCGGGGCATTCGTCTTCTGGGGGGATCACCGTTCCACGGGTCCCTGCAGTCGCATCTACGGACAGCACGTCTCGGATCGCGGGACACCAACGTGGGCCCCGGACGGCATCCCCATTTCCGAGTTCCCCGTCCTGGTCTACGGCTTCTACGAGGGGCCGCCGGTCGCGGTCCCGGACGGCGCCCGAGGTGCCATCGTCGCCTGGGCCGGTTCCCGCGACGCCGTCTCCGGGATCTTTGCGGCGCGCGTCACGCGGGGCGGCGGCCTGCCGTGGCAGGGTGACGTGCCCCTCTCTACGGCTCCCGGGGGCAAGGACTGGTTCCGCATGGTCCCGCTGCCCGGCGGTGGCGCCATCGTAGCCTGGCTCGATGGCCGCCGACTTCGCCTGGGTGACGTGTATGCCCAGCGGATCACGCATGGCGGCAGCGTGGCCTGGGCACCGAACGGCGTGCCCGTATGCACGGCGCCTGGCTCCCGTGGTCCGTTCGCGCTCGCGGGTGACGGATCGGACGGCGCCTATCTGGCCTGGGGCGACAACCGCCCGGAGGCCGAGCTGTACGCGATGCACCTGACCGGTGAAGGCACGATCGCACGGGGATGGCCCCTGGACGGTGCTCCCGTCTCCCAGCGGGTGCCGCTGCTGGATCCGAACTACTACTCGTTCGGCGCTCTGGCCTTGACTGCGGTGAGTGGCGGACAGGCGATCCTCGCCTGGCAGGACGTCCGGCCGGCCCCCAACGGTTTCATCGACATCGAAGAGTCGTTCGCCATGCTCCTGACGCCCGGCGGTCCGGCTACCCCGCCCGGCATTCCGAGGATCGTCAAGCTGCCGGCCCGGCCCGGGGCTCAGACCGGGCCCGCGGCCCATCCCGGCTTCGCCCTGCTCGGGGCGCAACCGAATCCCGCGTCGGGTGCCCCGGTTGTGCACTTGTCCCTGCCGGACGCGGCACCGGCGACGCTCGAATTGATGGACGTCGCGGGACGCAGGATCTGGACGCGCGAGGTGGGTGACCTGGGTACAGGCGATCACGATGTGAGGCTCGGCGATGGCACGTGGCTCCCGCCGGCGGTCTACCTGGTGCGACTCACACAGGGCGGGCGCGCGGCCACGGCGAGGATCGCCATCGTTCGTTGAATGCCGGGAGGGCGTCCGCCGCGCGTGTCACGCGGTGCGACACCCTATGGCCTGCCGCGCCCGCTCCTTCGCCGTCGGCGGTACGCCGTCCCTGCTTCCACCGGTTCCGGCGGCTCGACGCCGGTCGTCGCCTCCGCGTCTCCACGACTCACACATCGCGCAGCCTGAGCGCCCGGTCCGCGGTGTGGAACGCCGGCACGCCGCGCTGTCGCCGGCGTTCACGCGGGCGACCGCGGCGTGCGCGTCGCGGGAGCGCGTCGCCCCGCTCGCGCGCTCGTCGCGGACCCGCCGGCGCTTGCCATGCGCGAGCGCCGGCTGCGCACGCGCGGCCCGCGCCGCAGCCGTGCGAGCGCACGCCCGCGCATACCCGGCGTCGCGGCCTGCGCGAATACCCGAGCTGGCGTCGAGCCGCGCGCGGCACGGAGCGTGCAATCGCCAGAGAGCGCCGGCCGCCCGGCCGGCTTGCGTCAGGCCCCCGCGATCCGCCTCCGCAGGGGATGTCCCATGTTTCTGGCCACGGCACTCGCCGCCCTCGCCCTTCTCATCACCCATTCCGCGCCCGGCCGCGTGCCGGTGTTCGCAGCGGCGGACGCGCCGCTGCGGCTCAACGAGATCCTGCCCGGCCCGGCGCGCGACTGGGACGGCAGCGGGGTCTTCTCCTCGCGCGACGACGAGTGGGTGGAGCTCGTCAACACCGGCGCCGCGCCGCTCGACCTCGCCGCGTTCTTCATCACCGACGGCGACACGCTGCCGCGCTGCGGGCTCTCCGGCACGCTGGCCGGGAACGCGCGCCTGGTGGTGTTCGGCCGCGACGCCTACGCCTGGGAGCGAGCCAACGGCTTCCCGGCCTACGGGCTCTCGCTCTCCAACTCCGGCGACCGGGTGATGCTGTGGCAGGTGTCGGGCGGCGACACGCTGCTGGTGGACGAGTACGCCTACACCAGCCACGAGGCGGCGGCCGACCGCGCTATCGGCCGGCTCCCGGAAGGGATCGGCGGCTGGCAGCTCTTCGACGGCCTGAACCC
>JACRPT010000112.1:19833-48674 GCA_016223045.1 Candidatus Eiseniibacteriota bacterium
CGGCCTGAACCCCTACGTCGGCACCGTGCCGCCGCCGGGGAACGGCTGCGCGCCCACGCCGGCGGCCGCGAACGTGTGCGACCTGACGCCGGCCCAGCCGGTGACGTGGGGGAGGCTCAAGACGCTCTACAAGTGAGCTGGTCGCAATGCTCGTGCAGGGCCTCTCCGCCGCGCCGGTCGCGGCCGAGATCCGCAGGCCGGTCCCACCCGCGCTGGATCTGGTCTGACGAATCGCGCCGCACCCCGGCGCATCACAAGGGCGCAGCCACGCGCCGGGCGTTGCCCCACGCCCGGCGCGCGATGCAGGCTGCTGCCGCCATTCCCTCCACCCCCCATGGCCCGCTCCCGGAGGAGCATTGGATCCCGACACCATGACCGACGCCGGCGCCGATAGCGCGCACCGGGCGGGGCGCCTCGCCTGGCCCGCCGAGCGCCTGCGCGCGAAGGCGCTCGAGATCCGCCGCGACATCGTCACGCTGCTGGCGAAGGCGCAGTCCGGCCACTCGGGCGGCCCGCTCTCGTGCGCCGACTTCGGCACCGCGCTGTTCTTCCACGAGCTCAGCGTGGACCCCGCGAACCCGGCCTGGCCGGAGCGCGACTTCTGGCACTTCTCGATCGGGCACGTGACGCCGGTGATCTACTCGCTGATGGCCGAGCGCGGCTACTTCCCGCTGCGGGACCTGATGAAGTTCCGTGCCTTCGACGGCCACCTGCAGGGCCACCCGTCGTGCCAGGACACGCCCGGCATCGAGGTCTCGTCCGGCTCGCTCGGGCAGGGACTCTCGGTGTGCTGCGGCGTGGCGATGGCGGCGCGCCTGGATGACCACCCGCGCCGGGTGTACTGCGTGATGGGCGACGGCGAGCAGCAGGAGGGCCAGATCTGGGAAGCGGCGATGTTCGCCGGGCACCGCAGGCTCGACAACCTGTGCGGGATCGTGGACTACAACCGCAAGCAGATCGACGGCGACGTCGAGGACATCTGCGGCATCCGTCCGCTCGCCGACAAGTGGCGCGCGTTCCGCTGGAACGTGATCGAGTGCGACGGCCACGACCTGGACGCCGTGCTCGCCGCCTTCGCCGCGGCGCGCGCGCACCGCGGCCAGCCGAGCGTCATCCTCGCCCACACCGTGATGGGCAGGGGCGTCTCGTTCATGGCCGACGACTACCGCTGGCACGGCAAGCCGCCGAAGATGCCCGAGGCCGAGCAGGCGCTGGCCGAACTCGGCACCAGCTACGCCGCGTGGTCCGCGCGGCTGCTGGCGGGCGGCGCGGACCGCGACGCGGCGCCGTCGCCGGACGGAGTCGGGCCGTGAGCGCCACGCTCGGTTCCACGCCGGCCGCCGCGCGCGCGGTCTACCCATGAGCGCCGCCATCGCGCTGCCCGCGAAGGTCGAGAAGAAGAAGACGCGCGAGGGCTTCGGCCGCGCGCTGGTCGCGCTGGGCGAAGCGGACCCGCGCATCGTCGTGCTGGTGGGCGACCTCGTCGAGTCCACCATGACGAGCTTCTTCGCCGAGCGTTTCCCCGAGCGCTTCATCGAGGTCGGGATCGCCGAGCAGAACATGACCGGGATCGCCGCGGGGCTGGCGGCGATGGGCAAGATCCCGTTCCTGGCCACCTACGGCGCCTTCGCCACCTGCCGCGCCGCCGACCAGCTGCGCGTCACCGTGGCCTACAGCGATCTCAACGTGAAGATCGGCGGTGCCCACGGCGGCATCTCGGTGGGCCCCGACGGGGCGACCCACCAGGCCATGGAGGAGATCAGCATCATCCGCTCGCTCCCCAACATGAGCATGGTGGTGCCGTGCGACTACTGGGAGACCTACAAGGCCACCCTCGCCGCGGCGCGGCACCAGGGCCCGGTCTACATCCGCTTCGGCCGCGAGGACGTGCCGGTGGTGACCGCCGAGGACACGCCGTTCACGCTCGGCCGGGGCGAGGTGTTCGCCGGGGGCGAGGACCTCACCATCGTGGCGTGCGGCGTCATGGTCTACGAGGCGCTGCGCGCGCGCGCGACCCTGCTCGCGAGCGGGATCGCGGCGCGGGTCGTGGACCTGCACACGCTGAAGCCGCTCGACGTGGCGCTGCTCGAGCGCTGTGCGCGCGAGACCGGCGCCATCGTCACCGCCGAGGAGCACCAGGTGAACGGCGGGCTGGGCGGCGCGGTGGCCGAGGCGGTGGTGCGCGCGCACCCGGTGCCGATGGAGTTCGTCGCGGTGATGGACCGCTTCGGCCAGTCGGGCAAGCCCGACGAGCTGATGGACGCCTTCGGGCTGCGCGCCCGCGACATCGTGGTGGCGGCGGAGCGGGCGCTGGAGCGGAAGAGGAAGGCGTAGGCGGCCTCCGGCAGGTGGGTTGCCGCGGATGCGCAAGGTCGAGCCCTGGCGGCGCCGACACGCCATTGACAGACGACCACGCCGCGCTGGTACTCTTCGCGTCGCGGGCGCGTACGGGTCGCAGGGTCATGGCCGAGCGCCTCGACCATCTCCATGTCACGGGCCCGGCTCAAGGTGCCACACAGCAACCTGGGCTCCTCAGGATTGCGCTGCGGCCCCTGCTCTGCTTGAGAGGTGAAAGCAGAATCCGACGCGGGATTGCACAGCCACGCGTAGCGACGACCAGTCGTGGCGGACCGGCCGCCGGCCGCTCGGCGCATCCGAAGGACGACCGCGGGGTCCGGGGGGCGGTGTGGGTTACACTTTCGAGTGGGATGCGAAGAAGGCCGAGTCCAACCGGCGCAAGCACGGCGTTACGTTCGACGAGGCCTCGACAGTCTTCGGCGATCCGCTGGCCGTCCTCCTGTCGGACCCGGATCATTCGCGAGGCGAGAGGCGGTATCTTCTCCTCGGCATGTCCACTCGGCGGAGGCTGCTGGTCGTGGCCTTCGCGGAACGTCCACTTGGGACCCGTCTGATCTCTGCGCGGCGGGCTGCACGGAAGGAGCGGAGGCGATATGAAGAAGAAGGCTAGTCGCAGGAAGAGGCGAGGCGACTACGATACCCTGCGGCCCGAGTACGATTTCTCTGCGGGAGTCCGTGGAGTCACTGCCGGCCGCTATGCCCAGGGTACGAACGTCGTCGTGGTGGACCCCGATGTCTTGGACGTGTTCCCGGACGGCAAGTCCGTGAATGAGGCGTTGCGCGCCCTGGCGCCGGTGATTCGCCACGGTCGTCGCCGTAGCGCGTGACCCACCCGCCCCCGCCGCCCGACCCGCGTTGACGCTCCCCGCGGCAGCCCCTATATTCCCTCCCCGCTGACGTCGTGCGGAAGTGGCGGAACTGGCAGACGCACTAGATTCAGGGTCTAGCGCCCGCAAGGGTGTGGGGGTTCAAATCCCCCCTTCCGCACCATCGTTCTCCGGCCGCCCCGCGGGACCGGCGGCCGCTCCCGCCACGCGTCGGGACCCGGACCTCCTCCCACCATGACCAGGGACCAGCAGTCGGCCGAGCGCGTAGTCGCGCAGAACCGCCGGGCGAGCCACGACTACTTCATCCTCGAGACCTTCGAGGCCGGCGTCGTGCTCACCGGCACCGAGGTGAAGAGCCTGCGCCAGGGCAAGGCGAGCCTCGCCGAAGCCTACGCCACGGTCGAGGGGGGCGAGGTCTTCGTGCGCCAGCTCCACATCCCGCCCTACGAGCAGGGCAACCGCTGGAACCCGGACCCGGTGCGCACGCGCAAGCTCCTGCTCCACCGCGCCGAGATCGAGAAGCTGAAGAAGGCGACCGAGCAGAAGGGCCAGACGCTGATCCCGCTCCGGCTCTACTTCTCGAAGGGCCGCGCGAAGCTCCTGGTCGGCGTCGCCAAGGGCAAGAAGACGCACGACAAGCGCCACGCCATCGCCGAACGCGACGCGCAGCGCGAGATGCAGCGCGCGAAGCGGGGCGGAGAGCGCGGCGCATGAGAGCGGCCCGGCACGGCGTGGCGCGGGTCGCCGGAGAGCGCGGCGCATGAGAGCGGCCCGGCACGGCGTGGCGCGGGTCGCCGGAGAGCGCGGCGCATGAGAGCGGCCCGGCACGGCAGCGCGCGGGTCGCCGGAGAGCGCGGCGCATGAGAGCGGCCCGGCACGGCAGCGCGCGGGTCGGCGGGAAGCGCGGCGCATGAGCGTGACCTCCCGCGGCATGGCCGCGCGCATGACGGCGCTCGCGCTGCTCGCGGCGCTCACCGCGGCGCTCGCGCCGCTCGCCGCCGCGTCCGGGGCACCGGCCCTGCCCCCGGGCGCGCCCGAGCGCGCGCCGGTCCGGCGCCTCGATGGCCAGGCGTACCTCGGCGCCAACGACCTGGCGCGGCTGCTGGACGCCACCAAGTTCTGGCGGCCCGACGTGCGCAAGCTGGTGCTGCGCGCCGGCAGCCACCGCGTGACGCTCGCGGTGGACAACCCGTTCGTGGTGGTGGACGAGCGCACGTTCAGGCTCCCGGCGCCGGTGCGCTCCGTGCGGGGAGAACTCCAGGCGCCGGTGGCGCTGCTCGACTCGCTGCCGCGCGACACCACCATCGCGCGCCTGCTCTACGACCCCGGCCGGGGCGTGGTCATGTGTATGCCGCTCTCCGGCGTGGTGCGATCGCCGCAGCTGGCGGCCGGCGACACGCTCACGCGCGTCGTCTTCCCGGTGGACCACGTCGCCGAGGTGGGGGTCGCGAGCCGCGCCCGCGGCCACTTCCGCCTGCGCTTCGGCGGCGCGTTCGTGGGCGCCTCACCCGAGTCCCTGTCGCCTGGCGGACTCGTGACCGCGATCGCGCCGATCCCGGTGGCGGTGGGCTGCGCGTTCGAGCTTGCGGTCTCGCCGGCGGCACAGGGCTTCCGCCTGGTGCGCGACCCGGGGTCCGCGGGCGCGGGCGGCCCCCGCAGCATCACGCTCGAGGTCTCGCGCTTCCGGATCCCGGGGCTCGAGGACTTCGCGCCCGCGGGGCCGCCGGGGCCGCGCGCGCTCGAGGTCATCGTGCTCGACCCGGGTCACGGCGGCGACGACCGCGGCGTGACCGTGGAGGGCGTGGCCGAGAAGGACCTGACGCTCGCGCTGGCGCGGGTCCTCAAGCCCGAGCTCGAGCGCCGGCTCCACGCGCAGGTCGTGCTCACGCGCGACGACGACCGGGGCCTCGCGCAGGACCGGCGCGCCGAGACCGCGAACCACGCGCGTGCCGACCTGGTGCTCGCGCTCCACTTCGACGGTGCGCCCGGCACCGGGTACGCGGGCGCCTCGGCCTGGTGCCCGCCCGCCCTGGTGGGCGCGCGCCGCGAAGCGGCCGGGCGCAACGCGCCGGTGCTGCTGCTGCCGTGGCGCGAGGTGGCGCTGCGCCACGCGGTGCGGAGCCGGGCGGTGGCCGAGGCGGTGCTGGGCGCGCTCGAGCTGGCCGGCGCCGGGCCCACGCGGCTGCGCGAGGTGCTGCCCCACCCGCTGCTGGGGGTGAACGCACCCGGGATCCTGCTGGAGTGCGCGACCCTCACCGCGCCCGCCGACCGCGCGCGGGTGACCGGCCCGCGCGGGCTCCAGGACCTGGCCACGGCCATCGCCGACGGGCTGGCCGCATGGGAGCGCGGGCGATGAGCCGGCGCGCGCTGCGGCGGCATGCGCCCGGTGAGGCCGAGGGCATGGCCGGACGGGAGCGCGGGCGATGAGCCGCGGCTTCCGCTGGTTCGTTGTGGCGCTCATTCTCGCTGTGCTAGCGTGGCTCGCGTGGCGCATCGTCCGGCGCGCGGAGAACGCGGTGGTGGCGCGGCCCGCGGCGTCGGATTCCATCGGGACCGGCTTCCGGTCGGCGCAGCTCTTCTTCGTGGCGCGCCCGGGCGACAGCCTGGTGAGCGAATCGCGCGAGATGATCGAGCAGGCCGCGCCGCACGACCGTGTGGCGGCGCTGGTGACCGAGCTGGCGCACGGACCTTCGGGGCCCGGCGCGGTGGCGGTGCTGCCGCCGGGAACGGCGGCGCTGCGGGTCTATCTCGACGATCGCGGGCTGCTGACGCTCGACCTGTCGCCGGCCTTCCGCGAGGGCTTCCGCGGCGGCTCGAGCGGGGAGTACCTGGTGGTGGCTTCGCTGGTGCGCACCATCTCGGCCAACCTGCCCGAAGTGAAGAAGGTGCTTCTCGTGTGCGGTGGCATGCCCCTGCCGACGCTGGGCGGGCATCTGCCGCTCGACCGCCCACTCGACGTGAGCGAGTGGTGACCTGTCCCCGGGTCCGCAGGGGCCGCGGCTCGCGCCGGCAGCGAGCCACGGCGCCGGCGGACCGAGAAAGGATCGCGCGTGCCTGCGACGCATGACGCGCGCCCCATCGGCGTGTTCGACTCGGGACTCGGCGGGCTGACCGCCGTGCGCGAGCTGTTCCGCGTCCTGCCGGAGGAGTCGGTGCTCTACTTCGGCGACACGGCGCGCGTGCCGTACGGCACCAAGTCGAAGGACACGGTGACGCGCTTCAGCCTGGAGATTGCGCGCTTCCTGGTGCGCCAGGACATCAAGTGCCTGCTGGTGGCCTGCAACACCGCGTCCTCGTACGCGCTCGACACGCTGTCGCGACGCCTGGACATCCCGGTGGTCGGCGTGATCGAGCCGGCGGTGCGCGCCGCGTTCGCGGCGGGCGGGGGAGCGCGCGGCCGCGGGTCCGCGAGGATCGGCGTCATCGGCACGCTGGCCACGGTGGGGAGCGAGTCCTACCCGCACGCGATCCACGCGATCGCGCCCGGCGCGCACGTGATCTCGCGGGCCTGCCCGCTGTTCGTGCCGCTGATCGAGGAGGGCTGGATCGGCCACCCGGTGCTGCGCGCGGTCGCCGAGGAGTACCTGGGCGACGTGCGCGCCGCGCAGCTCGAGAGCCTGATCCTGGGCTGCACCCACTACCCGCTGATCGCGCCGCTGGTGGCCGAGCTGATGGGGCCGGGGGTGAAGCTGGTGGATTCGGGCGCCGAGGCGGCGCGCGCGCTCGCGACCCTGCTCGGCGAGCGCGGGCAGCTCGCCGCCGGCGGGCCGCGCCACCACTTCTTCCTGAGCGACGAGCGCCTCGACTTCAACCGCGTGGCGCGCGCGTTCCTGGGGCGCGAGCTACCGCCCACCACGATCGTGGACCAGACCGACCTGCCGTGGTTCGAGCGCTCGCCCGACCACGCGGCGACCGGGACCGCGGAGCCCGCGCGCGGCCGCGCGGCCGCGAAGGAGGCACCGTGACCCGCGAGCCGCAGCCGATGCGCGGCGCGTGGGCCGTCGGGAAGCCGCGTGCGCGCGACCGCATAATGCGCAAGCCGGGGATACGCCGGTGACCCGCAAGCCGCGTCCGATCCGCGAGCGGGAGAGCCGGCCCGCGGAGCCCGCGCCGCTCGCGCGCTCCGGCGGCCGCAGCCCGCGCCAGCCGCGTCTCCTCAAGATCGAGCGCGGCGTGCTGCCGCAGGCCGAGGGCTCGGCGCTGGTTCACATGGGGCGCACGCGCGTGCTGTGCGCGGCCACGGTCGAGGAGCGCATCCCGAACTGGATGCGCGGGCAGGGCCGCGGCTGGGTCACGGCCGAGTACGGCATGCTGCCGCGCGCGACCGGCCAGCGCACGCCGCGCACCAGCCAGACCGGCGGGCGCGCGCAGGAGATCCAGCGCCTGATCGGGCGCTCGCTGCGCGCGGTCACCGACCTCACCGCCTTCGGCGAGCGCACCGTCATCCTCGACTGCGACGTGCTCGAGGCCGACGGCGGCACCCGCACCGCCGCGATCAACGGCGCCCTGGTGGCGCTCCACGACGCCTTCGTCACGCTCTCGAACCGCGGCCACCTCACCGGGCCGCCGTTCCGGGACGCGGTGGCGGCGATCTCGGTCGGGATCGTCGCGGGCGTGCCGTGCCTCGACCTCGACTACGCCGAGGACTCTCAGGCCAACGTGGACATGAACGTGGTGATGACCGGCGCCGGGCGCTTCGTCGAGCTGCAGGGCACCGGCGAGACCGCCACGTTCGACATGGCCGAGCTGCGCGCGCTGCTCTCGCTGGCGCGCTCCGGCATCCGCCGGGTGCTGGGCTACCAGCGCCGGCTGCTGGCGGGCTCCGGGCTGCTGCCTTCGTAGCATTCGGAGTGGGTCGCAAGAAGCACCTCGCCAGGAAACGCTCGCCAGGAAACACGGTACCCCCGACCCCGCGGGTGTGGCAGAATCACCGCCACTGAACCCGGCTCCACCGACGCGGCGTCCTCCCGGCATGACCTCACCGAGCGGGGGACGGCGCCGCTTCCTCTTCTCGAACGCAGCGAGGAGACGCCGACATGCGCGCAATCCCCTTTGCCCTGCTCGCCGTGGGTCTCACCGTGTCCGCGGCCCATGCCCTGACCGTCGTCCAGATCACCACCAACGTATCCAGCAACACGACCTGGGGGCCGACCGGCACCGTGGTGGGCGACGTCTTCTGGGTCCGCAACTCCATCTCGATCAATAGCGGGGTGACGCTCACCGTGCAGCCGGGCGTCGTGGTCAAGTTCGACGGTGGGCGCCAGCTCGTGGTGAGCGGCACGCTGCGCGCGGTCGGCACCGCGGCCGACACCATCGTGTTCACCTCGATCAAGGACGACAACAACCGCGGCGGCGACACCAACGGCGACGGCAACGCCACGCAGCCCGCGAACTCCGACTGGTACGGGATCAACTTCCCGGACGCGAGTCCTGACAACAGCGCGTTCTACTACGGCGACTTCCGCTACGCGGGCTACGGCGCGGGCGGCGCGCTCACCTTCGTGAGCGCGAGCGACAGCGTGGTGAACTGCGTCGTGCGCCGTTCGTACTACGGCGTGGACTGCCAGGGTTCGGCCGCTCCGAAGCTCGTCAACACCAGCATCGAGGCCTGCACGCAGACTCCGATCGTGCTCGACTTCACCGCTGCGCCGGTCCTCTCCAGCCTGGTGTTCTCGAGCGCCAACAACGGCTACGACGCCTTCGGCCTGCGCGGCGGCACCATCACCTCGGCCACGGTGCTGCCGAAGCGCGGGGCGACGGTGGGGATCAATCCGATCAGTAACGTCACCTACGTGCTGCTCGGGAGTCTCGCCATCAACTCCCCCGGCAGCCTCACGATCGACCCGGGCGTGGTCATCAAGCCGGTCGCCGGCTACAGCATCACGGTGAACAGCGGCGGCGCGCTCACCATGAACGGCACGGCGGCCGTCGGCGACACCATCACCATCACCTCGATCCACGACGACAATTTCGGGCAGCCGAACGACACCAACAACAACGGCTCGATCACGGCGCCCGCGCGCGGCAACTGGGGACAGATCTACTTCGCCCAGGGCGCGACCGGCTCGCTCCAGCGCTGCCGCCTCAAGTTCGGCAGCAACAGCACGACGCAGGGCATGGTCGAGATGCTCAACAACAGCGTGCCGGTCTCGAGCTGCCTGCTGAGTGATGCCGGCCACGGCCTCACCATGCACGGGACGTCCACTCCGGCGATCACGAACGTCGCGATCAACAACATGTCGTCCACGCCCATCCTGATGTCGGTGTCGGCCAATCCCACCTATGCCGGCGTCACGTTCCTCGCGAACGCCGTCACGGCGCTCGGACTCGAGGGCGAAGCGGTGGCGGTGGACTCGCGCATCCGCCGGCGCGACCTGGCGGGCTACACGAACATCACCTGCTACCTGATGAACGGCCAGCTGGTGATGCAGAGCCCGGCCGTCCTCACCGTGGACCCGGGCGTGGTCATCAAGAACCAGCTCGGCGGCGGCGGCATGCAGATCGACGGGGGGCTGGTGGCCGATGGCAAGCCCGACAGCCTGATCGTCTTCACCTCGGAGCGCGACGACCTCTACGGCAACCCCTCCGACACCAACGGCGACGGCTCCACCACCGCGCCGGCCCAGGGCAACTGGACCTACATCCGCTTCACCAGCACCAGCAACGACGCGGTGAGCCGGATCAACAACGCGCGCCTCACCTACGGCTCCGCCGGCCCGTACGACGGCTGGGCGACCACCCTGTGGATCACCAGCGCCGCACCCACGATCGACTCGGTCTTCATCTCGAAGGGCGCCTACGGTATCCGGGTGGACGGCAACTCGACCCCGCTCATCGACCACTGCGACATCAACAACTGCACGTACGCGCCGATCGTGATGTCGGTGCTCTCCGACCCGATCATCACGAACGACAGCTTCTCGAGCAATGTCTACAACGCGCTCGCGCTGCTGTCCGAGACCCTGTCGCAGAGCGCGCTCCTCAAGTACCGGCCCGCGGTAGGGCCGCCGGCCTACCCGGTCTTCGCCTACCTGCCGACCGGCACCATCACGGTGGCGAGCGGCGTGACACTCGCGATCGAGCCGCAGGTGGTCATCAAGCCGAACGGCAGCTACGCCGTGTTCTCGGTGAACGGGGCGCTCAACGTGGTGGGCTCCAACAGCACGACCGGCCGCGTGATCTTCACGTCGCGCCGCGACGACAACCCGAGCTACGGGGGCGACACCACGCCCACCGACGCCTCGGCGCCGCAGGCCGGCGACTGGGGCTACATCCAGTTCAACGACATCAGCGTGGACGCCGCGTGCGTGCTCCGGAACGTCCTGTTCCAGTTCGGGGGCTCCAGCAGCGAGGTCGGCGCGCTCTACACGGTGAGCGCGAGCCCGCGCTTCGTCAGGCTCGAGTTCTTCCAGAACTCGACGGCGATGGCGTTCGCCGGCAACTCCCAGCCGGTGGTGGACACCACGAACATCCTCAACTGCACCAGCCTGCCGATCTCGTTCTCGCTGGTGAGCAACCCGGTGTTCCCGAATCCGGCGCAGGTCGCGCTGGCGAACAACACCTACACCTGCTTCGGCCTGTTCGGTGAGAGCGTGGCGCAGGACGTGCGCACGCGGGTGCGCAGCCTCTCCGGCATCAGCAACATGACCTACTGCCCGACCGGGACCATCAGCATCGCCTTCGGCGCGAAGTGGACGATCGACCCCGGCGTGGTCATCAAGCTGGGACGCATCTTCATTGACCCGATCGGGACCGCCATCACCGTGGACGGTGCGCTGGTGGCCGACGGCAAGCCCGACAGCCTGATCGTCTTCACCTCGAGCGCCGACGACGCCTTCGGCGTGGACGTCCGCAGCGACGGCGCGCTCACCACGCCGGCAGCCGGGCAGTGGCAGTACATCCAGTTCAACGCGGTGAGCAACGACACCGCCAGCCGGATCAATAACTGCCGCATCCGCTACGGCGGCTATGGCAACACCGGAGCGCTCCGCTTCGTCAACGCCGGCCCGCTCGTGGACAGCACCTACGTCACTTCCAGCTACTACTACGGGGTCCTGATCGAGGGCAACTCCACGCCCGCGTTCGTGGCCTGCCAGATCGACTCCTCGGGCAACGTGCCGGTGAACCTGTCGCTGGTGAGCAACCCGACGTTCACGAACGTGCAGTTCCTGGGCAACACGTACACCGCGCTCGGGGTGATCGCCGAGGCCATCGCCCAGGACCTGCGCTGGCCGATCCGCGCGGTCTCGGGCCGCAACAACATGCCGTACCTCCTGCAGGGGACGCTCACCACCGGCCTGGGCGCCAGCGTGACCCTGCAGCCGGGTCTCATCGTCAAGTTCGCGAGCAGCGGCGCGATCACCATCCAGCGCGCGTTCCAGGCGGAGGGCCGGACGGTCGAGCCCGAGAGCCTGATCGTGTTCACTTCCTACCGCGACGACTTCTACGGCGGCGACACCAACAACGACGGCGCCATCAGCGCGCCCGCCGCGAGCGACTGGAACTACGTGCAGGTGGAAGGCACGGCGATCGATCCGCAGGTGCGCTTCAAGAACTGCGTGTTCCGCTACGGCGGCTACACCACGACCCAGGGCGTGATCCGCTGCGTCAACTCGTCGCCGACGGTGGACTCCTGCCTGATCGCGTACAACTACGTCGGGATCTCGGCCGAGGGCGCGAGCAACCCGCGGGTCCACGAGTGCAGCATCTACGGCAATACCTACTACGGGGTCAACAACAGCGGCGCTTCCTTCTGCGTGGACGCCGACAGCTGCTGGTGGGGGGCGGCGAGCGGGCCCAACGACAACTCGGCGACCGCCGACCTGTGCGGCCTCGGCCTCAACGCCGGCACCGGCGACAAGGCCAGCAACAACGTGGACTACACGCCGTTCAAGACCAGCGGCATCGTGAACCCGCTGATCGGCGACGTGAGCCTGAACGGGCAGGTTCTGGCCTACGACGCATCGCTGGTGTTCCAGTACCTGGTCGCGCTCATCACCCTGAACGACCTGCAGAAACAGGTCGCCGACGTCACCGGCGCCGGCGGCATCACCGGCCTCGACGGGGTCACCATCCTCCAGTACGTGGCGGGCATCATCCGCGCGTTCCCGGCGGTCAACAATCGCGTCGTGCAGGCGCCACCCGACGTGCTCGCGGCGCGCGAGCTGCTGCGGAGCGCCACCGGATCGTTCGAGGTCCGGCTCGGCCAGGCGCGGCGTGACGGCGGCGAGTGGCTGGTCCCGGTGATCGCGAGAGGCACGGCGCCGGTCTACTCGGTCGAGGTGCGACTCGAAGGTGGCGCGGCCGCGACCCTGGCCGGCGTCATCGCCGCCGACGGCGGGCGCGTACTCGAGGCCCACAACACGGTGGACGGCGCCGCGCTCATGGCGATGGGCTCGGTCCAGCCGCTCACGCCGGGCGAGGTCGCACTGCTGCGCTTCCCGGCGGGGGACGGCGACTGGGTGGCGCCGGAGCTGGTGTGGGCGCGCGCGAACGAGACCGTGGTGTTCGGGCCGGTGCCGCCGCGGCCCGCGGTGCCGGGCCTGTCGTTCCTGAGCGCGCCCGCGCCCAATCCAGCGCGCGGCCCGGTGGCCCTGAGCTTCGGGCTCGCGGCGGCCGAGGCCGGCAGGTCGGTCGCCGTGCGCGTGCTCGATCTCGCGGGGCGCGGTGTGCGCACGCTGGCGGAGGGGCCGCTGCCGGCCGGCGTGCATCCGCTCACCTGGGACCTGCGCGACGCCAGCGGCCGCACGGTCGGCGCCGGGCTCTACTTCGTCCACGTCCGGGCCGGGGGATTCAGTGCGACCCGGCGGCTGATCGTGGTCCACTGATACCGCGAGACGGGGAAGGAACGATGATGCGTCATCCTCGGCTGGCGGGGCAGGCTCGGCCACGGGGCTCCACGCCCGCGGCCATCGCCGCCGGACTGCTGGCTGCGGCCACGCTGCTGGCTCCGGTCCCGGCGGCGGCGGTGCAGGTCACGACCGGCAGCGGCTCGGGGCTGGCCGGCCAGACAATGGACATCGCCCTGAGCACGACCAGCCTGAGCGGGCTCGGCGTCACCTCGATCCAGTTCGACCTGTCCTACAACGCCAGCATCGTCACCGCGACCGGCGTGCTCGAGACCGGCACCGCGACCGGCGCCGCCGGCTGGAACAACCCCACGTTCAACGTGACGAGCGGCCGGATCTCGGTGAGCGACGCCGGGACCACCGCGCTCAGCGGGTCCGGTCCGCTCATCAAGGTGCGGTTCGTGATCAACCCGGCGCAGCTCACCGCCACCTCGACCACGCTCACGCTCTCGAACTTCGTCTTCAATGAGGGAACGCCGAACGACACCACCAGCAACGGCTCCATCACCGTGACCGCCACGCCCATCATCACGGTCTCGCCCAACACCGGTGAGGTGGTGCGCGGCCAGACGCTTCAGTTCACCGCCAGCGGCAGCGTCACCCCGCCGGTGACCTGGAGCACGAGCGATCCCCTGATCGCCACCATCAACGCCAGCGGCCTGCTCACCGGCGTGGCGCCGGGTGCGGTGCGGGTGCACGCGCTGGACAACGCCGGGCGCTCGGACGACAGCGACGGCGACATCCTGATCCGCGGCATGGGGCTCACCGCCGGGAGCGCGACCGTGGTGCAGGGTCAGACCGCGACCGTCCCGATCACCGTGACCTCGCTCAGCGGTCTCGGCATCCGCGCCGGCCAGGTCACGCTCTCCTACAACGCCGCGCTCGCGACCGCGACCGCGGTGACCACGCCGGCCGGCACGCTGCTCCACGACTACGGCCCGGTGGGGTTCGGCACGGCGAGCGGCACGTGCACGCTGGACTTCGCGGGCAGCGCCGACCTCACGGGCAGCGGCACGCTCTGCTACCTCACCTTCGGCACCTCGACGCAGACCTACGGCGGCACGGCGCTCACGGTTTCGAGCGCGCTGTTCAACGAGACCCTGCCGGCGAAGACCACGAACGGGTCGCTCACGGTCAGTGCGCTTCCCAGCATCACGGTCTCGCCCGAGACGGTCACGCTGCTCGCCGGCCAGAACCTGCCCTTCAGCGTCTCGGGCAGTCCGACCCTGCCCATCGCCTGGAGCACGCTCGATCCCGCGGTCGCCACCATCAACGCGAGCGGGCTCCTCACCGCGGTCGCGGGCGGGGTGACGGAGGTGCGGGCGGTGGACGCGGTGGGGGCTGCGGACGAGAACACGTCGGTCACCGTCTACGACTTCCAGGTGAGCCTCCCCACGATCACCGCGCTGCCCGGCGCCTCGCTGCGGGTGCCGATCCTCGTGGACCGCGATGTGAGCGCGCTCGGCATCTACTCGCTCCAGTACAGCCTGCTCTTCAACGGCGCCTACGTGACGGACGTGCGCTCGCTCCACTCGGGGCTGGTCCATATGTGGGACGCGAGCCAGATCGTGGCCAACCTCACGAGCGGGAAGCTCGCCGTCGCCGCGGGCGGCAGCCAGGCGCTCGGCTCGGGGAGCAGCGAGCTGCACGTGCTCGAGCTGGATCTCTCGCCGGCCGTTCCCCACGGCACCGACCTCCCGCTCACGTTCTCGGGTTTCCTGTGCAACGAGGGGCTCCCCGCGGTTCAGGTCGCGAACGGCCTGATCCGCGTGCGCAACGCCCTGGATGCGCCACCCGGAGGCCTGCGCGGCTTCGTGCTGGAGCCGGCCGCGCCGAATCCCGTACGCGCCGTGGCGCGCATCCGCTTCGCCATCCCCGAGACGGGGGGCAGGGGAGAGCGCGTGACGCTCGCGGTCTTCGGGGTGGACGGCCGGCGGGTGCGCGCGCTGGTGGGCGGTCCGCTCGGAGCGGGCGAGCACGAGGCGACGTGGGATGGATGCGACGCGGCGGGCGCGCCGGCGCCGGCCGGCCTCTACTTCTGCCGGCTCGAGTGGAGGGGGCGCGTGCTCTCGCGCAGGCTCGCGCTCGTACGATGATCGCTCGCGTGGCCTCGACTCCGTCCTGCGCGCGATCGCACGGGTGTCGCGCGGCCGCGCTGGCCGGCGCGCTGCTGCTCGCCGCCGGCGCAGCGCCGGCGGCCGCACCGGCGGGCCCCGCGCCGGCGCCGGCAGCGGCGCCCGCGGGCGCTGCCGCGATCGTCCAGGTGACGCTGCCCACGATCACTGCGGTCCCGGGCTCGGCCGTGGACGTGCCGCTCGACATGGACCAGGACATCAGCGGGCTCGGCGTCTACTCGATCGAGTACCGGCTGCCGCTCGATCCGGGGATCATCTCGGGCGCCAGCTTCTGGAACCAGGGCGTGATCACCACCTGGGGCCAGCCCAACACCAACGTGACCGGCTCGTTCGTCGCGGCGGTGGCAGCGGGATTCGTGCCGGTGAGTTCGCACTCGCAGCGGCTCCATCGCCTTGAGCTCACGCTCTAGCCGGCGGCGCCGCCCGGGGCCGACATGCCGCTCACGCTCTCGATCCTCAAGTTCAACGAGGGCTCGCCCGCAGCGACGGTGGTGAACGGCATGATCCGCGTCCGCACCACGACGGACGTGCCGCCCTCGGGCGGCGTGTCGCTCGCGCTGGCACCGGTCGTGCCCAACCCGATCGTGTCGCACGCGCAGATCGCGTTCTCCGTTCCCGGGGGCGGAAGCGGAAGCGCGCCCGCGAGGCTGGCGATCTACGCGCTCGACGGCCGCCGGGTGCGCACGCTGGTGGACGGGATCGTCGCGCCCGGCCCCGGGGCGACGCGGTGGGACGCCCGCGACGACGGCGGGCGCCCGCTCGCTCCCGGGATCTATCTCTGCCGTCTCGAGTGGCGCGGCCGTCACGTCGAGCGCAAGCTCGCCCTGGTTCGCTGAAGGCGCGGCGGCTTCGCCGCGCGCCCTTCGTGGCCCGCCCCGGCGCGCGCGACCGCACTCGCGGTCGGCTTTGCGCTCCGCCGCCGAGCGGCTAGTCTCCCCGCGATTCTCGGAGCCCGCCGTTCGCGGCGCCGCTCCGCGCCGACCTCGATCCGGGGACGCCGCGTGAAGATCGTTCTCGCCACGTTCAACCAGGACAAGCTGCGGGAGATGCGTGAGCTGCTGCAGCTCCCCGGCCTGGTTCTCACCGCGCTGTGCGACGTGCCGGGCGCCACGGCCCCCGTGGAGGGCGGTGAATCGCTCGCGGAGAACGCGCGGCTCAAGGCGCGCGCCGCACTCGACCTGAGCGGCATGCCCGCGATCGCCGACGACACCGGGCTCGAGGTGGACGCGCTGGGCGGGCGCCCCGGCATCCACGCCGCACGCTACGCCGGACCCGGAGCGACGTACGCGGACAACCTGGCGAAACTGCTGGCCGAGCTGGCGAACGTCACCGTCGAGCGGCGCGGCGCGCGCTTCCGCACCGTGTGTGTGGCGCTGTTCCCGGATGGGGGCGAGGTGGTGGCCGAGGGCGTGCTCGAGGGCTGCATCACGCTCGCGCCGCGCGGCGCGAATGGCTTCGGCTACGACCCGGTGTTCGAGGTGATGCCGCTCGGCCGCACGCTCGCCGAGCTGAGCGACCGCGAGAAGAACGCGCTCTCGCACCGCGGCCGCGCCGCGCGCGCACTGGCGCGGCAGCTCGCGGACCGGGCGGCGCCGCGGTGAGACGCGAGCGGTCCGGCTTGCCCCGCGCCCACGCCGCCGCGGGCCGGGGTGCCGCCCGATCCCCGCGCCGCGCGGCCAGCCCGAGGAGCCTGCTCCCGCGCGAGCGCCTGTGGGTGGCGCTCCTCCTCGTCCTGCACGCCGCTCTCGCCGTATGGGGGGCCACCCGGAACTCCGTCACCTTCGACGAGAACTTCCATCTGCCGGCCGGGGTGATGATCCTCCGGCGCGGGGATTTCACCGGTTCGGTGGCCCAGCCGCCTCTGGCCAAGGTGCTCTATGCGCTCCCCGCGCTCGCGCTGGGCGCGAGGCCGCCCACCGAAGCGGCCATGGCCTCCGGAGACGAAGGCACAGTGGGCGAATCCTTCATGCGCGTGAACGCGGCGCGCTACCATCGCCTGTACTTCGCCGCGCGGCTCGTGGGTGTCGCGTTCTCCCTGCTGCTCGGGCTGCTGGTCTGGCGCTGGGCGCGCGCGCTCTACGGCGAGGCGGCGGGCCTGCTGGCGCTGGCGCTCTATGCCCTCGCCCCGGAGAGCCTCGCGCACGCTGGCAGCGTGGGCACGGACCTGCCGACAGCCCTCGCCTTCACCGCCTCGCTCTACGCGTTCTGGCGGCTGATCAACGGCGGCGGCTGGAGGGCGTGGGCGTGGACCGCGCTGGCCGTCGCGGCCGCGTTCCTCGTCCGCTTCAGCGCGGTCCAGTTCGTGGTCGTGTTTGTCCTGGTCGTGCTGCTCGCGCAGGTCACCGGCCGGCTCGAGCGCCCGGGTCGGATGTGGCTGGGTCTCGTGCTGCTGGCTCCCCTTGCCTGGGTCGCCATCAACGCCGGCTACCTGTTCACCACCTACTGGGGGCCGTGGGGCGCCCTGCCGTTCCGGTCACGTGCCTTCCACGGCTTGGCCCAGCTCTGGCCCGGGCTCCGGATCCCACTGCCGGAAGCCTATCTGGGTGGGCTCGACTACATGTCGCTTCTCGGAGAGCCCGAGCGCGTCCACACGTTCCTGCTCGGGAAGGTCTTCGTCGGCTCGGTCTGGTACTACTTCCCGCTCGCGCTGCTCTTCAAGGCCCCGCTGGGCCTGTGGGGCGCGGTCGGGATGCGTGCGGTCGCGAGACCTCGTGGGGCGCGGGTCGCCGGAGTCCCGGCCGAGTGGCTGCTGGGGATCGCGGCGGCGGTGACGCTCGTGTTCGCGATGTTCTTCACGCGGTACAACTTCGGCGTCCGCTATCTGCTCCCGCTCCTGCCGCTCGCGTGCGTGTGGTGCGGCGGGCTGCTCGCCGCGGAGCGAGTGGTGCGTGCGCGGCGCGCGGTGCGGGCTGTCGCGGTGGCCCTGGCCGTCCTGCTCGCCGTCGAGTCACTCGCAGCGGCGCCCTGGTGGCTCTCGTTCTTCAACCGGTCATCCGGCGGCCCGGCGCGGGGCTGGCGCGTGCTCAACGACTCTAACGTGGACTGGGGGCAGGGCCTGATCGCGCTGCGGGAGGAACTCGCGCGCCGCGGCATCGCCCGCGTCCACCTCGCCTATCACGGCACCACGGATCCGGCGATGTACGGCATCGACTACGTGCCGTACTTCGGCGGCACGCCCGGGCCGGAGAGCGACTGGCTGGCGGTCAGCAGCTACTACTTCGTTGGCCTGCCACAGCGCATGATGACATCACGCGGGCGGACGCCGCCGGTGCGGCTCGACTTCCGGGCGCTCTGGGACCGGCCCTGGGCCGCCCAGCCCGCCCGCTGCATGTTCCTCTACCGCATCCGCTGAACCCGCGCGGCGCGGCCGGCGGCAGGGAGAGTGGGGTGGATGATGGGATTTGAACCCACGACAGCCGGAGCCACAGTCCGGTGCTCTACCAGCTGAGCTACATCCACCACCGCCTGGTCCGGATCGCCCGGGGCCCCGCCGCCGCCGGCGCGGGGCGCGGGAGAGCCGGACGGGACGCTCGATCGGAGCGCGCGCACTGGCTGCTGAATGGCGCGCCTGGAGGGAATCGAACCCCCGACCGACGGATTAGAAATCCGTTGCTCTGTCCATCTGAGCTACAGGCGCAGGACGATTCCGCCCGGCAGGCCGCACGGGAGCCCGGCCGGCGGCGCCCCGGGGCCCCCGCCCCGGGCCCGCGGGCCCCCCCGGCAGCCTGCTGACGCTGGTGACCGTGCGGCAAGCAAGTCGGGGCGAGAGGATTTGAACCTCCGACTCCCTGCTCCCAAAGCAGGTGCGCTACCGGGCTGCGCCACGCCCCGGCGATACCGTATTCAATCCGGCCGCGGAGGATAGCGGCGGGAGCGCGCACCCGTCAAACCGGTCCCGGCCGCGCGCGACCACGACCCGCGGCCGCCCGGATGGGGGGCCGCAGCGAGAGCGTCCGTGCCTGGACCCCGGCGTCGCTCTGTGTCACCTGAGCAGCGCGACACGCGCGACGCGCGTGCCCGACGGAGTGACGAGCCGGGCGAGATAGAGCCCGGGCGGCGCCGCGGCGCCGCGCAGGTCGCTGCCGTCCCAGACGGCGCTCGTCACGCCCGCCGGGAGCGCGCCGTCGAGCAGCACGCGCACGCGCCGCCCGGAGGTGTCGAACAGCTCGAGCCGCGCCGGTTCGGCCGAGACGAGCGTGACGCGCAGCCCGGGGAGCGCGGACGGGCCGCGCACCACCTCGAGCGTGGTGCCGGGCCGCGGCCCGCCGTCGCCCCGCGCGGCGAGCGGATCGCCCGTGTGACGGTCCAGGTCCCCGCTCACCCCGCGCACGCGCACCGTGAGCACGCCGCTCTCGACGCCGCGGAACTTCACCACGAACGAGGTGCTGGTGGGATCGCCGTCCGGGTCATCCGGGTCCACGAGGGCGGCGAAGGCGTAGGTCATCGCCGGCCAGCCGCCGGCCCAGGTGCGCTTCACCACCGGCACGGCGGCCGGCAGCCCGACGCGCGCCGCGTCCACCGGCCAGCGCCCGCCGCGCCCGTCCAACTCCTCGACCTGGAGGTGCGCCAGGCGCGTCACCGTGTCGTAGTTGGCGAGGTAGAAGCGCAGCGTCGCGGTCCCGCCCTCCTCGACCGTGGTGGTGGTCCACTCGAGGCGGAACACGCGGATCGGGTCCACCAGCGTGAAGCGCCCGTCCGCTCCCCACTGGATCTGGCGGATCTCGATGCGGCGCGCGGACCCTTCATCGCTCACGCAGGCGAAGTAGTCGTCGCTGGTGCCGTCCGCGTAGCGCTGGCGGAACACGTCGGAGGCGAACCACGCCTCGGTGTCGCGCGCGAGCAGGCTGTCGAGGTTGCCGAGGAAGGTGAACGGGCCGAGCGGATCGCTCGCCGTCATCACGATCAGGCGCTTGGTGGGATCGGGGGTGAACACCAGGTACCAGAGCCCGGCGTGATCGAACAGGTGCGGCGACTCGATGCGGTCGCTGCCGAGCTTGCTGCCGTAGTAGCTGTACGAGGAGCGGTAGGTCGAGGGGATCGCGCCTGCGTCGCTCCAGCCCGTCGGGTCGGCGGTGGACGCCGCGGCCGCGCCCAGCACGTAGGCGTTGTGCCACGGGTCGGGCTTCGCGCCGGCCGGCGCGTAGCCGTCGGCGTAGTGCGCGACGAAGTACATGAGCCAGCGCTCCGCGGGCTGCGCCGGGTCGGGCATCACGAACGGATCACGGAAGTCGCCGCCGTTCACGAGCTGCGCGTTGCACAGCGACCAGCCGGGCATCGAGCAGTCGTAGACCGGGTCGTCGAGCCGGGTCCAGTTCGAGAGGTCGCTCGAGAACGCCGCGCCGATGGACTGCAGGCGCGGCTCGAAGCGCGGCGGCGAGACCTGGACCAGCACGTCGCCGACGCCGGTGTAGAACATCCAGTACCTGCCGCCCGCGTCGCGCAGCAGGCTCGGCGCCCACAGATGGTCGCGATCCCAGCCGTCGGGCCGCACCGCGAAGCCCGAGTCCACGAACGCCCAGTTCACCAGGTCCGGCGACCTGGAATGGCCGAAGCGGCGCTCGTTCCAGTGGTAGTCGAGCCCGCTCGTCAGGTTGGTGAGGATGTAGAAGGCGTGGTACCGGCCCTGGTCGTCCTGGACGATGCTGAAGTCCTTGGGCGCCCAGCGCGCCGGATCGGGCGCGTAGAGCAGCCCGGGCTCGGCGGCGAGCGGAGGCGCCCAGGCCAGCAGGGCGAGCGCTCCCAGCGCGGCGAGCGGGCGCCACCCGGAGCGTGCGGGGGGTCTGGCTGCGGATGGTCCGGCCGGGAGCCGCAAGGCGCCCCTCCTTCGAGGGTGCGGTGGAGGATCGTCAGGGAGGGGCTGCGCGTGAGTATCGGGAGGGTCCCCCGCCCTGTCAACGCCGGTGTTGCCTCGGCGCTGCCCCGACCGTATTCTCTCGGCACGCAGCCAGGTCCCCGCAACATCCGCAGAGGGAGAGAGCATGGGCGTCAACAAGGTGATTCTGGTCGGCAATCTGGGCGCGAACCCGGAGATGCGCTACACGCAGGGCGGCCAGGCGGTGGCTAACCTGCGGCTGGCGACCACGGAGCGGTGGACGGACAAGAACGGCCAGAAACAGGAAGCCACGGAATGGCACCGGGTGGTCGTGTGGGGCAAGCAGGCCGAGATCATGGGCCAGTACCTCACCAAGGGCCGCCAGATCTACGTCGAGGGCAAGATCCGCACGCGGCAGTGGCAGGACCAGCAGGGGCAGAAGCGCTTCACCACCGAGATCGTGGCGCAGAACATCCAGATGCTGGGCAGCCGCACCGAGGCGGGCCCGCGCGAGGACGTGGGCGCCACCGTCCCGCCCGACGAGAGCGCCATCCCCGCCGACTTCGGCGGCGGCCCGGACGACGACATCCCGTTCTGAGAAGCGGGAGTCGGAAGCGGACATCAGGAAGGTCGAGACGGGGGCGTAAAGGTCTCGACGGGGGTTGAGAATCAGGCAGGTGCAGGCCGGGGACCCGTGCCCTCGACAAGAAAACGGGAACATCACAACTGCCGATGAGCAGTTGGCTTTCGCCGCCTAATTAGCGGCGACGGTCGCCCGGACCCCGCCTGTGGGGTCTGGAGCGGGCGTCAGACAAACGCAGGCTGGTCCGAAGTCATGCCCGAGGGCTGAGGACGAGATCTTCGAGGGCTGGCGCGCCGCTGATCCCGCCGGTCAGAGCGGAGGCGCGCGAGACTCAAACGGCCGGACAAGCCTGTAGGACCTCCTGAGGACCGACTTTCGGACGCGGGTTCGATTCCCGCCGCCTCCACCATTACGCCGGCCGTGGCCCGCGAGGGTCACGGCCGGTCGCGCGTCATGACTCCGACCCCGACCCGGACCGCGGCCGCAGGAGCGGGCCGCGCCTGGTCCCGGCAGCCGGTCCGCCCGCTCCCTGGCGTCCCGCGGCGGCGGCTGCCGCCCCGAAGCCGGAGAAAGCCCTCAAGCGGCGCGGCCGCCCCGCCGATGCACTCCGACAAGTCGGCCCGCGCGGGTATCAGCTCTCTCCGGCAGCCTCCCCTCTGCTGCCCGCCACCGCGGCGTCCGGCAGCGCTGTTGCGTTTCGCGGGGCCGGTCGCAGGCCCCTCCCAGACAACCGCATCGCAACGGGTCGGCGCCCTCCCATGGGGCGGGATCCGTCGTCGGCTCTCCGCCGGTATCGAGGGAGTCACAACTCAGGGAGGAGATCCGACCGTGCATGCCCCCACCATGCGCTCCGCGATGGTCCCGGCGCTCCGCGACGCCCCCGGGCCCGGCCGCCCCCGCCTCTTCGCGGCGGCGCTGGCGACGCTCTCCATCCTCGCCATCGGGCTCAACCTCTACGTGGTGCGCGGCGAGCTGCGCATGAAGGCGCAGATCGTCCGCGTCAACGACGGGCTGACGGTGCAGCAGGAGTACTTCGGCGCGCTGCGGCGCGAGGCCGCCGAGGTGGACGCCGCGGGCAACGACGTGCTGGTGGACGGCGACATCGCGCGCGAGTCGGCGCGCGCCCGGAACGCGCACGCCACGTTCACGCGCGAGCTGTCGGGGCTGCGCCGGGCGCTGCGCTCCACCGGGAACACGCCCGAGGAGCTGCACATCCTGAACGATCTGGAGCGGGTCGAGCGCACCGCGGGCCAGATGCTCGGGGCGGCCGACCGCATCTTCGCGTTGCTCGGGCCCGGCCAGCCGCCGACCGCGCGCGAGGACGCGGTGCGCCGAATGGCCGCGCTCGACCTGGACGCCGCGCGGCTCAACGACGAGATCGCACGGCTCCTGGACTACAGCCGCGGGGTCCAGCAACGCCGCCTCGAGCGCGAGGCGCGCGAGGCCGCGACCCTGGCCCTGCGCCAGTGCGTCATCGCCGTCCTGGTGCTGCTCCTCATGGGCGCCGTGGCGCTGGTCGCGACCCGCACCTCGCGCCGGCTGGTGCAGGCCGCGCGCGAGCGCAAGCTCTACACCAAGGCGCTGCAGGAGGAGCGCGACTTCACCTCCGCGGTGCTCCAGACCGCCGGGGCGCTGGTGGTCGTGCTCGACCCCGAGGGACGCGTCGTGCGCTTCAACCAGGCGTGCGAAACCACCATCGGGTACTCCTTCGAGGAGGTGAAGGGGCGGTCGCTGTGGGAGCTGTGCCTGGCGGCCGAGGAGGTGGAGGCGGTGCGGCAGGAGTTCCTGAGGTTGCGCGCGGGCAGCTTCCCGAGCAGCTTCGAGAACTACTGGGTCACGCGGGCGGGCGAGCGCCGGCGCATCGCCTGGTCGAACACCGCGCTGCTCGACGCCGACGGCCAGGTCCGATTCGTCATCGGCACGGGCATCGACATCACCGAGCGGTTGCAGGCGCTGCAGGAGCTGGAGCAGGCGCGCGGCTGCGCCGAGTACCAGGCCGAGCTGCTCGAGGCGCAGGCGCACGAGCTGGCCCGCGCGCGCGACCAGGCGCTGGAGGCCACGCGCGCCAAGTCGGCGTTCCTCGCCAGCATGAGCCACGAGATCCGCACCCCCATGAACGGCGTGATCGGCATGGCCGAGCTGCTGCTCCAGACGCCGCTCGACACCGTGCAACGCGACTACGCGGTCACCGTCCGCAACAGCGGCGAGGTGCTGCTCTCCATCCTCAACGACGTGCTCGACTTCTCGAAGATCGAAGCGGGCAAGCTCCAGATCGAGACCGTGGCCTTCGAGCTGCGGGCGATGATCGAGGACATCGCGGACCTGCTGGCGCCACGCGCGCACGCCCGGGGTCTCGAGCTGGTGTGCCTGGTGCCGCCCGAGTGCCCCGACCGGCTGCTCGGCGACCCGGTGAGGCTGCGGCAGGTGCTCATGAACCTGGTGGGCAATGCCGTCAAGTTCACCGAGCGCGGCGAGGTCACGGTCGAGGTCCAGGTGCTGGCCGACACGCCGGAGCGCACCACACTGCGCTTCGCGGTGCGCGATACCGGCATCGGCATCCCCGCGGACCGCCAGGCTTCGGTGTTCGAGAGCTTCGAGCAGGCCGAGAGCAGCACCACGCGGCGCTTCGGCGGCACCGGGCTCGGGCTCGCCATCTCGCGGCAGCTGGTCGAGCTCATGGACGGACACATCGGGCTCGAGAGCGCGCCCGGCCGGGGCAGCACGTTCTGGGTGGTGGTCGGGTTGGGCCGCGAGACCGGCGCGGCCGCCGTTCCCGCGCCACCACCCGGCCTCGCCGGCGCGCGCGTGCTGGTCGCAGACGGCTGCGCTTCGCAGCGCCGCTCGCTCGCCTGGCTGCTGCGCGGGCTCGGCTGCGAGGCGGTCGAGGCGGTGGACACGCGCGCGGCCCAGGCCGCTCTGCTGGGCGGGAAGGCCGGCGAGCACTGCGCCGCCGCGCTGGTGGACATCCGGCTGGCGGGCTCGCAGGGCGAGGGACTGGTGGCCGCGCTGCGCTCCGATCCGCGGACTGCGGGCATCCCGCTCGTGCTCATGGCGTCGCCGCTCGCGCACGGCGCCGCGGAGCGCCTGCGCGAGCAGGGGTTCGCGGCGCTGGTCGCCAAGCCGGTGCGCCGCTCCCGGCTGCTCGCCGCCCTGGCGGAGGCGACCGGGCTGGAGGCGCCCGACGCCGGGGCCGCGCGCGCGGCCGCCGCGCCGGAGCCGCGGCAGGTGCGGGCCGGCGTGCGCGTGCTGGTGGCCGAGGACAACGCGGTCAACCAGATGGTGGCGCTGCGGACGCTCGAGCACTTCGGCGCGCAGGTGGACCTGGCCTCGGACGGACGGCAGGCGCTGGCGGCGCTGGCGGCGCATCCCTACGACGTGGTGTTCATGGACGTGCACATGCCGGAGATGGACGGATTCGAGGCGACGGCGGAGATCCGGCGCCGCGAGCGCGGCACCGGCGCGCGGGTCCCGATCGTGGCGATGACCGCCTCCGCGATGGCCGGGGATCGCGAACACTGCCTGGCCGCCGGCATGGACGACTACGTGACCAAGCCGGTGCGGCCCGAGCGCCTGTTCGAGGTGCTGTCGCGCTGGATCGGGCGGGCGCCCGGGTCCGGGGAGGTGCTCGCCTCGGGGCAGGAGCCCGCTCATCCCGAGCCGGCCGCGCTCGCGGAGATCTTCGACCTCGACCAGCTGGGGGACGTGACCATGGGCAGCGAGGTCTTCGAGCGCCAGATCCTCGGCCAGTTGCGCGAGTCCCTCCCCGGCCAGATGGAGCGCCTGCGCGCCACCCTGCGCGGCGATGACGTGAAGGAGATCGAGCGGGCGGCGCACGCGCTGGTGGGCGGCTGCCGCACCGTGGGCGCGGAAGCGTTCGGGCTGGCGTGCCGCGAGGTGGAAGAGGCGGCTGCACGCGGGGACTCCACCGCGGTCCCCCGCGCGCAGGTGCGTGCCGAGCACGAGTACCGGCGGCTCCATGCCTGGCTGGAGGAGCGCCTGCTGCCCAGGGCGGCATAGGCGCTGCATGAAGTGAGGCTCTCCCCTGGATTCCGCAGGAGCAAGGACCCCAGCCCCGCGACTTCCCCTGGCGACCTGTTCGGCCCGCTGGGCCGCCGCGCCCCGTCCTGCGTTCCCGGGTGGGGCAGGGTGCCGGGCGCGAAACCGCTTGACGCGCGCGCGGCGCGCACGGTGAAATGCGCTGCGAGCCTCTCCCACACCCTCCCCCGGCTGCCCCGGCGGCGAGGCTCCCGAGCCTTGGATCGCCCCACGTCACACGGGTGACCGTTCTCAAGGAAGGGCAGGCCCCATGCCGCGAGCCATCGCCGACAAGTACCTGACCATCCTCGACTGCATTGACGAAGTGGTCTACATCGTGGACGTGCCCGAGGGCGACCCGTTCAAGGGCCACGTGCGCTGGGTCAGCAGCCGGGTCGAGAGCATCCTGGGCTACCGGCCGGAGGAGTTCTACGCGGACCCCGGCCTGTGGCCCCGCCTGCTGCACCCGGACGACGTCCAGGCGCTGGGCGCGACCACGCGCACGATCCTCGAGAGCGGGACCCCGGGACTCCGCGAGTACCGCCTCCGCCACAGGCAGACCGGCGAATACCGCTGGATCGAGGACCGCGTGGTCCCGAAGCTCGAGGGCGGCCGCGTGGTGGGCATCCACGGCGCGGCCCGCGACGTCACCGATCGCAAGCGCCGCGAGGAGGCGTGCCACAATCTCGCGCTAGCCGTCGAGCAGACCGCGGACGCGGTCCTGATCGCGGGCCGGGACGGCGTGATCAAGTACGTCAACCCCGCGTTCGAGACGCTCACCGGCCACAGCCGCGGCGAGGTCGTGGGGCGGACGCCCCGGTTACTCAAGTCCGGCACGCATGACGCCGAGTTCTACCGGCACCTGTGGGAGACCATCCTCGCGGGCCGCGTGTTCCGCGGGGTGCTCACGAACCGCAAGCGGAACGGCGAAACCTACTTGGAGCAGAAGACCATCACGCCGATCCGCGACCCCGGCGGCGCGATCACCCATTTCGTCTCCACGGGCAAGGACATCACCGAGTCGCGGCGGCTCGAGCAGCAGCTCATGCAGTCCCAGAAGATGGACGCCATCGGCCAGCTCGCGGGCGGTGTCGCGCACGACTTCAACAACCTGCTCACGGTGATCGTCGGATGCGGCGAGCTGCTGCGCCGCGGGCTCGAGCCCGGCGGCAGGCCCGCCGGGCAGGCGGAGACCATCCTGGCCGCGGCCGAGCGCGCGGCCGAGCTGACCCGGCAGCTGCTCGCGTTCAGCCGGCGGCAGCCGCAGGAGCTCCGGGTGCTGGACCTGAACGCCGTGGCGAGCGGCATGACCGGCATCCTGCGGCGCCTGATCGGCACGCAGATCGAGCTGGTCGAGGACCTCGGAAGCCCGCTCGGCGGCGTGCGGGCGGACGCGAGCCAGCTCGAGCAGGTGCTCCTCAACCTGGTGGTCAACGCGCGCGACAGTATGCCGGACGGCGGCACGCTCACCATCCGCACGGCCGAGGTCGAGCTGGCCGAGGCGGAGGCGCGCCGCCATCCGGGGATGCGGCCCGGCGCCTGCGTCCTGCTCGAGGTGACCGACACCGGCACGGGCATGGACGCGCCGACCCAGGCGCGGATCTTCGAGCCCTTCTTCTCGACCAAGGAGCAGGGTCGTGGCACCGGGCTCGGACTCTCCACGGTCTACGGCATCGTCAAGCAGAGCGAGGGTTACATCGGGGTGGAGAGCGAGGTCGGCCGCGGCACGACGTTCCGGGTCTTCCTGCCGCGGGTCGAGGCGGCGGTGGAGCGGCTGGGGCGGCCCGAGACCTCCAGGCCGGCCCCGGAGGGTGGCACGGAGACCATCCTGCTGGTGGAGGACGAGCCGATGGTGCTGGACTTCACGGCCTTGGCGCTGCGCGATCTGGGATACACCGTGCTCGAGGCGGCTTCCGGCGAGGAGGCGCTGCGCCTGCTCGAGCAGGGCGGCGCGCGCGAGGTCCACCTGCTGCTCACCGATGTCATCATGCCGCGCATGAGCGGCCACGTGCTGGCCGACCGGGTCCGCGCGCTAAGGCCCGGCATCCGCGTACTGCTCGTCTCCGGCTACGCGGGCGAGGCGCCCGGGGCGCCCGGCGGGCCCGGTGCGGCGCCTCTCCTCCAGAAACCGTTCACCGCGACGACGCTCGCGCAGAAAGTGCGCGGGACGCTCGACGCGGGGTGAGAGCGGGCCCGGGCGCCAGGGCACCCGGATCCGTCTTGAGCGGCGCTCTGCACCACAGGCTGCCGGGTGCTGGCGGCGGGCGGCGGCATCCATGCGCCCGCGGCCACGGGCAGCCCCCTCCGCATCCCTGCCGAAGCCCTGCACTCCCGGAGACCCCTGCCCGGTCCGGCGTGCCTCCCGGCCCCGGCCGCGCGCCGCTGACCCCGCGGCGGTCCGGGATAGGGTCCTCCGCCTTCCCGGAACGCGGCCCCTTTTCCGCTTGCAGCCCACCGCGGCCCCGCCTACTCTGGCCGGCTCGTGAGCGCCACCGGGGATGCCCTGCGGCAGCGGCTGGACGAGGTCCGGGGCCGGATTTCCGCGGCGGCAGCGCGTTCCGGGCGGCCGGCCGGGAGCGTGCTCCTGGTCGGGGTCACGAAGACCGTCGCAGCCGAGGTGGTGGCCCGGGCGGTCGAACTGGGGCTCGCTGATCTCGGCGAGAACCGGGTGCAGGAGGCGCAGCCCAAGATCCTGGCGGTGGGACGCGACCGTGCGCGCTGGCACATGGTCGGCCACCTCCAGCGCAACAAGGCGGCCCGCGCCGTGGACCTGTTCGACCGGGTCCAGGGCGTGGACAGCCTCGAGCTGGCCGAGGCGCTGTCGCGGCACGCGGTCGAGGCCGGCCGCCGGCTCCCGGCGCTCGTCGAGGTGAACGTGAGCGGGGAGCCGAGCAAGTTCGGCGTGGGCCCGGAGTACCTCGAGCGGTTGCTCGAGGCGATCGAGGGGCTGCCGGGGCTGGCGGTGGACGGGCTGATGACCGTGGGGCGGGTGGTCGCCGACCCTGCGGACGCGCGGCCCGGCTTCGCGCGGCTGCGGGAGCTGCGCGAGCGCGCGGAGGCGCGGCTCGGGCTGCGCCTGCCCGAGCTCTCGATGGGCATGAGCGGGGACTTCGAGACGGCGGTCGAGGAGGGGAGCACGATGGTGCGGATCGGCACGGCGCTGTTCGGGCCGCGCGCATGAGGAGGTGGACGTGATCGTCGTCGGCAACTTCCTGAACGCGCTCGCCACGGTGCTCAACTACG
>JACRPT010000107.1 GCA_016223045.1 Candidatus Eiseniibacteriota bacterium
CGCGCCGGCCGGGGCGCCTGCGCCCCGGCCCCGGCGCAGCCCGCGCGCCCGGCGGCGCATCGGCATCACCTGCTACTCGCACTTCGGCGGCAGCGGCGTGGTGGCGACCGAGCTGGGGCTCGCGCTCGCCCGGCGCGGCTGGGACGTCCACTTCATCGCGCACCGGCTGCCGTTCCGGCTGCGCACCTTCGCGTCGAACGTCTTCTTCCACGAGGTGACACCGGCCAGCTACCCGGTGTTCGAGCAGCCGCCCAACAACCTGGCGCTCGCCACCAAGATGGTGGAGGTGGTGGAGAACCACCGCCTCGAGATCCTCCACGTGCACTACGCCATGCCGTTCGCAGCCAGCGCCTACCTGGCACGCCAGCTCCTGCTGCCGAGCCAGCTCGGCGTGGTGACCACGCTGCACGGCACCGACATCACGGTGCTGGGCGTGGAGCCCGCGTTCTTCCGCATCACCCAGTTCAGCATCCAGTCGAGCGACCGGGTGACCGCGGTGAGCCGGTTCCTGCGCGACCGGGCCCGGGCCAGCCTGGGCATCACCCGGGAGATCGAGGTGGTCTACAACTTCGTGGACCCCGAGGTCTTCGCGCCGAAGCGGCGGGCCGGCCTGCGGCTCGCGCCGCCCGAGTCGCGGGTGCTGATGCACGCCTCGAATTTCCGGCCGGTCAAGAACATCCCGGTGGTCATCCAGGTGTTCGCCGAGGTCCGCCGGCGGCTGCCGGCCAAACTGGTGATGGTGGGCGACGGTCCGGAGAAGCCCGGGGCCGAGCAGCTGGCGCGCGAGCTGGGGGTGGAACGGGACGTGCTCTTCCTCGGCAACCAGGATTGCATGGAGGAACTGCTCCCGCTGGCCGATGTCTTCCTGTTGCCCAGCTCGTCCGAGAGCTTCGGGCTGGTCGCCCTCGAGGCGATGAGTGCCGAGGTGCCGGTGGTGGCCTCCTCGGTCGGCGGCCTGCCGGAGGTGGTCGAGCACGGCCGCACGGGCTTCCTGCACGATCCGATGGATGTGCCGGGCCTGACCGACTCGGTGCTGAAGCTGCTCACCCACGAGCCGCTGCGCCGCACCATGGGCCGCCGCGCCCGGCGGCTGGCGCGCGAGCGGTTCGACGTGGACGACATGGTGGACCGCTACGTGAAGGTCTACGACTCGCTCCGTTGAGACGATGAACGCGACCTCCCGGCGACTCGCCCTGCTGGCCGAGGGCTGCTTCACGCCCGCCGACGCCAAGACCGCGGTCGGGCTGCTGCGCTACCGTCCCGGCGACGTCGCCGCGGTGCTCGACTCGACGCGGGCCGGAAGCCGCGCGCACGAGGTGGTGGGCACCGGCGGCGCGGTGCCGGTGGTGGCGACGCTCGCGGAGGCCGCGGCGCGCGGCGCGAACGCGCTGGTCATCGGCGTGGCGCCGCAGGGCGGCGAGCTGCCGCCGGCGTGGCGGGACCTGGTGCGGGCGGCGCTCGAGCGCGGCTGGGACGTACTCTCCGGGCTCCACGTGTTCCTCGCCGACGATCCCGAGTTCGCCGCGGCCGCGGCGCGCGGCGGCGCCACGATCCACGACGCGCGGCGCCCGCCCGCCGAGCGGCGCGTCGGCGCGGGGCGTGCGGGTTCCCTGGAGGCCACCGTGGTGCTCACCGTGGGCAGCGACTGCAACGTGGGCAAGATGACCGCGTCGCTCGAGCTCGCGCGCGCGCTCTCGGCGCGCGGGACGCGCGCGGCGTTCGTGGCCACCGGGCAGACCGGCATGTTCATCGCCGGGAGCGGGGCCGCGGTGGACGCGGTGGCCGCCGACTTCGTCGCCGGCACCACCGAGCACCTGGTCGTCGAGGCCGCGCGCGACGCCGACGTGGTGGTGGTGGAAGGCCAGGGCTCGCTCTTCCATCCCGGCTACTCCGGTGTCACATTGGGGCTGCTCCACGGCGCGTGCCCGGCCGGCATGGTGCTGTGCCACCGGGTCGGCCGCGCCCGGCTGCGGGTGACCGGCGCTCCTGCCGAGGGCTACGGCATCCCGCCGCTGCCGGAGATGGTCGCGGCCTACGAGGAGGCGGCGCGCTGGGTGAGGCCCGCGCGCGTGGTGGGGGTGGCGCTGAACACGCTGGGGCTCGACGAGGAGGCGGCGCGCGAAGCGTGCGCCGCGGCGGCGCGCGCGACCGGGCTGCCCGCCACCGACCCGGTCCGCTTCGGCGCCGCGCCGCTCGCCGAGGCGGTCGAAACCCTGAGGAGGTCCCGTGCGACTGCGACGTGAGCCGCTCGATCTCGAGACCGCGTTCGAGTTCCGGATCGCGGTGGGCGCGACGCGCGGACACGAGAACACGCTGGTGCGCATCGAGCACGAGGGCCTGGAAGGCCTGGGCGAGGCCTCGCCCTCGCACTACTACGGCGAGTCCCGCGCGCTGGTGGAGCGGGCGCTGGAGACCTGGACGCCGTGTCTGGGCGACGACCCGTTAGCGCTCGATGCGATCGAGCGGCGCATGCACCACGCCCTGCGCGGGCACGGCGCGGCGCACGCGGCGATCGACATGGCGCTCCACGACTGGATCGGGAAGAAGCTCGGCCTGCCGGTGTGGAAGCTGCTGGGGCTGGACCGGGCGACCACGCCGGTCTCGTGCGTGACCCTGGGCCTGGCCGAGCCCGCCGAGATGGAGCGGAAGCTGGAGACCGTGCTCGGCTTCCCGGCGCTCAAGGTGAAGCTGGGGGCGCCCGGCGACGTCGAGAACCTGCGGCGCATCCGCGGCCGGTACGCGGGCCGCATCCGCGTGGACGCCAACACCGCCTGGGACGCGGCCGAGGCGGTGCGCGTGCTGCGCCGGATCGAGCCGCTCGACATCGAGCTGGTGGAACAGCCGGTGCCGCGCGAGGACCTCGACGGCCTGAAGTGGGTGCGCGAGCGCAGCGGCATCCCGGTGTTCGCCGACGAGAGCGCCCACCACGCCGCCGACATCGCGAATCTGGCCGGGCGCGTGGACGGCGTGAACCTCAAGATCATGAAGTCGGGCGGCCTGCGCGAGATGCTGCGCACCATCCACGCCGCGCGCGCGCACGGCCTGCGGGTGATGCTGGGCTCGATGATCGAGTCGAGCCTCGCGCTCTCGGCCGCCGCGCAGCTCGCGCCGCTCGCCGACTTCCTCGACCTGGACGGTCACTGGCTGCTCCGGCACGACCCGTTCGACGGCGCGCCGCGCGAGCAGGGCGTCATCGCGCTCTCCGACCGCCCCGGGCTGGGCGTGACGCCGGCGGCGGGGATGGGGCGATGAGCCGCCGGCTCAGGCTCTACCTGGCGGCCGTGGGCCTCGCCGCGCTCGTGGTGCTGGCGCTCCACGTGCCCGGCGACCTCGACGCGAACTGGGGCCACTACGTCTCGTGGACCGTGATCTGCGTGCTCTCCGAGATGATGTGGCTCACCACCATCTCGGGCGGCGGGACCTGGAGCCTGTCCTCGAGCGCCGTCCTCGCCTGCGTCATCCTGTGGGGCGGCACGCCCGCCATCTGGATCGCGGCGGCGAGCACGCTGCTGGCCGAGCTGTTCGTGCTGCGCAAGGCGCCGATCCGCGCGCTTTTCAACAGCGCGCAGATCGCCGTGACCATGGCGGTGGCCGGCCAGGTGTTCGCCCTGCTGGGCGGTCCCCCGCTCGGGCTCGAGTCCATGCCGCTCACGGCCACCGCGCAGCTCGCTGCGGTGCGGCTGGTGCCGCCGATCCTCGGCCTGTTCGCGGCGTTCCTGCTGGTGAACCGCGCGCTGGTGGCGGTCGCCGTGGCGTGGTCCACCGACCGCAGATACCTGAGCGTGCTCATGGAGGACTGGTTCTACGCCGAGCGCCTGCTGGAGGACGCCGCCGCGTTCCTGCTGAGCCCGCTCATGGTGATCGCGTTCCGCGCCATCGGCTACTTCGGCGCGGTGCTGTTCTACGCGCCGCTGTTCATGATCTACGAGTCGGGGCGGCGCTTCGTCGAGCTGCGCAAGGCCCAGAGCCAGATCATCCACAGCGAGCGTCTGGCGGCGAAGGGCGAGATGGCCGCCGAGATCGGGCACGAGCTGCGCAACCAGCTCGCCGCCATCAGCGGCCGCGCGCAGATGCTCCTGCGCGACGCCGAGCGCTCGTCGTTCGACAGCGTGGGGCGCCACGCGCAGATCGTGCTCGAGCAGTCGCGCCGCATGGAGGCGCTCGCCAAGGGCCTGATGGACTTCTCGAAGGCCGAGCTCAGCATCCAGCGCGTGGACCTGAACGCGCTCATCCAGCGCTCCATCGAGTTCGTGCGCACCCAGAATCGCTTCGACGGCGTGGAGTGGGACCTCAGGCTCTCCGAGCAGGTGCCGGCGCTGCGCGCCGATCCCGGCCAGCTCCAGCAGGTGCTCCTCAACCTGTTCCTGAACGCGGCCGACGCGATGAAGGAGAAGGCCGCCGCGCGCAAGGTCATCGGCGTCACCAGCGGCACCGACGACCGCGGTCACGTGGTGAAGATCGTGGTGACCGACACCGGCACCGGGATCGCCGCCTCGAACCTCACCCGCATCTTCGAGCCGCATTTCACCACCAAGCCCGAGGGCCACGGCTTCGGGCTCTCGACCTCCTACCGCATCGTCACCAACCACGGCGGGCGCATCGCCGCCGAGAGCCCGCCCGGGCAGGGCGCCTGCTTCACCGTGACGCTGCCGGTGAACGGCCCCGGCAGCTGGATCTGACCGCGCGAGACGCATGAGCCGCGAGCACGAAACCGCGCCGGCGACGCACGAAGCCGTGGTCGCGCGCGTGGACTTCGGCGGCTGTGTGCTGCTCGCGGACGACGGCGCGCTGCTCGAGGCCACGGTGCGCGGCCGGCTCATGGGGCCGCGGAAGTCGCTCGGCAACGCGGTGGTCGTCGGCGACCGCGTGGCGTTCGGGATCGAGCACGGCCGCGTGGTGATCGGCGGTGTGCGTCCCCGCCGCAACGCCTTCTCGCGCCGCGCCTCGGGCGAGCGCCCCGAGGAGCAGGTGGTGGCCGCGAACCTGGATCAGGTGGTGCTGGTCGCCTCGCTCGCCGACCCCGGGTTCGTCCCGGGCCTCGCCGACCGGGTGCTGGCGCAGGCCGAGCACGCCGGCGTCCCCGCGCGGCTCGTGCTCAACAAGCTGGACCTGGGGAAGGCCGCGGAGGCCGAGGCCATCCTCGCCGACTACGCGCGCGCGGGCACGCCCGGCCACGCGGTGAGCGCGAAGAGCCGGGTGGGCCTCGAGCCGCTGCGCCATGCGCTGCTCGGGCGCCGCAGCCTGTTCGTCGGCCATTCGGGGGTGGGGAAGAGCACGCTCCTGAACGCGCTGGTGCCCGCGCTCGACCTGCTGGTCGGACAGGTGAACGCCAAGACCGGCAAGGGCCGCCACACCACCACCGCCGCCTGGCTGGTGCGCCCCGACCCTGGCTTCGAGCTGATCGACACGCCGGGCATCCGCTCGTTCGGCCCGTGGGGGATCGGCCCGCGCGACCTGGAGCAGGCGTACACCGAGTTCCGCCGCTTCCTCGGGCGATGCCGCTTCACCGACTGCCGGCACGACCGCGAGCCGGGCTGCGCGCTGCGCGCCGCGGCCGAGGCGGGAGAGGTGGCGCCGCGCCGCGTCGCTTCGTTCCTCAAGCTCCGCGAGGAGCTGGAGCAGGAAGAGGCGCACCAGGAGACGCGAGCGAGGCGGGGCAGGCGGTAGGGACGCCTCCTGCTTGACGCCACGGCCGAAAGCGGGCTTGATAGCCGGGCTCCATGTGCCCGCCTCCGGCGTTCAACCCGAACCTGGTCGATTTCGACTGCCCGGCCTGCGGCGCGTCGGCCGACCTCTCCGAGCCACGCACCGTCTGCCCCGCGTGCGGCCAGCCGCTGGTGGCGCGCTACGACCTCGCGCGCATCGCGGCCGCCACGACGCGTGACTCGCTCGCGCGCTCGGGCACGGATCTCTGGCGCTACCGCGTCGTGCTGCCGTTCGCGCCCGACTTCCCGGCGGTGCGGTTGGGCGAGGGCGGCACGCCGCTGCTGCCGCTCCCGCGCCTCGCCGCGGAGCTGGGCGTGGCCGCGCTGTGGCTCAAGGAGGAGTCGCCGAACCCGACCCAGTCGTTCAAGGCGAGGGGACTGGCGCTCGCGGTGAACGGCGCGGTGGCGTTCGGGAAGACGGCGATCGCGCTGCCCTCGGCGGGGAACGCCGGGAGCGCGGCCGCGGCCTACGCGGCGGCCGCGGGGCTGCGCTGCCGCATCACCGTGCCCGAGGACACGCCCGAGACGTTCGTGATCGAGCAGCGCGGCCTCGGCGCCGAAGTGCGGCTGGTGCCCGGCACCATCTCCGACGCGGGGAAGGCGCTGGCCGACTGGGCGCCGGCGCCGGAGTGGTGGAACGTGGCCACCTTCAAGGAGCCGTTCCGGCTCGAGGGCAAGAAGACGCTGGGCTACGAGATCGCCGAGCAATCGGGCTGGCGGCTGCCGGAGAGCATCTTCTATCCTGCCGGCGGCGGCACCGGGCTGGTCGGGATGTGGCGCGCGTTCCTCGAACTCGAGAATCTCGGCTGGACGCGCGACCCGATGCCGCGGCTCATCGCGGTGCAGGCGGCGGGCTGCGCGCCGGTGGTGCGCGCGTTCGAGCAGGGGGCGGAGCGCGCGACGCCGTGGGCCGACGCCGCGACGGTGGCGAGCGGGCTCCGGGTGCCGGCGCCGTTCGCCGACCGGCTGATCCTGCGCGCGGTGCGCGAGAGCGGAGGCACGGCGGTCGCGGTGGGCGAAGAGGAGATGCTCGACGCGATGGGTGAGCTGGCGGGATCGGAAGGCTGCTTCGCCTGCCCCGAGGGCGGGGCGACGCTGGCGGCGCTGCGCCGGCTGCGCGCGAGCGGCGAGGTCTCGGCGCGGGAGCGCGTGGTGATCTACAACACCGGCAGCGGCCTGAAGTACCCGGAAGCGTGGCGCGCGGCACTGGCGCGGCGCGGGACCGGGGCGGGCGTGTCGTGAGGCGCGCGCGCCTGACCGGCGCGGGGCTCGCCGCGCTGCTGGTGCTCGCCACCGGGCTCGCCGCGGCGAAAGCGCCGGCGCGCCCGCGGGCGAAGGCGGCGGTGGAAGCGCGGGGCCCGGGCGCGGGCCGCATCCTCATCGTCCGCGTCGAGGGTGCCATCCAGCCGATGACCGCCGAGGCGGTCAGCGGTGCGGTGGACCGCGCCGAGGCGCAGGGCTACCGCGCGCTGGTGCTGGAGATCGACACGCCCGGCGGGCTCGAGTCCAGCATGCGCCAGATGGTCAAGCGCATGCTGGCCTCGCGCGTGCCCATCCTCGCCTGGGTGATGCCGGGGGGGGCGCGTGCGGCCTCGGCCGGCGTGTTCGTCACCATGGCCGGCGACATCGCGGCGATGGCGCCCGGCACCAACATCGGCGCGGCCACGCCCGTCAACCTGCAGGGTGGGATGGACTCGACGCTGGCGCGCAAGGCCACCAGCGACGCCGCGGCGTTCGCGCGCACCGTCGCCGACCAGCGCAACCGCAACCGCGAGTGGGCGGAGCGCGCGGTGCGCGAGGCCGTGGCGGCGAGCGAGCGCGAGGCGGTGGACCTGGGAGTCGTGGACTTCGTGGCCTCCTCGCTCGAGGACCTGCTCGACCAGGCCGACGGCATGACCTGGACGCGCGACGGCGTCGAGCGCACGCTCGAGGTGAAGGGCCTGCCCGCCGACCGCATCGAGCCCTCGCTGCGCCAGCGCGTGCTCGGGGCGCTCGCCGATCCCAACATCGCCTACCTGCTGATGATGCTCGGCTTCTACGGCCTGTTGTTCGAGCTGCAGAACCCGGGCGTGGTGCTGCCCGGGGTGGTGGGCGGCATCTGCCTGATCCTCGCCTTCCTCGCGCTCTCGGCCCTGCCGGTGAACTACGCGGGCGTCGCGCTCATCATCCTGGCGATCGCCTTCTTCCTGGCCGAGGTCAAGGTCGCGAGCCACGGCGTGCTCGCCACCGGCGGCATCGTCGCGCTGGTGCTGGGCTCGCTGATCCTCTTCCCGGGCCAGGGGCTGCGGCTGTCGTGGGCGATCATCGGCGGGGCCACCGCGGCGACCGCGGTGTTCTTCCTGTTCATCGTGGGCAAGGGCCTGGGCGCGCAGCGGCGCAAGGTGACGACCGGTCGGCAGGGCCTGGTGGGGATGCGCGCCGTGGTGGTGGAGCGCCTCGCCCCGGCGGGCCGCGTGCGGATCGGTGACGAGATGTGGAACGCGGTCAGCGACGCGGCGGTGGACGCCGGTCGCGAAGTCATCATCACTGGCGTGGACGGGCTCACCCTGCGCGTCCGCGCGGCCAAGGAGGCGCAATCATGATCTTCGCACCCTTCCTGCTGTTCCTGGTGTTCCTCGGCATCGTGGTGCTCGCGAACGCCATCCGCGTGGTACGGGAGTACGAGCGCCTGGTGGTGTTCCGCCTCGGCCGGCTGGTGGGCGAGCGCGGGCCCGGGCTGGTGTTCCTGATCCCGATCGTGGACCGGGCGGTGAAGGTAGGCCTGCGCATCGTGACGCTCGACGTGCCGCCGCAGGACATCATCACCAAGGACAACGTCACGGTGAAGGTGAACGCGGTGGTCTACTTCCGGGTGGTGAGCGTGCAGGAGGCGGTGGTGCAGGTGGAGAACTACCTCTACGCCACCTCGCAGATCGCGCAGACCACGCTGCGCTCGATCCTGGGCCAGGCCGAGCTGGACGAGCTTCTGTCCGAGCGCGAGAAGCTGAACCTGGCGCTCCAGCAGGTCATCGACCGCGAGACCGAGCCGTGGGGCGTGAAGGTCAGCAAGGTCGAGGTCAAGAACGTGGACCTGCCGCAGGAGATGCAGCGCGCCATCGCGCGCCAGGCCGAGGCCGAGCGCGAGCGCCGCGCCAAGGTCATCAACGCCGAGGGCGAGTACCAGGCGGCCACCCGGCTGACGGAAGCCGCGACCGTGATCGCGCGCGAGCCCATGGCGCTCCAGCTGCGCTACCTCCAGACGCTGGCCGAGATCGCGACCGAGAACAACTCGACCACGATCTTCCCGGTGCCGGTGGACTTCCTCAAGGTGTTCATGCAGGCGGTGGAGAAGAAGGCCGGGTAGGCCATGCGCTCCGCCCGGGTCGTGGCGCGGGCGGCACGAGTCGCCGCCGCGCCGCCCGGGGGCGTCCTCCCCTGAGCGTGGCCCCGGTGCGTTCCGCCGCGCCGCCGCGGGTCGTGGTGAGCGGCGCGGGGGGACTGATCGGCGCGGCGCTCGTCCCCGCGCTCGCGGCCGCGGGGCACGCCGTCGTCCGCCTGGTGCGCCGCCCGCCGCGCGTGCCGGACGAGATCCTCTGGGATCCGGGACGCGGCAGCCTCGACCCGCGCGCGCTCGAAGGCTGCGACGCGGTCGTCCACCTGGCCGGCGCGCCCCTCGCCGCGCGCTGGACCGCGGCGCGGCGCCGCGCAGTCCGCGAGAGCCGCGTCGCGGGCACGCGGCTGCTGGCGCAGCGGCTGGCCGCGCTCGAGCGCCCGCCGCGCGTGCTGCTCTCGGCCTCGGCGATGGGCATCTACGGTGACCGCGGCGACGCGGTGCTCACCGAGGAGAGCGCTCCGGGGAGCGGCTTCCTCCCGGACCTGTGCCGCGCCTGGGAGGAGGCGGCGGCGCCGGCGGTGGCGCGCGGCATCCGTGTCGTCCACCCGCGCACCGCGCTGGTGCTCGCGCCGCGCGGCGGCGCGCTCGCGCGCCTGCTGCCGGCGTTCCGGCTGGGCCTGGGCGGCCCGGTCGGACGCCCCGGCGCCTGGTGGAGCTGGATCGCGCTCGACGACCTGGTGGCGGCGCTCCGATTCGCGCTGGCCGCCGAATCCCTGAGCGGGCCGTTCAATGCCGCGAGCCCGCAGCCGGTGCGGAGCGCCGAGTTCGCGCGGACGCTGGCGCGGGTGCTGCGACGGCCCGCGCTGCTGCCGGTGCCGGCCGCGGTGCTCCGGCTCGCCTTCGGTGCGATGGCGGAGGAGACCCTGCTGGCGAGCGTCCGGCTCGCGCCTGCCCGGCTCGCCGCCGCCGGCTTCGCGTTCCGCTTCCCGGCGCTCGAGGACGCGCTGCGGCACGTGCTGCGCGCGAGCCGGGGCTGAGCCCGGGAGATCGCGGACCGACCGTGCCGCTGCCGCGGGCGGGGGTGCGCGTCCATGGCGAGCAGTGCCTGGGGCGCAAACGACTTCCTTGCCGGGCAGACCGAGGGGCGGTGGAGCCTGGTGTCGAGGCAGCGTCGCCACAGGCCGCCCGGATCGGAAGAGCGGCTCTGCGGGGAATCGTGTCGGTGCGTCCCGCACGTCGCCGGTGTCCCGGCTGCCGCGCCCGAGTCGCCGGCTCCAGTGGCCTCCGCACGCCTCGGCGTGAGTGGCGCGCCAGAGCGTCGGCGCGGATCGGAGAGCGCGCGGTCGGCCGCGCGGGGCATCCACACGTTCCGGAGTGAAGGGCGCGCCGGAGCGCCGGCGCGGATCGCCGACAGAGAATCCTCTTGACAGCCGCGCGAGAGCGCTCGCCCGATGCCTCGCCGCTGCTCCTGCCATCGCGCCCTTGCGTGCACGGGATGCGCGCTGTCCGACTCGAATCGTCCGCGACGGGAGAGATCTCGCGGTGCTCCGTGTCAGCGCGCGTGCGGGGCTCCAGGAGCACCGGAGAAGGGCGTGGTATGAACGAGAGCGTCGCCCCCGGCGTCCCGCCCCCGCGGAGTCACGCCCGTGAGCCGCTACTCGCTGTCTCATCTTCCCGACCCGGTCCTGCTGCGCGAGCTGGCAACCCTGGTCGCCCGGGAGCGCGTCACCACCGCCGCGCTGCTCGCCCACCTGGCCGAAGTGGATGCGCGGCGGCTCTACGCCCCGGCCGGCCACCCCTC
>JACRPT010000108.1:0-713 GCA_016223045.1 Candidatus Eiseniibacteriota bacterium
CAGTCGCTCCCGCGCGGATAGCAGGAGTAGCAGGCGTTGCTGGCGTAGCTGGAGTTTTTCACGCCGCTGTGCTTCCCGTCGGTCTTGGTCCGGTCGCTGTGCGGGTGGCAGCCGAGGCAGTCGAAGACCGCGTAGTTGGAGGCGCTGGTGTGGCAGTCCGAGCAGTTCGACCAGCGGCCGGCGTGCTTGCCCGAGTAGATCGGGAAGAACGAGGCATCGTGATTGAACGTGGCCGGCGTCCACGCGGTCGTGTTGTGGCACGACTTGCAGTCGGTCGAGAAGCTCGCCGCCGCGTGGTTCGGGTTCGTGGTGCCGTTGTAGTCCGACTGGTGGCACGTGACGCAGGTCGCGGTGATGCCGGTGTGGCTGAAGTTGGCCGGCGACCACGTCGTGGTGGTGTGGCAGTTCTGGCACGCGGTGGGCAGGCCCATCGCGACGTGGTTGGGGCTGGCTGCGGCCTGGTAGTCGGGCTGGTGACAGGTGACGCAGGTCGCGGTGATGCCGGCGTGGCTCATGTGCGCCGGCGACCATGCGGTGGTGGTGTGGCAGTTCTGGCACGCGGTGGGCAGGGCCATCACGGCGTGGTTCGGGTTCGTGGCGCCCTGGTAGTCGGTCCGGTGGCAGTTCACGCACGCCGCGGTGACGCCGGTGTGGCTGAAGTTCGCCGGGGACCACGCGGTCGTGGTGTGGCAGCTCTGGCACGTGGTGGGCAG
>JACRPT010000108.1:850-39548 GCA_016223045.1 Candidatus Eiseniibacteriota bacterium
AGCTCGCGCAGGTCGCGGTGACGCCGGTGTGGCTGAAGTTCGCCGGGGACCACGCTGCGGTCGTGTGGCAGCTCTGGCACGTAGTGGGCAGGTTCATCGCCACGTGGTTGGGATTGACGGTGCCCTGGTAGTCGGGCTGGTGGCACGACACGCAGCCCGAGGTGATCCCGCTGTGGTTGACGTTCGCCGGGGACCACGCCGCGGTGGTGTGGCAGCCCTGGCAGGTGGTCGCCAGGTTCATCGCCACGTGGTTGGGGCTCGTGGTGCCCTGGTAGTCGGACAGGTGGCAGGACGCGCAGCTCGCGGTCACGCCGGAGTGGCTGAAGTTCGCCGGCGACCACGCCGACGTGCTGTGGCAGTTCTGGCACGTCGTGGGCAGGCTCATCGCCGTGTGGTTGGGGCTCCGGGTGGCATGGTAGTCGGACTCATGGCACGCCGCGCACGCCGCGGCGGTCCCGGAGTGGCTGAAGCTCGCCGGCGACCACGCCGACGTGTTGTGGCAGTTCTGGCACGTCGTCGGGAGCCCGGTCGCGACGTGATTGGGGCTCATCGCGCCCTGGTAGTCCGGCGTGTGGCACGAAGCGCACGCGGCGGTGATCGGCGGGTGCTTGAACTTCACCGGCCGCCACCCCGCACTCGAATGGCAGCTCTCGCACTCGAGCGGGAAGTTGCCCGTCATGTGGTTCGGGCTGCTCGTGGACCGGTAGGCCTCCAGGTGGCAGCCGGCGCAGTTCGCCTTCATGTTCACGAACTGGAGCTGCCCCTCGGCCGCCGGGCGGTGGCACTGCTCGCAGTCGAGGCTGGCGTGGGCGCCGCGCAGCGGGAAGCGGGTGAGCGCGTGCGCGCGCAGCATGCGCGAGCGATCGATGAAGCTGCGCGCCCCGTGGCAGCTCGCGCACTCGGTGCCGAGCTCTCCGCGGTGCACGTCCTGATGACAGGTGACGCAGCGTGCCTCGCCGCGCTTGAAGTCGAGCGTGACGTGGCAGGTGCGGCAACCCGCGTCGCGGTGCGCGCCCTCGAGCGCGAAGCCGTACTTCGCGTGGTCGAACCGAGCGCTGATCTTCGCCGGGCGCCAGGCCGCGGCCCCGTGGCACAGCGAGCAGTCCTCTTTGAACGAGCCGTGCGGGTTCTCGGGCGTGCTCTGGATCGCGGCGCGCGTGACCGCCGCGAGCGCCAGCGCCAGCGCGAGCAGGGCGAGCCCCGCCACCAGGCGGGGGAGTCGCAGACGACGAGGGAAGGGGTGCTTCATGATCGGCCTCTCAAGGGGTCGAGTGCGCGGCCAGCAGGGATGCCCGGTCGCTCGCGTCGGGCGGGAACGCGCCGAGCGGGCCGGGGTTCTTGTCGTGACAGCTCTCGCACTTCCCCGGCACGGGCCGCCAGATGGTGCGGACCTTGCCGTCGGTGTCCTTCCGCTTCGCATGGCACTTCGCGCACGCCACCCGCGCGTGCGTGCCCTCCAGCTTGAAGCCGGCGTCGCGCGCGTGGTTGAAGCGGGCCGCCGGCGCGAACACGGTCACGTCGTGACAGGCCTCGCACGCGCCGCCGTCGCGCCGCGGCGCGAACTGGGCGCCGTGCGGATTCTCGTGGCAGTCCACGCAGCGCTGGTCCCGGACCGCGAAGTCGAGCGGTCGCTTCGCGGGCGCGCCGGGCTTGAGCTCGGTATGGCAGGCGAAGCACGGCGCCGCACCGTGGGCACCGTCGAGCGCGAAGCGGTAGGCGCGGTGCGCGGCCACGTCCACCCGGCTCGGTGCCCAGCCGGCGACGGCATGGCAGGTCTCGCACGCGCCGCGGTCGGCGCGCTTCGCGAACGCGGTACCGTGCACGTCCGCGTGGCAGGCGGCGCAGCGGTCGTGCAGGGGCCGCAGCGGCACGCCCGCGCTGCCGAGCCCCGCGGACTCGACGCCGGGCGGCTTCTTCGGGTGGCACTTCGCGCACGCCACGTCGCGATGCTTCCCGGCGAGCGGGTACGAGGAGGTCTGGTGGCGCTCGACGGTGTAGGTCGAGGGCCGGTAGGCCGCGACGTTGTGACATGCCGCGCAGTCGGCGGGCTTCCCGGCGAGCGTCGCGGTGCCGCCGTGAACGTCCTTGTGGCAGGCGGCGCAGGCGTCGAACCGCGGCTTCTTTCCCCACGCCCGCACCGGGTCGTGGCACTTCTCGCACGGCACCGGGACGTGCGCGCCGCGCAGCGGGTAGCGCGTGCGGTCGTGGTCGAAGGTCTTCACGTTGAGACGCTTCCAGTCCTCGACCACGTGGCACCTCGCGCACGCGGGCCCGAGGCGCTTCGCGTGCGGGTCGCGGTGGCAGGCCGAGCACTCGGCGTGGGGGAGCGGCTTGTAGAGCGCGACGGGTCGGCCCTGCGCGTCGTGCGCGAGCTGGAGCTGCGGCGCGAGGTGGCACTTCGCGCAGGGCAGGTCGGTGTGGCGGCCGGTGAGCGGGTACGAAGTCTTCGCGTGGTCGAAGCCGGGCGCCGGCTTCCACGCACGCAGGTCGTGGCACTTGAGGCAATCCGCGCCGAGGCTCCCGCGGTGGACGTCGCGGTGGCACGAGGTGCACGCGGCCTCGAGCCCGAGCCAGCTCCGCGCGCGGTCGGAGCGCCGTGCGAGCTTCGCCGCGGCGGAGACCTGGAATGCCGGCCGGTGACAGGCGCGGCACGCGAGCGCGGCGTGCTTGCCTTCCAGCGCGTAGCCGGCGCGCCGGTGGTCGAACTTCTCGGGCGCGCCCTCGCTCCACTGGATCATGGCGAAGTCGCGGCCGGCGTGGTCCGGATGGCAGGGCGCGCACTCGCCTTTCGCCTCGCGCGCGTGCAGCCCGCGGCCGCGCTCGGCGAGCCAGGCGATCTCGGTGTGACAGGCGAGACAGCGTTCGCGCATGGTGCTCCCCGCACGGTGGCACTTGAAACACTGCAACGACCCGTCGAGCTTCTGGTGCGCCCCGGCCAGCGGCCCGGGCGACACCTGGGCCCGGGCGCCGCCCGGCGCCAGCGGCACGGACAGCAAGAACACGGCCACCCACCACGCGCCCGCCCTGGCGCGACCGCTACCCCGCACTTGCGGCCTGTGCCTCGGGCAGAGCCAGTTCCTTTTGCACGATGCGCACGCCGATGCGCTCGAGGAACTGGTAGGGCGGATTGCCGCCGATGCGGACCACGACGAAGTCGTTCGGCACGATGCGGAGCTGGCCTTCCGCCTCGAGCATCACGCGGTCCTGCCGGATCTCGCGCACGTGACTCTGGAAGTACACGGTCAGCTTGCCGCGCTCGAGCGCCTGGTCGAACTTCTCCTGGTTGCGCGGCTTCACGCGCGAGAGCTTCTCACCGCGGTAGGAGAACGTGACCTCGCAGCCGCGCTGGTTCGCGAGCCCGAGGGCCGATTCGACCGCGCTGTCGCCGCCCCCCACCACCAGCACGCGCGAGTCGGCGAACGCCTCCATCTCGACGATGTCGTAGAACACCCCGGGCAGCTCCTCGCCCGCGACGCCCAGGCGGCGCGGCGTGCCGCGCCGGCCCATCGCCAGCACCACGCGCCGCGCGCGGAACGCGTGACCCGCGGCGACGAGGCGGAAGCGGTCGCCGTCGGTCGCGATCTCCTCCACCCGGTGCCCGGTGCGCACGTCGAGCCCGGTGCCGGCGATGACCTGCTCCCACACCTCGAGCAGCTGCTCCTTCGAGGCGTCGGCGACCCACAGGTCGCCGTAGAGCGGCACGCGCACCGGCTCGGCGAGCAGCAGCTTGTGACGCGGGTAGCGACGGATGGTGTCGGAGAGGCTGCCCTGCTCGAGGATGACGTAGGAGAGCCCCGAGCGCAGCGCCTCGAGCCCGGCGCTCAGGCCCGCCGGCCCCGAGCCGACGATCGCCAGGTCGAACACGTCGGGCTCGCCGGCGTCGGGGCGCGGCACCAGTCGCAGCTCGCGCGCGATGGCCTCGACCGCGACCTTGCCCTCGTTGATGGCATTCTTGATGAGCCCGCGACCGCCCAGCTCGCCGACGATGTAGAGCCCGGCGATGTTGCTCTGGAAGTTCGCGTCCAGCTCGGGCGCATCGACGCGCTGCACCGCCGCGCCGCTGGTCAGGACGATGCCGCCGACCGGGCAGGCCGCCGCGCATTTCCCGTGGCCCGTGCACTTCTCGAGATCCACCACCGCGAGCTTGTGGACGAGCTTGAGCGCGCCGGGCTCGGGGCACGCGTCCACGCAGGTGCCGCAGCCCACGCAGACGTCCGCGCGCACGATGGCGTGCACCGGGCCCGCCGGCGCGGCGGCCTCGGTCTCGGCCTCGGCCACCGCGGCGCCCACCAGCTCGAAGACCTGCTGGGGCACGCCGCAGCCGCCGCAGAAGGTGGAGCCGGCGGTCACCGGGGTATCGCAGCGCGGGCAGGGACGGACCTCCGCCGCCACGGGCCCGGAAGCGCCGCGCGCGCGCAGGTGCAGCAGCACCGCCAGCGCGGTGAGCAGCACGAAGGTGAAGGTCGTCATCAGCATGTCCATGGGATGTCTCCTACCAGAACCAGGTCATCCCGGTCGCGATCGCCACGGCCACGTGCACCAGCACCGCCAGCAGCGCGGTCAGCGCCACCGGCCGGTGCCCCACGTGCCAGTAGCCGAACACCCGCCGCGCCGCGTCCAGCATGCGCACCTGCTGGTCGAGCCGGATCTCGCGCCGCGCGAGCCGCAGCGCCTCCGCGAGCGCCACGCGGTCGAGCGGGCGCCTGCCCGGCTCGGGCTTCTCCCACGCGCGCCGGAGCGCGCGCATCGAGCGCGCCCGCGCGAGGTCGTCGAGCACCATGCGCTGGAGGATCCCGAGCGGCCCGCGCATCGAGGCGGACCGCGGCGTCGCGGCCGCCATGAGCGCGCGCTCGATCGCCGCCGGGTCGCGCCCGGTGGTGAGCGCGATGCGCTTGAGCAGCGTGCGGCGCTGCTCGGCCGCCTCGTCGCGCGTCAGCTCGGCGCCGTCGCGGCGGCGCGGGATGTGCGCGTAGAGGTAGCGCCCCACCGTGCCGCTCAGGCTCACCACCAGCATGGCCCAGAAGCCGAGCCCGATCAGGCCTTCGAAGCGCCAGCCGGCGTGCACCGCGACGAACAGCGGGATGGCGAGCCCCGCCACGGTGTGCACCCGCATCCACCCGCCCACCGAGCCGGTCCACGCCAGCCAGCGCACCTGCTTGCGCAACGGGTAGAGCCACAGGAACAGGAACATCGCCAGGGCGGCGAGTCCCATGGCCTGGCCCACCGGGCCCGAGGGCTTGAGCAGCGCGTGCAGCGGGTGCCTCATGCGCGCGCCGGTCGCGAGCAGGTAGTAGGGCAGGCCGCCGAGAGTGACCGCGAGGGGAATGGCAAGGACCACGGCCAGTCCGAGACGATCCGGCGACGAACGGACCGCCCGGGGCCGTGCAAGTTGCACCTGCGCGGTTGCGGTATTCAGGGCCATGTGGGGTCGCTCGCTTCCAAACGATTCCGCGGGGTGGGAGCCGCGGAAGTTCCCGTGGAAGCGGCAAGGCGTGTGCCAGCGGGAGCCGACTGCCGCTCTTATACCACGGAGCCGCGCCCGGGTTCCAGCACAATTGGCGGGGCTCGAGAGCCGCTGATAGACTCCGCGCCCCATGACAAGTGCCGGACGTTTCATCGAGATCATCGGCGTGCCGGTGGACCTGGGCGCGGGCCGCCGCGGCGTGGACATGGGCCCGTCGGCCATCCGCGTCGCGGACCTGGAGGCCCGGCTCGAGCACCTCGGCCACCAGGTCGAGGACTACGGGGACCTCGACGTGATGATCCCCGAGACCCAGCAGGTGGGCGAAGGGAAGCTGCGCTACAAGGCGCCGATCCTCGCGGCGTGCGGGGAGTTGTGCGGCGTGGTGACGCGCTGCCTCGAGCAGGAGCGCATGCCGCTGGTGCTGGGCGGGGACCACAGCCTCTCGATCGGCTCGGTGGCCGGCTCCAGCGGCTTCTTCGCGAAGCGGGGCGAGTCGCTGGGGCTCATCTGGTTCGACGCCCACGCCGACGCGAACACGCCCGAGACCACACCCTCCGGCAACATCCACGGGATGTCGCTCGCGATCCTGCTCGGGATCGGCGACCCCGAGCTGGTGAACCTGGGTGGCCGCGCCCCCAAGGTGCAGGCGCGGAACACCGTCCTGATCGGCGTGCGCGACGTGGACGCCGGGGAACGCGACCTGCTCAAGCGGAGCGGCGTGACCGTCTACACCATGCGCGACCTCGACGAGCGGGGCATGCGCGACGTGGTGGACGAGGCCGTCCGCCTCGCGGGCGACGGCACCGCGGGCGTGCACCTGTCCTTCGATCTCGACGTGGTGGACCCCGAGGACGCGCCCGGCACGGGCACGCCGGTGTGGGGCGGCATCACCTACCGCGAGGCGCACCTCGCCATGGAGCTGCTGTGCGACCGGGCCGGGATCGTGGCGATGGACCTGGTCGAGGTGAACCCGGTGCTCGACACCCAGAACCTGACCGGGCTGCTGGCCACCGAGCTGGCGCAGAGCGCGCTGGGGAAGAAGATCCTGTAGACGCCGGGCCCACCGCGCCGTGCAGTGGCCGGACGGGCGCATCGGGCTGCGCGTCGTCGCCGGCGAGCGCTGCCCGTGGCGCGTCCCGCGCCGGGGCGCGCCTTGCTCACGCGGCCAGCCGGTCCTCGCCCGCGGCCGCGCCCGCCGCTCCGGCCGTGGCCTGCCACAGCGGCAGCGTGAAGCTCACACGGGTGCCCCGTCCCTCGCCCTCGCTGAACAGGTTGATGGTGCCGCCCATCAGCTCGACCAGGCTGCGCGTGATGGCGAGCCCGAGGCCGGCGCCGCCGTAGCGGCGCGTCCGGGTGCCGTCGGCCTGCGCGAACTTCTCGAAGATGAGCTTCTGCCGCTCCGGCGCGATCCCGATGCCGGTGTCCGCGACTTCGAACACGCAGTGGCCGAGGTAGGGGCGGGTCGTCGCCCGAACCACGACCGAGCCGGCGGGCGTGAACTTGATGCCGTTGCCCACCAGGTTGACGAGCACCTGCCGGATCTTGCCCCGATCCCCGCGCACCTTGAGAGCCCACTCCTCGGGCGGCTCGAAGATCAGCTCGAGCCCCCGCTCCCGGGCCGGCACGGAGGTCAGGGACCGCACTTCCGCGAAGAGCTCCACCACGTCCACCGACGCGACTTCGAGCGAGAGCCTGCCCGCCTCGATCCTCGCGATGTCGAGCAGATCGTTGATGAGGTCGAGCAGGTGGCGCGAGCACTCGTGCGCCTTCGTCAGGTAGTCCCGTTCCTCTTCCGGCGAGTCGCACTGGCGGTCGAGCACGAGCTGGAGGAACCCGATAATGCCGTTGAGCGGTGTGCGCAGCTCGTGCGAGGTGTTCGCGAGGAACTCGCTCTTGAGCCGCGAGGCTTCCGCGAGCCGGGCGTTGAGCTCCTCGAGCCGGCGGTTGCCCTCGCGCAGCATCCGCTGCTCGGTGCTCTCGAGCTTCGCGCGGTGTTGCGCGCTCTGGACCCGCCAGATGAGCAGGGTCATCGCGACGAGAGCGAAGAGGATCGCGGCCAGGGATCCCGTGCGCGCGACGAATCCCGTGCGCCGCATGCCCGCCTCGCAGGACGCCGCGATCATGGCGAGGTCGCTGGTGAGCTGTTCGAAGGCCGGGTCCACCTCGGACTCGTCCAGGGCGCGGGCCTCCTCGATGCGCCCCGCGCCGATCAGCGCCAGCTCGCCGTCCAGCGCGACGGTGTAGCCGCGGAACGCCGCATCCAGCGAAGCCATCTCGCCCCCGCCCCGGCCGGTGTGCCGGAGGCGGGTGAGCAGGTCCGCCGCCGCGTGCCGGGCGTCGCCCATCTCGATGCGGAGTGCCGCGGGAACCGAGCGCCCGGCGACCATCCGCCACTCGAGCGCGTCGAGGTGTCTCAGCTGCGCTTCCAGCCGCGCGAGCAGCACCTCGGCCTGACGGCTGGCGTCCGCCTGCTGCTGGAGCAGCACGAAGCTCGTTGCCGCCGCGGCCAGCACGAGCGCCGCCAGCGCCGGGACCGTCCAGCGTGGGGCGGAAGCGGCCTGGGGCGGCGGAGTCCGGTCCATGGGATCTCCCCCGGGGGAAGCGTGGACGACGTCGCGGCCGCCGGCCGGATCCAGGGGCCGGCCCGGGCGAACGGAAAGCCCGGTGCCGCTCCCTGGTCATCGGCAGCCGCGCACGAGCCCTGAAGCCTCCCGCCGCGGGGCGCGGCGACCCGGCGCGCCGCTCACTCGCGCGTCTTCGTCACCAGGTCGCGCACCGCGTGCCGGAGCTTCGGGTGCGCGTCGAAGCCGCGGACGAAGTCGGACTCGCGCACGCCGCCCTTGGCGCGGATGACCGCGATCGCCGCGTGCCGCTCTTCCGCGCTCCAGCGCGCGACCCCGGGCAGGATGGTCACGAGCGGCGCCCAGCGTTCCCACGCGAGCCGCTCGCCCGCACTCCAGCGACGGGTCGCGCGCACGCCGAGCAGGGCGGCCGCCTCGCGCCGGCACTCCCGCACCGCGCGCTCGCGGTCGGCGCCGAAGCGGCGCGCCAGCGCGCGCGAGACCGCGATCCCGGCGCGCGCCACCGGCAGCAGCCCGATGACGTCGCCGCGCTCACGGCCGAGGTGGAGGTAGACGTTGTGCTCGGCGAGGCGCTCGAGCGTGGCGTGGCTCGAGCGATGCGTCGGCCGGGCCGCCATGCGCGCCAGCTCGCGCCGCATCAGGCGCCGCGCGCCGGGATCGCGCGGGCGGAAGCCGAGCTTCTGGTAGAACCACCACGCGCCCGACTCGATGGCCTCGTGGTTCCCGGCGCCGAGCTGGTAGGGGAAGATGGTGAACGCGTCGGCGCCGAACAACGCGCGCGTCATGGCGAGGACCTGCGCGTAGATCGCGGCGGCCTCGGCGCCGCGGAAGCTCTCGAACACGTTGTAGGCCAGCTCGGCCGAGCGGTAGAGCGCGCTGTTCAGCACGTAGCCCACCGGCACGCCGTTCCTGAGCGTGAGGAAGCCGTAGACCGCCTCGAGCAGCAGCCGGCGCTCGGGACGGCAGCCGATGCAGGCGAACTGGAGCCCGTCGCCGAAGTCCACGAGCCGCACGTCGCGCGGGTCGCCGTAGGCGAACACGTCGAGGTCGCGGCTGCGCGTCACCATGGCCTCGAGCGCGAGGGCGATCAGCCGCCGGCCTTCGGCGGGCGGCGCCGCGCGCACCGCGAGCGGCGCCCGCCGCGCCTCGATCCGCAGGTCGGGCCGCGCGCGCACGAGCGGGCGCGCCTGGTACGCGAGGCGCGCGACCGGCCACTTCGCCCGCGTGCGCGACGGCGTGTCGGGACCGGGGGAGAGCAGCACCGGCATGTCGAGCCGGTCGTGCAGCGTCTCGCGCAGCGGATCGCCCGCCGCGAGCGCGGCGAGGCGCTGGATGACGAAAGCCGCGTCGCTCGTGCGTGGGCCTTTGAGCAGCCGCACCCAGCCGCGCGTGCCGTAATCGTACTCGTCGAGCCCCGCGGTCTCGGCGAAGGGCACCAGGTGGGGGAGCAGCGCTTCGAGTTGCTCCGACTTCTCGAAGCTCCCCCATTCGATGGCCAGCCGCCCGGGCCAGCGGCGCGCCAGCCAGCGCGCGGTCTCGGCGAAGAACGGGAAGTGGATCACGGTGCCGGCGATGCCGGTGTCGGCGAGGTCCGCGCGGTGGCGCCGGAGGTCCCGGCGGCGCGCAAAGCGCTCGAGCATGCGCTCGACCCGCGCGAGCACCGGCGGGTCGTCCGGGTACGCGCGCAGGAAGCACAGGATCTCGTGCAGCCTCTCGACCTCGCGCGCTCTGCCGAGCGCCGCGCGCTCGAGCGGGCGCAGCAGGGCGAGCTTGCGCGCCGCCGCGTCGCCGCCATAGGCCAGGCGCAGGCGCGCGAGGCGCCGCAGCAGGAGCGAGGCCGCGGCCCCGCGGGCGCGGCCCCCGGCCGCCCGGCCCCGGCGCGCGCGTCGCTTCGCCCGGAGCGGGGCCGCGCTCCGCGGGCGCTGCTCCGGGGCGCGCGCTGCGGCCGCGGCCCGCCTCACGTCACCTCATCCACCGGTCGAACCAGCGCAGCATGCGCGTGGTCTGGTCGGCGCGGTGGCGTGGCTCGCGCAGGCCGTGGCCCTCGCGCGGGTAGTGCGCGAACTCGGCGGGCACGCCCAGGTTGACGAGCGCGTTGTAGAGCTGCTGCGCCTGCGGGTAGGGGATCCGCTGGTCGTTCTCGCCGATGATGATGAGCGTCGGCGTCCTGGCGTCCTGGATGTAGGTGATGGGCGAGGAGCGCCGCCACTTCTCGGGCGTCTGCCACGGGTAGCCCTCGAATTCGAACGCGCGGTACTGGTGCGTGTCGCTCTGCCCGAACAGCGCGGGCAGGTCCACCGCGCCCGCCAGCACGCACGCGGCCTTGAAGCGGCCGGTCTGCGTGATCGCCCATGCCGAGAGGTAGCCACCGTACGAGCCGCCGTAGACGCCCAGGCGCTTCGCGTCGGCGAGCCCCCACCTCACCAGGCTGTCCACGCCGCTCGCCACGTCCAGCCAGTCCTGGAAGCCCCAGTCGCTGCGCTTCCTCAGCATGAACGCGGTGCCGTAGCCGCCGCTCGAGCGGAAGTTCGGCATGAACACCTGGTAGCCGTGCGCGGCGAAGTACTGCGGCGTGCTCTGGAAGCCGAGCGCGTAGCGCGCCGCGTAGGGTCCGCCGTGGAGCAGCACCAGCGTCTTGAGCGGCGCCTTCGCCGCGGCGCCGGCCGGCCGCAGCAGCAGTCCCTCGATCTTCACGCCGTCGCTGCTGGTCCACTGCACCGCGCGCGTCGCGCCGAGTGCCAGCTCCGCGATGCCGGCGTTGAGATCGGTCATCCTCCGGCCGGGGAGCCCCGCGCGGTCGGCGACCCACACCTCGGACGGCGCGGTCGCGCCCGACTGCACCCACGCCATGCGCCCGTCGCTCGCCACCACCGGCGCGCCCGCCTCCGCGTCGCGGTCCGGGCCTAGCGTCACCGCGCCGCCGTCGCGCGGCACCGCGGCGAGCACGGTGGTCACGCGCCGCGCGGAGTGGAAGTAGAGCGTGTCCGAGCCCGGGCTCCATGCCGGCTCCTTCGCGTCCTCGTCGAACGAGGCGGTGAGGTTCGCGGGCGCCCCGCCCTCCGCGGACGCCACCCACAGGGCGCTCTTCTCGACGTACTTCCCGCGGTCGCTGCCGCCCGCCCACGCGATCCACTTTCCGTCGGGCGACCACGCGAAGGGCGCGGCGATCACGCCGAGCCTGCGCTCCGCCCCGGTGGCGCTCGACCCAGCCGGCTCCATCGGCACGATCGCGAGATCCGTCCGGTTCTCGTCGTCCACCTTGCCGGTCGGGCTGGTGAGGAACGCCAGGCGCCTGGAGTCCGGCGACCAGCGCACGTTCCACACGTGCTCGTTCGAGGTGAGCCGGCGCGGCTTGCCGCCCGCCGCGTCCACCACCCACAGGCTCGGGTACTGGAGCCGCTCGTCCTCGACCACGTGGTCCCACTTCTTCTTGCGCCACTCGCGCACCTGCTTCGGCAGCGTGTCGAGCCTGACGTACGCGAGCCACCTTCCGTCGGGCGACCACGCGACCTCGCTCACCGACTCGTCGGTCGTGCCGAACGCCCACGGCTCGCCGCCCCTGAGCGACATCATCCAGATCGCCGCCTTCGCGTCGTCGCCGCTGCCGCGGTTCGCGATGAACGCGAGCGTGTCGCCGGAGGGCGAGAAGGTCGGGCCGAAGTCGTTCTTGGGGTGGCGCGTCAGGCGCGTGACCCGACCTTCGGGCAGGTCGAGCAGCCAGAGGTCCTGGTTGTTCGAGTCCTCGGCGGTGTCCGGCGCGGTCACCACGAACGCGAGCCGCCGGCCGTCCGCCGACCAGGAGAGCTGGCTGATGCTGCTCAGCGTGAGCAGGTGATCGAGCGTGAAGGCGTCGGGCTTCGCGGCCGGACCCTTCGCGGCCGGCGGCGCCGCAGGCGGGCCGGCGGCGCAGGCGAAGGCGGCGTTCAACGCGAGGGCGAAGGACAGCGGGAGGACGCGAGGTGCCATCGGGGAGCTCCGCGAAGATGGAAGGGACGTGGGGAAACCGCCACGCAGGGTAGCGGAGCGGAAGCCGCCGGCCAAGAGCGGCGTGCCGGAGCGTCGTGGCGCTCCGGTCGCGCGCCGCGCGCCGCGACGGCCGGTCGCGTGGCCCTCAGGGACCCGTCGGTGGGAACAGCTTGGGATGCGACTCCAGCACCCACCAGCGGCCGTCGCGCCTGTGCATGACGTCGAGCGCGTGGCCGCGCAGGTGCGGGCCGCCCGGCACGAAGATCTCGAGCGACGCCTGCCACAGCGCGTATTCGGTTCCGAGCAGCCGCACCGTGTTGATGCCGAGGGTCACGTTGGCGCCGCGGAAGTTCCCGTGGAACAGCGCGTCGAGCGCGTGCTCGATCGCGGCTCGGCCGCGCTGCACGTCGCCGCGTGCGCCCACGCGCACGCCGTCGTCGGCGAACACCGCCGCGGCGCCGCGCGCATCGCCGCGGCTCCAGCACTTCGCGAACTCCTGGTGGACGCGGATGATCTCGGCTTCGTCGGGGCTCACCGGTGCATCCTCCCGTTCACGGCCGGCAGTGAGCGGCTGGACGGGCGAAGGCGCGATGTCTCGCGCCTCGTGCTCCCGTGGCGCCGCGCCCGGGCGCGGAGGCTCGCCCGGTGCGGACCGCCCGTCAGCGCTCGTTCGCGGCCGAGCTCTGGGGTTTCACCACCACGCGCACTGCGACGGCGTGGCCGCCCTCCTCACGGTAGTACACCGTGACGCGGGCGTCCTTCTCGATCTCGCCGGTGTTCTTCATCTCGGCGTGCTTCGAGAACACCATCGTCTTCGGCTGCTTGCCGCGCTTCTCGACCGTGAGGCTGGTCTTGTCGTTCGCGGTGACGTAGCCGGTGAACTGGCGCGTGGTCTGCTTCGCCTTCGCCGTGGCGGCGGCCACGGGCGCCTTCGCGCGTGCGGCGTGCGCGGGGAGCGCCGCGCCGGCGCCGAGCATCAGGAGCGCCGCGCACAGGGGAAGGTACTTCCGGCCCTGCTTCATTCTCCTCACCTCCCTTCCTCGCCTCGGGAGCAGGGCGCGCGCAGTCTCGACCCGCGCGCGGGGCACGTCAAGGCTTTCGAGCGCGGAAACCGCGGGCGTGAACACCGTGGGCGGGGAGCGCACCGCGTTCACGGAGGAGGTCGGAACCGGCGCGGGTCGCCGGGCGCCGGGCGGTCGCCGGCGCTGGGTCGCGCTGCACTTCGGCCTGCCGGTCCGGCGGGGAACGCAACGCGACGCCCGGTCGTCGGTGCGGCGGCGCGCCGCCCCCCGGCTCGACGGGACCGGCAGGGGGCGCGCCGCGGAGGCTCTACCGCCGCGGCTTCCTCACGCCGAGTTTCTTCATCTTCGACTCGAGCGTGGTGGGCTTGAGGCCGAGGATGACCGCCGCGCCCTGCGGTCCGCTGACGCGCCCGCCGGTGTGCCGGAGCACGCGCTCGATGGCGCGCCGCTGCGCCTCGGCGAGCGTGGTGAGGGCGGTGGGCTCGGGCGCGGGCGGTGGAGTGGGCGCTGCGGCAGGCGTGGCGACGAACGTCGCGGTGCCGGCGGACGGCGCGCCCGCGCCGGGCGCCGCGATCACCGCCGCCACCGCGCGTGGCACGGGGGGTGCGGTTGCTGCTGCCGCCGCGAGCGCGACCGGCGCCGGCAGCGGCCCCGCCAGGTCCTCGGGCAGGGGCTGGCCGCCGCGCAGCCGGGCGTTGCGCGCGACCAGCCGGTTGCGCTCGGCCGCGAGGTCGCGGAAGGCGCGCAGGTTGCCGAGCGCGAGCGCGCCGAGCCGGACCGCGTGCTCGACCGCCGCCAGCTCGCGGCCCTCGAGCGTCCCGCGTGAGAACAGGGCGAGCACCCCGATGCAGCCCTGGCCGTAGGCGAGCGGCCAGGCGCCGAAGCTCCGCACCCGGTGGAGGCCGAGCCACGAGGCCTCGGCCACGCCGCGCGCGGCGAGATCGTCGCGGAGGACCAGCGCCTGGCGCGTCACCGGGATCCCGCCGACCAGCCGCGCCCCGATGGGAATGCGCCGGAATGGGCCGTCCACCCGCGTGGTTGAGCCGGCGCTCGCGACCAGGTGGAGGCAGCGCCGCTGATCCGGGCACTCCGGGCGCATCGGGCACTGTTCGCACAGGTCGCCCGGGCCCACCAGCCAGGTGCGGGAGAGCACCCCGTCGGAAGCCGCAGCGGCACCCTCCGCCAGGGAACGGAGCGCGGGCTCAATGGCCTGCAACAGCGAGGCTTCCTTGCTCGGGCTCATGGTGTGACCGCGGCGACCATAGTCCACGACATTTCGCAAGTCACGAAATATCGTGAGCCGACGGAGACCAGAGATCGCCGTGGTTCAGTTCGCCCTCCCGGGCGTCGAAAACCCGTGCCGTGGACCCTCACTCCCCCGGGCCGCCGCCGGCCGCCCATGCCGTCGGCGCCCTGTACGGCCTGGGCGCCCTGCTGCTCGCCACCCTGGCTTGGTCGGGGCTTGCCGTGCTGGCCGAGCCGGCCGCCCTGCCCGCGGCCGCCGGCATGGGCTGGCTGGTGGGCTGGGCGTACCGCTACGGGGCGGGCCGCGTGGATCGCGCGGGCGAGGCGCTCGCCGCGCTCCTCTCGGTCGTCGCCGTGCTCTCCGGCAGCTTCCTGCTGGTGAGCTTCGCGGTCACCCAGGCCTCGGTGGACGTGGGCGCCTGGTCCGAGCCGGTCCGCCGCGAGTACCTGCGGCTGTTCGTCGAGGCGCCCTGGTTCGGGGCGTTCTCCCTGCTGCTGGCCCTGGCCGGGACCGGGCGCGCCCTGCGCCTGCCGCGCCCCCGGAACCCCGCTGCGACGCTGGCCGCGGAGCCCGAACGCCAGCGCACGCGCTCCAGCGCGCTCTGATCATCGAGCCGGCTCTGCCGCACGCCTGAGGACCGCTCCCGCCGCCCTGCCGTTCGTCTATGATGCGTGCCGTTCGCCCGACCCCGCGACGGCGGACCCGGAACTGCCCCGGCCGCGCCCGCGAAAGCCCGTGTCCGGGGGACTCCGGAACGAGCCTCGACCCCGAACGCCGGGAGCCGCCATGAGACGTTCCGTGTGGCTGTGGATCATCGCCATCGTCGTGACCGCCTTCTCCGCCCACTGGCAGCGCGCGTCCGGGCCCACCTACGCCCTGCCGGTGAGCGCGCGGCTCGGCGCGACCACGTTCCGCGGCGCGCTCGACCGCACCCACGCCGGCCCGGGCGATCACCGCGTGGAGCTCGGCCAGGTGCCCGCGGACGTCTCGGGGACGCTGGAGTGGAAGCGCTTCCGCAGCACGGACCCCTGGACCGCGGTGCCGCTGCGACGCGAAGGTGAATCGCTGGTGGGCGAGCTGCCGCACCAGGGGATCGGCGGCAAGCTCTGGTACCGGCTGCGGCTGGTGCGCGAGGGCGACTCCGCGCTGATCCCCACGGCGGGTCCGGCGACGCTGCGCTTCCGCCAGCACGTCCCGCCGTGGCTCCTCGTCCCGCACATCCTGTTCATGCTCGCGGCCCTGTTGTACTCGACCCGCGCCGGGCTCGAGGTGTTCGACCCGCGGGGGAACGTGAAGCCGCTCGCCTACCGGGCGCTCGCGCTGCTCTTCATCGGCGGCCTGGTGCTGGGCCCGATCGTGGTGCACGCCACTTCCGGCTCGTGGTGGACCGGGTTCCCGGTCGGGAGCGATCTCACCGACAACAAGACCCTGATCGCGCTGGCCGGCTGGATCGGGGCCGTGCTCGCCCTGAGACAGGGCCGGGACGGGAGGGGCTGGGCGGCGTTCGCGGCGCTGCTCATGCTGCTGGTGTTCATGGTCCCGCACAGCTGGCTGGGCGCGGAGCCGGGTCACGCCGCGCTCGACGCGCCGCCCGCGGCGACGGGGCCGGCGCGGTGAGAGCGGCGCGGCGAGGGCGCCCGCGGCGCTCGGTGCAGGAGTCGGAGCGGCTCGACCGGCGCGGGCGCGTCTCAGCGAGAGCTTCGGCGCGGCGAGGAATGTCGCAGCGGTGCGAACACCCGCCCCGCTCAGGGCAGGCGCCGCACCGGCTCGATCAGCCCGGGCGCGTCCAGCGCCCCGAGGAAGCGGTAGCTGAAGCCGACCTGGAGCTGGGTGGATCGCGCGAACCTGCCGTTCCACGAGGATGGGTCGAAGCTGCGCCCCTGCATCTCCCACAGCGCCGCGCCGAGCTGCACGTGGTCCTCGACGTACCAGCTCAACTGGGCGCCGTAGCTCGCGCTCCAGGAGTCCGCGAAGAGCCGGTCCCCGCGGTCGCGCTCCAGGATGTCGCGGAAGTGGGACAACCGGGCCAGGACTCCCCACCTGTCGGCGATCAGCCAGGCCGCCTGGGCGTTCGTGGAGGCGTGGAGTCCGCTCCAACCCGGCCGCACGGGAACGGTCACGCGCGACGCGACGTCGAACTGCCAGCGCCAGCCCATCGGGAGGTGGTACTCGGCCTGGGCCCCGAGGTTCACGTCGTCGAACGACGTCACATCCCGGAGTCCCCGGATCGAGGTCGCGCTGTTCACGAGCGAGTCGGCCTGGTACTCACGGGTGCTCGATGCGAGGTCGTCGCGCCACACCCAGTGGGAGTGACGGTCGTCGAGGACCGGGCCGGCGAACCAGCCGCGCATCCGCAGGACCCACAGGCGGGCATACGGCTCGCGCACGCGCAGCAGACTGTAGGGGTCAAGCCCGCGTTCCCCCAGGGCCCCGTCTTCGCGCAGGATGCGCTCCATGTCGCGCCACGCGTAGCGGTCCGGCCGGTCGTGGGCGGAGCCGTAGCGGGGTCCGATGAAATACAGGGACGCCAGCTTCTCGCGTGCCTGCTTCGAGAGCGGCCGGGTGATGGCGCCGGTCTCGCGCAGCCGCTCCTCCAGCACCCAGGCGTCGTAGACCACCGAGGCGTCGCGCACACGGCCGAGACCCGCGAAGGCAGAGAGCGTGATCTCGTAGGCGTACTCGTGCTGGTCAGAGTCGTAGTTCCCTTCCCGGCGCCCGTTCGGCGGACCGAACCACTGTTCGCGGCGGTTCTCGCGGCTCAAGGCCTGGCGGTAGGAGCCGGCTCCCGATCCCGAGAGGCCGAACCCCAGCGGCATCTCCCAGGGATAGGCGCTGAGGAAGCCCGAGAGCTGCCAGGACTCCCTCGCGCTCTGCGAGCGGCTGTCGCCGGTGCGCTCGGCGTACCCCGGGTAGGTCTCCCGGTCGTTGCGGTCCCAGCCGCCCAGGTTCCCGGAGAGGCGCAGCCCGAGCTCGTGCTGCAGCCGGTCGGAGTCGCGGGCGAGGAACAGGCTCGTGTTCAGGGACGAAGACAGCGCGGACTGGCGGGTCTCCTGATCCTGGCCGCCGGACGTGGCGCGCCAGCCGGACACGCTGCTACCGAGGAAGCCGCTCCGCCACGAGTGATCGGGGATGCGAAAGTCCGAGAAGGGATCGGCGAGCGCGACGGCGGGCAGGCCGAGCAGCATCAGCGCGGCAGACGCGAAGTGCTTCATGTGCGGCCTCTCGGGTGGGCAGGAATGCGAGGGTCGCGGCGACCCTAGCACGCCGGGCGGCGCGGCGCGACGCTCCGTCGGTGGAGCGGCCGCACGATGCGGTCGCCCGGAATTCCGCACCGTGCGGCCACCCGAGTGCTCGCACCGCGCGGTCGCACAGGCGGCCCGGTCGGCGGCTGTAGTCCGACCGATCCGCCGGGTCAGATCAGCGCCGCCTGCCCCGCTCCGGCGCGCTCAGCCGGGGCGGAGGCTAGAGCGCCGCCGTCTGCGCCATCGCGAGCGGGAGCGCCGAGCCGTTGGCTGCCGCCTCGTGCGCCAGCAGCCAGCGCTTGCGCTCGAGTCCTCCGCCGTAGCCGCCGAGCGTGCCGTCCGCGGCGATCACGCGGTGGCAGGGCACCATCAGCGAAACCGGGTTCCTCGCGTTCGCGGCGCCGACCGCACGCACCGCCCGCGGCGCGCCGACCGCGTGCGCGAGATCGGAGTACGACCAGGTCTTCCCGGCCGGGATGATGCGCAGGGTCTCCCACACGCGACGCTGGAACGGCGTGCCTCCCATGTCCACGACCACCGCGTCCAGCGCGCTCACCTCGCCGTCGAAGTAGGCGGCGAGCGCGGTGCCGGCGCCCGCCGGGTCGCGCGCCTCACGCGCGGCGCACGCGCCGAAGCGCCGCTCGAGCCACTCCAGCGTGCGCTGCCCGGTATCCTCGAAGTCCAGTCCGCACAGCCCGGCCTCGCTCGCGTGGAGCACCACGACGCCGATCGGCGTCCTCACCTTCGCGGTCTGCAGGATCATCGCGACTCCTTCGTTCTGCGGGAGCCCGTGCCCCCGCGGGTCCACAGCGCCATCACCACGACGCCGATCGGCGTCCTCACTCTCGCGGTCTGCGGGATCATCGCGACTCCTGCGTTCTGCGGGAGCCCGTGCTCCCGCGGGTCCACAGCGTCATCACCGCATAGGCCCGCCACGGCCGCCACGCTTCCGCGCGCGCCTCGGCTGCGCGCGCGGAGGGGAGCCTGCCGCCGCGCGCCAGCGCGTGGCGCACGCCGAGGTCGCCGGCCGGGAACGCGTCGGGCTCGCCGAGTGCGCGCATCGCCACGTAGTGCGCGGTCCATGCCCCGATGCCGGGCAGCGCCGCCAGCTTCGCCACCGCCTGGTCGAGCGTGCCGAGCGCATCGAAGCGCAGCGTGCGGTCGCGCACCGCGGTGACGAGCGACTGCAGCGCCCGGGCCCGCGCGCGCGTGAGCCCGATCCCCGCGAGGTCGGCCTCCGCGAGCCGGGCCGGCGTGGGGAAGAGATGGGTGAGCCCGCCACCCGCGGCGAGCGGCGCGCCGCAGGCGCGCACCAGCCGGCCGGCCAGTGTCACCGCGCCGCGCACCGATACCTGCTGGCCGAGGACCGCGCGCACCGCCAGCTCGAACGGGTCCCACGCACCCGGCACGCGCACCGCGCGGCCCGCGAGCGCGCGCCTCAGCAGCGGGTCGCGCGAGAGATGCGCCGCGATCGCCGCCGTGTCGGCGTGCAGGTCGAACAGGCGGCCCGCGCGCTCGGCCACGCCGATCAGGTCGCGCGGCGCGGAGAGCCTGAGCCGCAGCGCCAGCACGTGCTCGCCCGGCAGCGCCCGCGCCTCCAGGCTGCCGCGCACGCCGTCCACCTCGATGGTGCGCCGGTACGCGCCGCCCTCCACCGCCTCGACGCCGGGGATGGCGCGCGCCCCGAGGAACGCGAGCATGGCGTCCCAGTCGAGCGGCGGGCGGCAGGGGAGCCGGAGCACCAGGCCCTCCGCGGCGTCCACGTGCGGCTGCCGGCCACGCGCGCGGCGCAGCTCGAGCGGCGTGCGGCGGAACGTGTCGCGGATCGCGTGGTTGAAGCGCCGCGTGCTCCCGAACCCGGCGGCCAGCGCGATCTCGCTCATCGGCAGGTCGGTCTCGTCCAGCAACCGGCGCGCGAAGTGGGCGCGCCGCGTGCCGGCGACCGCGAGCGGCGAGGCGCCGACGTGCGCCGCGAACAGCCGGCGCAGATGGCGCGCGCCGACGCCGAGCCGCGCCGCGAGCGATCCGACGCCGCCGCGGTCGAGCTGGCCGTCCGCGATCAGGCGCAGCGCGCGGCTCACCGTCGCCGAGGTACCGAGCCACGCGGGCGAGCCGGGCGCGGTCTCGGGGCGGCAGCGCAGGCAGGGCCGGAAGCCGGCCTCCTCGGCGGCCGCCGCGCACGCGAAGAAGCGCACGTTGCGCGGCCGCGGCAGCCGCGCCGGGCAGCCCGGCCGGCAGTAGATCCCGGTCGAGAGGACGGCCGTGAAGAAGCGGCCGTCGAAGCGGCGGTCGCGGCTGGCGAAGGCGCGGTAGCAGGCGTCGGAGTCGAGTTCCATGCCGCCGTTATACACCCGCGAAGCCGTCCGCGCTGGTCGTTTTCGGACGTGTCATCCGGCCGCACGATTCGCGGCCCGCGCGCGGCGGGCGTGCCGACAACGCAGGTGCGAACCGGACCCTCTCGTCACCCGCGCCGGGCCGCGCGAGCGGACGGCGCGCCGACGGCGCGGGCGAAAGCCGGGTGCGTCCTCACCCCGGCCGCACGCGCGCGAGCACCAGGCCCGGCGTGCGCAGCAGGATCTCGAGCGGGTGGACCTGTGCGGCCGCGACGTCGCGCTCGCGCGCGGGCGGGAACGCGAGGTAGGCGAGCCCGTCGGACGCGCGCGCCTCGCGCAGCGTGCCCGGCACGGGTGGCGCCACGACGAGGTCGCGGCGCAGGTAGTAGCGCAACGACGCGGGCGGCGCGTCCGGGAGCACCAGCGGCGCACGCGGCGGCGCGACCGCCTCCATCGCCTGCGCCACGCTGCGCGCGCTCAGCCAGTCCTCCATCGCCGGCAGCACGCGCAGCGATACCACCGGCACGCCGGCCGCGACCGGCAGGGCCAGCAGCAGCGCGGCGAGCCGCGGGCGCTTCATGAAGCCGGCGAGGAACGGCAGCCACGAGGTCACGAACAGCGCGGTCGCGAGCAGCCGCAGCTCGGGCGCGGCCTCGCGCACGCGCGCGGCGAGCAGGTTCACGAGCAGCGCGGCGGCGCTGCCCGCGAACGCGAGCATCCGCGTCGCCTGCGCCAGCGGCTTCTCGACGCGCGGCGCGTCCTCGAACAGGTGGTCGAGCAGCCGCCCGCACAGCAGTGCCGCCGCGGGCAGCGCGGGCAGCACCGCGGTGAGCGGCGGCGCGGGGTAGAGCGCGACCGGGACGAGCGAGGCGAGCAGGCAGGCGATGAAGAAGTGCGCCGCGCCCTCCTCGCGCCGCTCGCGCTCGAGCGGCGCGCCGGCCAGCACGTCGGGCCCGCCGGGCCCGATCGAGAGCAGCGTCCGGCCGCGCGTACGCCACCAGGTCGCGGCGTGCAGCGCCGCGCCGGGCAGCAGCACGCTCCACGGGAACCCGCCCACGACCAGGAACGACAGCGCGAGCAGCGGGCCTGCGTACCACGGGCCGCGCGGCGCGGACGCGTAGGGGAAGAACGGCGCGTGCGCGAGGAACGCGGCGCCATGGCGCTCGGCCATCGCGCCGTACCACGGCAGCGCGATTCCCAGCATGACGAGCAGCCCGGCCGGCAGACGCGCGCGGCGCAGGTGCTCGCGGTCGCGCGCGAGCGCGAGGTAGAGCACGAGCCCGCCGAGCGGCCACAGCGCGGACAGCGGCCCGGCGCACACCAGCGCCGCGGCGAGCGCGCCGTACGTCACGACCAGGCGCAGGTCGCGGCCCTGCGCGCGCCCGAACACCACGTCCGCGAGCCCCTCGCAGCCGACCCACGCGAGCAGGGTGCCGAGCAGCTGGGTGCCGTCGCTGCGCGCGGCGAGCGGGAGCGCCACGCCGGTAAGCAGCACGCCCGCCGCGAACACGCCGGCCCGCGGGCCGAAGTGACGCGCACCCGCGGTGGCGGTGACGAGCAGCAACGCCACGGCGAGCAGGCCGCGAATCTGGCGCGAGCGCCGCGGCGCGTCGGGACCGAGCGCCTGCGCGAGCACCTCGGACGCGTAGGCCACCACGGGCTTCTCGTAGAGCGGCTCGCCGGCCAGCACTGGCGTGAGCGCCTCCTGCCGCGCGATCAGCTCGCGCGCCACCGCGGCGTCGCGCGCCTCGCGCGTGTCGAGCACGCCGACGCGGTCGAGGCCCGTGAACAGTACGAGCACGCACAGAGCGGCCAGGACGAGGGGGGCGAAGCGCACGGGGCGAGACTAGCAGAGGAGGGCGCTAGGTGCGCGACGGAGACAGTGCTGGGCCCGGAGCGGGTGGAGGCACCACGCGAGACCGGGCACCCGCGCAAGCGGGTCCGCTCCGCCTTCCTGGCTCCGCTCACTCCCCGGTTCCCGCGGTCGGCTTTCGAAGCCGACCGCTACCGGGAGTCTCGCTTGGGGCCTCCACCCGCTCCGGGCTCGGAGACTTACGCGGCTTCGTCGAGCACGTCGCGCACCTTGCGGGTGAACGCGTCGAGCGCGAAGGGCTTCTGCAGGAACGCGGCCTTCGTGGAGGTCAGGTCCGGGTGGTCGAACGCCGCCTGCGCGTGGCCGGAGAGGAACAGCACCTTCATCCCGCGCCGCCTGGTGGGCAGGTGCTTCACCAGCTCGGGGCCGCCCATCTCGGGCATCACCACGTCCGTGACCATCAGGTGGATGGGGCCGGGATGCTGCTCGCAGACCGTGAGGGCTTCCTTGCCGTGGCGCGCCTCGAGCACTTCGTATCCCGCCAGTTCCAGGGTCTCGCGCACCAGGCCGCGCACCATGTCCTCGTCCTCGACCAGCAGCACGGTCCCGGCGCCGCGCTTGAGCTCGACGCGCGCCGGCACGCCCGCGGTCGCCTCGACCTCTTCCTCTACGCGCGGCAGGTAGATGCTGAACGTCGTCCCGCGCCCCGGCTCGCTCTGCACCGCGATGTCGCCGCCGCACTGCCGGACGATGCCGTACACGGTCGAAAGCCCGAGCCCGGTGCCCTTGCCGGCGTCCTTGGTGGTGAAGAACGGCTCGAAGATGTGCCGCATGGTCTCCGCGTCCATGCCGATGCCGGTGTCCTTCACGCTCAGCACGACGCAGGGGCCCGGCGCGAGTTCCGCGCAGGCCCGCGGCCCCGCGCCGGCCTCGGCGTTCGCGGTCTCGACCAGCACGCGCCCGCCGCGCGGCATCGCGTCGCGCGCGTTGACGACCAGGTTCGCGATGACCTGCTCGATCTGCCCCGGGTCCACCCGGACCCGGCCCAGCCCCGCGGCCGCGACGGTCTGGAGCTGGATGTCGGCGCCGATCACGCGGCGCAGCATCTTGCTCAGGTCGGCGACCACGTCGTTCAGGTCCAGCACGCGCGGCTGCGTCGCCTGCTGGCGGCTGAACGCGAGCAGCTGGCGCGTGAGGCCCGCGGCGCGCACGGCGGCCTTGTGGATCTCCTCGAGATCGCGCTTCGCGGCCGCGTGGACGTCCGGGCGGCGCAGCAGCAGCTCGCTGAAGCCCTGGATCGCGGTGAGCAGGTTGTTGAAGTCGTGCGCCACGCCGCCCGCCAGGCGCCCGATGGCCTCCATCTTCTGCGAGTGGTGGAGCTGACGCTCGAGCGCCTTCTGCTCGGTGACGTCGATCGCCGTGCCGCCGACGCGCCGCGCGCCCGAGGGCTCGACGACCGGGAACTTGAGCACCAGCCAGTGGTGCGGCGTGCCGTCCGGCGCGGGCACGTCCTCGTAGATCTGCGTGGGCTGCCCGCTCTCCAGCACCGCCAGGTCGTGCTCGCGGAGCTGCTGCGCGGTCTCCGGTGGCCACAGCTCGGCGTCCGACTTGCCCCGGATCTGCTCGAGCGTGGTCTGGAAGAAGGTCTCGAAGGGCCGGTTGACGTAGAGCATGCGGCCGTCCTCGTCCTTCAGGAACGCTACCGCCGGGCTGTTGTCCATGTAGGCCTGGAAGCGCTCCTGGCTCTCGCGCAGCGCTTCCTCCATCGCACGGCGCTCGGTGATGTCCACGCACGAACCGATGTAGCCGGTGAAAGCGCCCTCGGCGGTGAACTGGGGCACCGCCGTGTCCAGCACCCAGCGGTGCACGCCATCGTGGCGGCGCACACGGTGCTCGAGCGTGAACGGCTGCTTCGAGCGGTACGCGAACTCCGCCATGCCGAGCAGTCGCGCCCGGTCGTCGGGATGCACACCCTGGACCCATCCGTCGCCGGCCACTTCCTCCAGGCGGCATCCCGAGAAGTCGAGCATGGGCTTGTTGACGAAGGTGCACGCCATGCTCTCGTCCGTGACCCACAGCAGCACCGGCGTGCCGTCGGCGAGGCTGCGGAACCGGTGCTCGCTCTCGCGCAGCGCCGCCGCCGCCTGTTCCGCGTCGCGCGCCCGGACCTGAGGCTCGCCGCCATCGCGTCCAGGGCGCAGCCGAGCTGGTCCAGCTCGTCGCCCTTCCCGGACATCCCGGTGCGCGCCGCCAGGTCGCCGCGGCTGATGCGCTCCGTGGTACTCGCCAGCGCATCCATGCGCCGCAGGATGAAGAGCTTCGCGCCCGCCCAGGCTGCGAGCAGCGCCAGGACCAGCACCGCCGCCAGCACGAGCAGGCTCTGCCGCAGCACGCGGTCGGCCCGGGCGTACGCTGCGTCGCGCGACAGGCCGAACGCCACGTAGGCGCTGGCCTCGGGTCCGCCCGGGATCGGGTTGAAGCTCCACAGCCGCGTCACTCCGTCGAGGCCGCGCACCACCGCCGTTCCGGCGCCCTGCGCGAGCACCGCGCGCACCGAAGGCGCCTCGGGCAGCAGGCGGCCCACCCAGCGCTCGGGCTCGGGATAGCGCGCGAGGATGACGCCGCGGCGGTCCACCACCATGAGCGCCGCGCCAGCGGGCAGCTCGGTGCGCGCCGCGTAGCCGTTGAGATAGCCCAGGTCGATCGCGGCGAACACGACCCCGCGCATCCGGCCCCCCGCGTCTCGCACCGGGCAGGCCACGTTGAGCGTGGCCCTGCGCGTGACGCGGCCGATCTGGTAGCCGCCCACCACGAAGCCGCGCTGCGCGAGCGCGCGGCGGAACCAGCCGCGGTCGGAGAGGTCCATGCGGCCCGTGAAGGGGACCCCGCTCGCGACCAGGTGGCCGTCCGGCGCCACCAGCCCCAGGTTCGCGTAGGTCGGATGCTCGCGGAGCAGGTTCGCGAAGATCGCGCTTGAACTCCCCGCGCGCTCCTCGCGCACCTCAGGCAGGTGCGCGAGCGCCACCAGCAGCTGGTTCGCGCTCGCGATCGTCTGCTCGATCGAAGCCGAGGTCAGGCGGGTGAGCCGCTGCGCCTCGGCATGCGCCTGCTGAGCCGCCATGCGGCGCTGCTCGAAGCCTGAGTAGAGAGCGAGCCCCGCCGCCGGCAGCAATGCGAGCAGCGCCAGGCAGAGCAGGCGCAGCCTGAGGCTGGAGAAGAATGACGACATGACCGTCCCTGGCTATTCGTTGCGAGCGGCGCCGCGACCGCGGCGGCATCTGAGGGCTGCCCGCGGGCTGCGGCCTTGCCGGGGGGTTATCGGCGGGCGGTGGCGCGGGCTGGAGGGGGGCGGGGGAGACCGGGAGGAGGGTCGAAGGGTAGCCGGGGGGATACCGCGAGGGTGGCGAGCGCGAGCGCCGGCGCTGCGCGTCGGTCGCACGGACAGGCTTCGAGCCCGGGCGGGATGCCGGCGCAAAGGCAGACGACCCCGGTGGACGAGGTCGAGTCCGTCGCTAGCCTTTCCGCACCTCCTCCGCCCGCACCGGCAGCCTGCGCACCCGCTTCCCCGTCGCCGCGGCGATCGCGTTCACCACCGCGGGCGCCACCGGCGGCACGCCGGGCTCGCCGATGCCGCCCACGGCGTCACCGCTCGGCGCGAGGTGCACCTCGACCGCCGGCATCTCGTCCAGGCGCAGCACCGGGTAGTCGTCGAATCCGCTCTGCACCACCGCGCCCTGCTCGATCGTGATCTCGCCGTGGAGCGCGGCGGAGAGGCCGAACGCCACGGCGCTCTCCATCTGCGCCTCGACCAGGCCGGGATGCACGACCATGCCGCAGTCCACGGCGCACACCACGCGCTCCACCTTCACCGCGCCGTCGTCTGCCACCGCGACCTCGGCGACCATCGCGACGAAGCTGCCGAACGAGCCGTGCACGGCGAGGCCGCGCCCGCGTCGCGGAGGCAGCGGCGCGCCCCAGCCGGCCTTCTCCGCCGCCAGGTTCAGCACCGCGAGGTGGCGCGGCTGGTCCCGGAGCAGCGCGCGCCGGAACGCCAGCGGGTCGTGTCCGCCGGCGGCGGCCACCTCGTCCACGAAGCACTCGGTGACGAATGCGTTCTGCGAGCTGCCGACCGAGCGCCACCAGCCGACCGGGACGCCGGGATCGTGCAGCACCCAGTCCACCTCGAGGTTCGGGATGGCGTAGGGCAGGTCGGCCGCGCCCATCACCGAGCTGCGATCGAGGCCGCCCCGCATCTCGGGCACGAGCTGGCCCAGGATGCTCGGTCCGACGATGCGATGGGTCCACGCCACCGGCGAGCCGTTCGCATCGAGGCCGGCGCGCAGCAGGTTGTAGGTCGCGGGACGGTAGAAGTCGTGGCGCGTGTCGTCCTCGCGCGTCCACACCACCTGGACCGGGACGCCGGCCGCCTTCGCCAGCATCACGGCCTGCGCGACGTAGTCCTGCATCAGCCGCCGGCCGAAGCCGCCGCCCACCAGCGTGGTGTGCACGGTCACGGCCTCGGGCTTCATCTCCGCGGTGCGCGCCGCCCACTCCAGCGCGTCGCTCGCGCTCTGGGTGGGCGCCCACACCTCGCACGCGTCCGCGGTCACGCGCGCGGTGCAGTTGACGGGCTCGAGCGCGGCGTGGGCCAGGTAGGGCACCTCGTAGACCGCCTCGATCGTGCGCGCGCAGCCGGCGAGCGCCGCGGCGCCCTGACCCTCCTTGCGCGCCGGGAGGCCCACCTGCTTCGCCTTCTCCTCGAACGCGCGGCGGATCGCGCCGCTGTCGAGCGTGGCGAGCGCGCCTTCGTCCCAGCTCACCTTCAGCGCCTCGCGTCCCTTGAACGCGGCCCACGTGTTCTCGGCGAGCACCGCGACGCCGCTGCCGCAGCGATCGACGCGCCTCACACCGGGCACGGCGAGCGCCGGCGCGGGGTCGAAGTCCGCGGCCTTGCCGCCCGGCACCGGGCAGCGCGCGACGCTGGCGAAGAGCATCCCGGGCAGGCGGACGTCGAGGCCGAACACCGCGCTGCCGTCGAGCTTCGCGGGCACGTCGAGCCGCGCGACGCGCGTGCCGAGCAGGCGGAACGTCTTCGGGTCCTTGAGCGGCGGGTCTTCGGGCACCGGGAGCTGCGCCGCGCGCGCCACCAGCGCTCCGTAGGCGAGCCTCCGTCCGCTCGGGACATGGACCACCGTGCCGCTCTCGGCGCGGCAGGTCGCGCGCTCGACGCCCCAGCTCTGCGCGGCGGCGCCGACCAGCATCGCGCGCGCGGCGGCGCCGGCCCGGCGCAGCGGCGTCCACAGCGAGCGGATGCTCATGCTGCCGCCGGTGGTCATGTCGCCGTACTTCGCGGCGGCGATCGCCGGCTCGATGCGCACGTCCTTCCAGTCGGCCTCGAGCTCCTCGGCGACCAGCATGGGCAGCGCGGTGCGCACGCCCTGGCCCAGCTCGGAGCGGGCGACGGTCACGGTGACGAGGCCGTCGGCGCCGACGCGCAGCCACACGTCGGCTTGGAGCGCGGCGGTGGCGCGCGCGGGCGCGGCGTCCGCGAGGCGCACGCCGATCGCGAGCCCGGCGCCGGCGAGCGCGGTGGTCTCGAGGAACTCGCGGCGGGTGATGCGGGGCGTGGTCATCGCGCACCTCCCTTCGCCGCGCGCTGGATCGCGGCGCGGATGCGCGGGTAGGTGCCGCAGCGGCACAGGTTGCCCGACAGCGCGCGCTCGATGTCGGCGTCGAGCGGGGCGGGCTGCTTCGCGAGCAGCGCGGCGGCGCTCATGATCTGCCCGCTCTGGCAGTAGCCGCACTGCGGCACCTGCTCGGCGAGCCAGGCGCCGCGGAGCTTCGCGCCGACCGCGGGCGCGAGGCCCTCGATGGTCGTGATCGTGCGGCCGGCGGCCTCCGCCACCGTGGTCGAGCACGAGCGCACCGCCTCGCCGTCCAGATGCACGGTGCACGCGCCGCACTGGCCCATGCCGCAGCCGAATTTCGTCCCGGTGAGCCCGAGCGTGTCGCGCAGCGCCCACAGCAGCGGCATCGCTGGGTCCACGTCGAGCGCGCGGGCGCGCCCGTTGACGGTGAGCGTGATCGAGGCCATGTCTCCTCCCTCGCGAGCGGGGGGCAGTGGATCGTTCCGGCGACGGCGCCGCGTGGGGGAGACGCGGGGGAGATTGCGCCTCCGGGCGGCCGCGCGCAACGGCGCTTCGAGCGTCCCTGCGAATCGGCGGGCGCCCGCGGTCGCCGGGGGCGCCACGCGCGCGCGCCCGTGACCAACGGCGCGTCTCGGCCGTGGACAACCCCCCGCGCGCGGCGGTATCGTCCGGCCTCTCCCGCTCACACTGGGACGCCGCGCGCGTGCGGCGGGCCCGCCCGGAGGCACGATGGCCGCGCAGGAACCCGTGGACCCTCCCTTCGCCCTCAGTCCGGGCGCCGAGCTGCTGGTCGAGGCCGCCGCGGCGAAGCAGGCGGAAGGCCCGGTGCTGGGCATACGCCACTGGCTGCTCGCGCTGCTCGAGCGCCACGCCCCGATGGTCGCCTCCATGGTCCAGGGCCTGGACGTGGCGGGCGCCCTCGCGGAGCTGCGCGAGCGCGTCGCGCAGAACGAGCCGGGCGAGGCGCTGGACCGGGAGAGGGCAGTGCGGCTGGCGAGCGAGCAGGCCCGGGCGCGCGGCATGCAGCGGGTCTACGAGACCGACCTCGCGCGCGTGATCCTGGCGGGCTCGGGCTACGCGGTCGGCGGCGCCGCGGCGCCGGCTCCCTCCGCCGCCGCGGCCGCCACGGCGACCGCGCCGGGCACGGCCACGCGCCCGTCCGCGCAGCCGCAGCCCGCCGTTCGCAAGCTGCGCCCCACGCCGACGCTCGACGAGTTCGGGCGCGATCTCACGAAGCTGGCGCGCGCCGGCAGGCTGATGCCCGTGGTGGGCCGTGACAGCGAGATCGAGATGGTGATCGAGACGCTGTGCCGGCGCATCGCCCGCAACCCGGCGCTGGTGGGCGCGGCGGGCGTGGGCAAGACGGCGATCATCGAGGGGCTCGCGCTGCTCATCGTGCAGGACCGGGTGCCGCCGCCGCTCAAGGGGCTGCGCATCGTCGAGCTGCAGCCCTCGACGCTGGTGGCCGGCTCGCGCATGGTGGGCGACCTGGAGGCGCGCATGAAGGCGGTGGTGGCCGAGGCCTCGCAGGAGGGCATCGCGCTCTTCATTGATGAGATGCACTCGTTGATGGGCGCGGGCGGCATCCCGGGGCTCTCGGACGTGGCGAGCCAGCTCAAGCCGGCGCTGGCGCGCGGCGAGCTGGCGTGCATCGCCGCGACCACGGACGACGAGTACCGGCGCTTCATCGAGAACGACCGCGCGCTCGAGCGCCGGTTCCAGCCGATCCGGATCGCCGAGCCTCCGCACGAGCTGACGCTGGCGATCCTCGCGCAGCTGGCGGCCGAGTCGCAGGCTTCACGGCACGTCGCCGTGCCGGAGGTGGTGCGGCGCTGGATCGTGGACTTCGCCGAGCGGTTCCTGCGCAACCGCTGCTTCCCGGCCAAGGCGGTGGACCTGCTCGAGCAGTGCGTGGCGCACGCCATCGTCCAGGGGCGCGCGGAGGTCCACCTGGCGGACGCCGAAGCGGTGGGCCAGCGGCTGATCGGGATGCCCACCGGGATCGGTCCGCGCATCCAGGTGCTCGCGCGCCGCCTGCTCGAGCAGGGCGAGCTGCCCGCGGACGACGCGAAGGCGCTGGCCGAGCGCCTGGACGTCACCATGCGGGGCCTCGACATCCGCGCCGAGCGGCCCAACGCCGTCGTCCTGCTGCTGGGCCCGGCCGCGGCGCTGGGACCCGCGCTCTCCGAGACCATCGCCGACGCGCTGTTCGGCTCCCCCGACCGCGTGGTGGCGATCGACTTCGGCCGCCTGGTGCATCCGGCCGACGTCACCATCCTGGTCGGCGCGCCGCCGGGGTACGTGGGCTACAGCGAGAGCCTGCCGCTCCACCGCGTCGCCGACATGCCGTGGTGCGTGCTGCGCTGCGACGACGTGCACGCGGCGCACCCGCAGGTGCTCGAGGTGCTGGCGCAGGCGCTGGAGAGCGGATCGCTCACCGACTCGCGCGGCAAGCGGATCTTCCTGAGCGACACGGTCGTGGTGCTGACCGCGCCGGTCACCGAGGCGAAGCAGGCGCACCTCGGGTTCAAGGCAGGCGCTGAGGCCCCGGCCGCGGCGGACGCCGGGGTGCGCCGGAGCGCGGAGGGGGCGCTGGGCGCGCGTCTCGCCGGCCAGTGCGATTTCGTCTTCCACGCCACGGACGGAGGCGCGGTGCGCCCGTCGGGCGCGCTCCAGCACGGCGTGCTCGACGTGCTCTCCGAGCGCTACGGGAAGCAGGGTGTCGAGGTGAGCTGGGACGCGAGCCTGATCGAGTGGCTCCGGTCGTTCCGGGGCCAGTTCCCGAACGCCATGGACTGGGAGCGCAAGGTGGACCAGCTGGTGGGAGGCCCGCTGGTCCAGTTCATGGCGAGCGCCGCCGGCGCGCCGGCGCGCCGCCTGGTGGTCACCTATCACGACGGGGCCGTCCACATCGAATCGCTCGTCACCGAGCCGGGAGGATCGTAGCCATGGAATTCAAGACCGAGGCCCAGAAGGCGTGCCACGCGAGGATCGCCTCGATGATGAAGGACCTGTTCGGCGAGTTCGTCATGGTGCGCGACGACGCGCCGTTCTTCGGGATCGCGATCGGCTCCGCGCTCGCCCAGACCGCGGTGTGGCCGTGGGGCGACGACGACGCCACCATCTCGACGCGGGCCTACGTGGTGACCGGTGCCGAGCAGACGAGCGAGCTGTTCAAGTTCCTGCTCGAGAAGAACGGCGAGATGCGGTTCGGGGCGTTCGGCGTGGACTCCGACGGGGACGTCTTCTTCCAGCACTGCATCGTGGGCTCGACCTGCGACAAGAAGGAGCTGAAGACCTCGGTCATGGCGGTGGTGTCCACGGCCGACAGCCTGGACGACGAGATCGTGGCGCGCTGGGGCGGGCAGCGCGCGCTCGACAAGATCCAGTCCGCCAGCCGCCCGAAGTAGCGCCCGCGCGCGCCGAACGCGAAGTGCCCCGGCCGGGCACGGCATCGCCCCGGCCGCGGAGGCCGGACACCGCGCCCGCGCGCGCCGCGAACGCCAAGAGCCCCGGCCGCGTCCCGCCGGGGCTCTTCGTTTGCTGCGAGCGGCTACTTCTGCACTTTGTACTTCGGCCGCTCCGGCCGCTTCGGCGGGTTCTTCTCGAGCTGCTCGAGGCAGTACTGGATGGCGCGCTCGAGCTGCGGGTCGTGGCCGGCCACCAGGTCGCTCGGCGCGTTCTCCACCTCGATGTCGGGATCCACGCCGTGGTTCTCGATGGTCCAGTCCCCGTGCGTGTCCCACATGCCGAAGTCCGGCATGGTGACCCGGCCGCCGTCCACCAGCGGCAGGTCCTGGCTGATGCCGACCAGTCCGCCCCAGGTGCGCTTGCCGATCAGCGGCCCCAGCCCGGCGAGGCGGAAGTAGTACGGGAACGCGTCGCCGCCCGATCCGGCGTACTGGTTGATGAGGATGCACTTCGGTCCGTCCACCGCGAAGGTCGGGGTGCGGAAGTCGGCGCCGTCGCGCGACGACCAGTAGGCGACGGTGGTGCGGCGCAGGCGGTCGATGAAGAAGTCGGGGATGAACCCGCCGCCGTTGAAGCGCTCGTCCACGATCAGGCCCTGCCGGTCCGCCTGCGGGTAGTACTGCTTGGTGAACTCCTGGATCCCGGCGGTGGCGGTGTTGGGCACGTGGATGTAGGCGATGCGGCCGCCGGTGGCCTTCGCGACCTTCTCCCGGTTCGCGGCCACCCACGCGGTGTAGCGCAGCGACGCCTCGCCCGACACCGGTTTCACGGTGAAGGTGCGCGGCTTCGGGTCGTCGGGCGTCCGGCCCACCGTGATGCGCGTGATCTTGCCGGCGGTCCCGGTGAAGGCCGCGTACAGGTTCATGGGCGCGCGCACCGGGCGATCGTCCACGGCGAGCAGGTAGTCGCCCTCGCGTACGTCCACGCCGGGCGCGCCGAGCGGCGCCTCGACGGCGGAGTTCCAGTCGCGCGCGCGGTAGACGGCGGCGAAGCGGTAGCGCCCGCTCGCCGCGTCCAGCGCGTAGTCGGCGCCGAGCAGGCCCACGTCCACCTTCGGCACCTTCGGCGTGTCGCCGCCGCCCACGTAGGTGTGCGAGGTCGCCAGCTCGCCGATCAGCTCGCCCAGGATGTAGTTGAGGTCCGCGCGGTGCGCGACGAAGGGCACGAGCTGGCGGTAGCGCTCGCCCATCGCCTTCCAGTCCAGCCCGCCCATCGCCGGGTCATAGTAGAAGTCGCGCTCCAGCCGCCACGCCTCGTCGAACATCTGCATCCACTCCTGGCGCGGATCCACCAGTGCCAGCAGCGTGCCGGTCGCGAGCTTGCCGTCGCCGGCCTTTTTCTCCTCGGTGACCTCGACGATCCCGTAGGTGTCGTCGGACTTGTAGAGCACCTTGCCGCCGTCCTTCGACGCGGCGTAGGCCTGGTCCACGCCCGAGAGGACCGTCTTGTCCTTGCGCTTCTCCAGATCGAACGCGTGGATCGAGGCGTGGCCGGCGCCGTCTTCCTCCTCGGGGTCCACGTCGTCCACCGAGACGTAGAGCAGCCGGTCCTTGAACGCGCGCAGGTCGCGGTAGCGGCCGGCGGGGACCGGAAGCTCGGCGACGCGCTGCCCGATCCCGGCCAGGTCCACGCGCAGCGCGGGCGCCTCCTCCTTCTTCGCGGCCTTGTCGCCCTTCGCGCCCTTGCCCTCGTCGCCCTTGCCCGCCTTCTCGTCGGCGCCCTTCGCCTCGCCGGACTCCTCGTCGCTCTCGGGCGCCACCGGGGAGGCGACCGTGTCGCGCAGCGAGGCCGCGTAGATCTTGTCGGTCTCGGCGAACGGGAAGGCGTACTCGAACGCGAACGCGGGCAGGTTGACGGCGCGCTTCGAGATGAAGAACAGCCAGCGCCCCTCCGGATCGAACGCCGGGCTGAAGTCGTCGGTCATGCCGTCCGAGATTGGGGCGAGCTTCCCGCTGTCGAGCGAATAGAGCAGCACGCGGCTGAAGTTGTTGGCCGCGACGCTGGCGTAGGCGATCCAGCGCGAGTCGCCTGACCAGTCGAACTCGTGGATCTCGCCGTACTCGCTCTTGTCCACCTTCGTGAGCCTGCCGCTGGCGACGTCGCACCACCACAGCGTGCGCGTCTTGTCGGTGAACGCGAGCTTCTTCGAATCCGGCGACCAGCGCATGCCGAACCGGTACGTGTCGCCCCCCTTCGTCACCTGGCGCTCCGCCGTGCGGCCGTCGCTGCCGACGACGTGGATCTCGTGCTCGCCGCTCCGGTCCGAGAGGCAGGCGATCCACTTGCCGTCGGGTGACCAGACGGGATCGCTCTCGCGCGCCCCCGGGGTCTGCGTGAGGTTGCGCGCGTCGCCCTTCTCGGCGGGCACGGTGAACAGCTCGCCGCGCGCGCAGAACACCGCGCGCCTGGCCGACGGCGAGAGGTCGAACCCCGTGATCCAGCCCGAGACGCTGCGGTACTCGGGGCGCGCCGCCGGCTTGTCGTCGGGCACCAGCACCTGGATCTTCGCGACCTTCTCGTCGGGCAGGCTCATCACGTGGAGGTAGCCGCCGTTCTCGAACACCACGGCATCCGAGCCGATGCTCGGCCACTTGACGTCGTAGGTGTCGAAGCGCGTGACCTGGCGGTGCGTCTTCCTGTCCAGGTCGTACGCCCACAGGTTCGCGGTGCGCCCGCCGCGGTCGGAACAGTAGTAGAGCGTGCGGCCGTGCCACATCGGCCACTCGTTCGGGCCGTCCCAGTCGGTGACCTTCTCCGACGTGTTCTTCTCGAAGTCGTAGACCCAGATCTGGGGGGCGTTCCCGCCGCGGTAGCGTTTCCAGGTGCGGTTGTCGTAGCCGGGCGACACGAACGCCAGCTGCTTCCCGTCGGGCGAGAAGCTGGCGTAGCCGCCGGTCGGCAGCGGCAGCAGCTCCTCGAAGCCGCCGGCGGCCGGTACCCTGAGGAAGCGGTCGAAGCGCTGCATCGCCGAGGCGCGCCGCGAGCGCAGCAGGATGGACCTGCCGTCCGGGTCCCATTCGGCCACCTGGTCGTCGGCGGGGTGCCAGGTGAGCCGCGCGGGCTCGCCGCCCGCGGCCGGGATGGTGAAGGCGTCCACGTTGCCGTCGTACTCGGCGGTGAAGGCGACGGTCTTCCCGTCGGGCGAGAACTTCGGGAAGCGCTCGACGCCCTCGTGCGAGGTCAGGCGCCCGGCCACGCCGCCGGCGCGCGCCACGGTCCACAGGTCGCCGGCGTAGACGAACACGATTCTGTCGCCCTGGATGTCGGGCTGGCGCAGCAGGCGGCACTCCTCCAGCGCGGCGGCCGGCGCGGCCGCGCGCGCGAGCGCGGCGAGCGCCAGCGCGGCCACGGTGGCCGTGAAGCGGAATCGCATCGGGAGATCCTCCTCGAAGGGGTGGGGTGGGGACGGAGAACAGCGCATCCTGCGAGTCCCGCCCGGGGCGGGTCAAGGTCGCGGCGACGAGCGCGGGCCCGCGCGGCCTGAGCGGAGAGGGCGGGTCACTCCCGGGCTACGGCGCGGCGGCCCGCGGGGTTGCGGCGACCTGAGGCCGGGCCGCAGGGTGCGGCGGGCCCGGGGGCGGGTCCGGCGGGAGGCAGGTCATCCCCGGATTTTCCGCTTGCGCTCGCCGGCGCGGCGTTCCATCCTAGCGGCTGACTTCGGTTGCCGGTGGATGGTCGAACGCGAGTTCAGTGCCGCCAGGGCCGACCTGGCGGCGTTTTTCGTCCACCGCGACCGGACCGGTCACAGGGGCCGGGCGCGGCCGCCGCGTTCGGGCGGCAGAACAGGGGTCTTCGGACCCGGATTCAAGGAGTCTCAAGTGGCACGTGGTACGGTGAAGTGGTTCAACGAGGCGAAGGGCTTTGGTTTCATCTCGCAGGAAGGCGGCGAGGACGTGTTCGTGCACTTCTCCGCGATCCAGGGCGAGGGATTCAAGACGCTCGCCGAGGGTGATGCGGTGGAGTTCGACGTGAACCGTGGGCCGAAGGGTCTGCAGGCGGCCAACGTCCGCAAGGCGTAATCGCCCGGAGTACCACCTCACGCCACGGGGGCGGCGCAGTCCCGCGCAAGCGGGGTCCGCGCCGCCCCTGGCGTTTGAGGCGCCGGCGCGCTCCCCGCCGTCCGCCCGGGCCGCGATGACCCCGGGCAGCGTGTTCAGCCGGAGCGGCCCGCGTGCCGCGGGTCCCCGCCGCACATCCGGGCCCCCGGGAGGCACGCCCCGGGCGCCATGGCGGCGGCCCGCGGCCCCGGCTGCCGCCTCAAGGCCGACGGCTCTCCTGCCGATGACAGGGACGTTCGGTCCGGGTTTCCCACAGGCCCAGGGAGCGGGGACTTCCCCATGAACGTGAGTGCCGGATCGGAGCGCCGCGAGCAGGCGGTCGCGCGCCCCGCGGAGCAGGAAGCGACGATCCGTGCCGCCGGCACCTGGATCAACCACCTCGCACGCACCCTCAAGACCTGCCGGCTCTACGACGCGAACAACCCCACGGTCGTCCGCTTCCGCGACGAGCTGGCCCAGGCGCTCACCCGGCTCCTCGAAGAGCACGGCAGCATCACCTACAAGTTCAGCTCCGACGACGTGTTCTTCGAGGACGCCTCGCTCTACCCGGCCCGCTCGCGCGACGACAACCTCGCGCTCGCCTTCTACCGCGACGGCATCCACGCGCTGACCTTCTCGTCCGGGGTCGAGGCGCCGGAGGTCGAGGCGTTCCTCGACGCCATCCTTCAGGTCACGGGCCAGAACACCGGCGACAACGACCTGGTGACCCTGCTGTGGGAGACGCATCTCCCGCACATTGAGGTGGATTACGTGCCCGCCGAGGGCGAGGTTGGCGCCGGGGGCCCGGTCGAGGGGCAGGATGGACAGGACCCCGCGCCGTGGCCGTCCTTCGTGGCCACCGAGGAGGATGGCGAAGCGGCCCCGGCCGGCGCCGCCGGCCCGGCGGCCGGCCGCTCCGACGACTGGAGCACCGGGAACAGCACGGTCGAGGTCGAAGCCGGCTTCGAGGAGCTCGAATCGCTGGCGCCCGGCGAGACCCAGCGCTTCCTGCGCGAGTACCAGGCCGAACACCAGGTGGACCTCGTCACCGCCACCATCGCGGTGGCGAGCGCGTTCGTGCACGCCGAGAGCGGCCCCGCGGACCGCGTGGAGCTGTCGCGCTTCCTGCCGCGCGTGCTGCGCCAGGCCGTCATGCAAGGCGCGTGGGCCGAGGCGCGCGAGACGCTCGCGCTGCTGCGGGAGTGCGAGGGCGAGTGGTCGGTCGAGACCTTCACGCAGGAGCTGTTCCAGCCCGTCTCGATCGCGAGCGCGGTCGAGCGCCTCGACCTGCAGGATCCCGCCGCGATCGCCGAGTTCGTGGAGTTCGCGAAGGAGCTGGGCGATCCCGCGGTGGACTGGCTCAACCTCACGCTCGCCGAGAGCCAGCAGCGCAAGACCCGCCGCCTGCTCGCCGAGGCGATCGCGCACCTGTGCCGGGACAACCCGGAGCGGCTCGCGCCCTGGCTCTCCGACCCGCGCTGGTACGTGGTGCGCAACGTCGTGCATATCCTGGGCTGGATCGGCGGCAATCAGATCGTCGGCCTGCTCCAGGTGGCGCTCCGCCACCCCGAGCCGCGCGTGCGGCAGGAGGTGGTCGCCGCGCTGGGCCAGGCCGACCCGGCGGTGGCGCGCCCGCTGCTGCTGCACATGCTCGAGGGCGCCGACACGCGCATGTTCTGCTCGGTGCTCCACCACCTGTCCATCGAGCGCGACGAGAAGACCGCGAACCTCATGCTCACCTTCCTGGTGGATCCGGAGTTCGAGCAGCGGCCGCTCGAGGAGCGGCGCGCCGTCTACTCGACGCTCGCCGCCACCGGCGGCGACGCGGTGGTCCCGGCGCTCGAGGTCGAGCTCCACCGGGGCAACTGGCTCTCGCGCTTCCAGGAGGCGCACCGCCAGTCGGTGGCGCGCTGCCTGGCGCGGGTCGGCACGCCGCTCGCGCGCGCCGTGCTGGAGCGCGGCGCGCGCTCGAAGCGCGCGCCCGTGCGCAAGGCGTGCGAGGACGCGCTCGGGGGGTTCGAGGACCATGCCTGACGCCGCGCTGCATCCGGACGGCGCGAGCCCGGCGCCGGACGGCGAGCGGCTCGCCAGCGTCGGGCCGGCGTTCCTGGTGCGCTTCTCCGCGCTGCTGCGCACCGCGCGCACCTACGACGTCTCGAACGACGCCTTCCGGCACCAGCTCCAGGACTTCATGACGCTGCTGCTGCGCATGCTCGAGGACGAGGACGAGGTCGCGCTCGCGGTGGTCGCCGACTACTTCTACCTGAACGGCGTGCGGCTCAGGGCGCAGGCCTCGCTGCTCGCCGTCTACCACGCCCTGATGGGTGAGTTCGAGCGCCGCGAGCTGGGCGGCGTGCGCTTCCTCCACGGCGTCAGTGCCGCCGAGACGGAGCGCTTCCTCCAGCTCTTCATGGCCGCCGAGAGTCCGGCGATGGCGGAGCGGCTGCCGGAGGCGACCCTCGAGGCCCGCATCGAGCACATCGTGCCGGTGCACGCGATGGACCTGGACCGCGAGGACCTGGTGCGCGCGCTCGACGCGGAGCACACCCCGGCGAGCGAGCGCGGGCGCGCCAAGCGGGTGTTCTGGCGCGCGGTGCTCGGCACCAAGAAGGTCGTGGTGCGCGCCGCGCAGACCGGCCGCCCCGACCTGCGCCAGGCCAAGCGCCTGGTGCAGCCGGTGGTGGACAGCATCATGAAGAACGAGTACTCGATCGTGGGGCTCACCGCGCTCAAGGACCACGACGAATACACGTACGCCCACTGCGTCAACGTGAGCGTGCTCTCGGTAAGCATGGGCCAGTCGCTGGGGCTCAAGCGCCAGACGCTCGCCGACCTCGGCGTGGCGGCGCTGCTCCACGACATCGGGAAGGTCGCAGTGCCGGGCGAAGTGCTGCGCAAGCCCGGCAAGCTCGACGCGAACGAGTGGACGATGATCCGCCGGCACCCGCTCGAGGGCGTGAAGATGATGTTCCGCATGCCGGGGCTCAACGGGCTCACGCTCGATTCGATGCGCGTGTGCCTCGAACACCACATGAACTTCGACCGCACCGGGTACCCGGACGTGGCGCACGCGTGGGGGCAGGCGGCGATGTCGCGCATCGTGGCGGTGGCCGACGTGTTCGACGCGATGACCGCGCACCGCGCGTACCAGAAGCGTCCGCTCTCGCCGTTCGAGGCGCTCCAGAGCCTGCTGGGGCCCACGCGCGTGCAGTTCGACCCGGCGGTCCTGTGGGCGCTGGTGAAGACCGTGGGTCTCTACCCGGCGGGCTCGGTGCTCCACACCGCGTCGAACCACGTGGTGCTGGCGATCAGCCCGAATCCCGCCGACCCGCGGCGCCCGCACTGCCGCGTGCTGGTGCGCCCGGACGGCACGCCCGTCTCGGAGTCCGCCGAAGAGACCTGGGACCCGATGCCCGGCGCCGAGAGCGTGACCCGCGTCCTCGCGCCCGAAGAACTCACGGTGGACACGCAGGAGCTGCTCGCGGCGTAGGCCGCGACCGGAACTCGCGGCAGGTTGTTCAGCACCGTGCCCGGGGCCATCGCGGCAGGCCCCCTCGGCGAGACCGGGCACCCGCGCAGCGGGTCCGGCGCCGCCATCCTGGCGGCACCGGAGCTCCTCGTCGAAGCGCTCCGGGCATCCTGCCCTCCGCACTCGACGAGAGTCTCACCGAGGGGGCCTGCCGCGATTGCCCTTCAGCGCTGAAACGACCTGCGGCGAGTCCCGTGCAGCGCCGGGAATCGGGATAGGGGAGCGCGGGTATTCCCCGCGCTTCCCCTCCCACACCACCGGACATGCGGGTCCGCATCCGGCGGTTCGATGGTTCAGCGACCAGTCAGGCGCGGGACGCCGAGCTGGTCGAAGTACGAGGTCGGC
>JACRPT010000109.1 GCA_016223045.1 Candidatus Eiseniibacteriota bacterium
AGCGGGAATGGGGCCCGAGGCTCGAGGCCCAGGGCATCCGGCTCACTTACATGCCGTTCTTCATCAAGGCGGTGGTGTTCGCGCTCCGGGAGTTCCCGTGGGTGAATGGCGAGGTGCGGGGCGAGTCGCTGGTGGTGAAGAAGTACTACAACATCGGCATGGCGGTGGGCCGCGGCGAGAAAGGCCTGATCGTCCCGAACCTCAAGGACTGCGACCGCAAGAACCTGGCCCGGCTCGCGGCCGAGGTGAACGACCTGGCCGCGCGCGCGCGCGCCGACCGGCTCAAGCCCGACGAGATCCAGGACGGCACCTTCAGCATCACCAACGCGGGCGTCTACGGCGCCATCAACTCCTCACCCGTGATCAACGTGCCCGAGGTCGCGATCCTCGGCGTGCACAGGATCGTCGAGCGGCCGGTGGTGCGCGACGGGCAGATCGTGGCGCGGCCGATGATGAACGCCTCGATCGGCTTCGACCACCGCGTGGTGGACGGCGAGCTGGCGGTCAGGTTCCTGCGCCGCGTCTGCGAGCTGCTCGAGCAGCCGGAGCTCTTGTGGTTCTACGTCTGAGGACCGGATGAGCGCGCTCGCCGCCTGCGCCCTCGGGGCGACCTCCTACCGCGACGGCCTGCGGCTCCAGGAAGCGCTGGTGAACGCCCGCGCGGCGGGCCGGACCGGCGACTGGCTGCTCTTCCCCGACCACCCGCCGGTGCTCACGGTGGGGCGCGGCGGGAGCGAAGGCAGCCTGCGCGTGGACCCGCGGACGCTCGCGCGGCTCGGCATCGAGGTGTTCGAGGTCGCGCGCGGCGGCGATATCACCTGGCACGGCCCGGGGCAGCTGGTGGGCTACACCATCGTGGACCTCACGCCCCGCGGGCGCGACACGCACCGCTTCCTGCGCGACCTCGAGCAGGCGCTCATCCGCGTGCTCGGCGACTGCGGGCTCGCGGGCGAGCGCGTGCCGGGGCGCACCGGAGTGTGGGTGGCGGGCGAGAAGATCGCGTCCATCGGCATCGCGGTGCGGCGCTGGGTCGGCTATCATGGCTTCGCGCTCAACGTGGCGCCGGACCTGGCGTCCTTCGACCTCATCCATCCCTGCGGGCTGCGCGGCATCCGGATGACCTCGATGGCCGCCCGGCTCGGCGCGGAGAACGTCCGGCTCGAGGAGGTCCGCGCGCGCGTGGCCGCGGCGCTGGCCCTCCAGCTCGGCGTCGACGCGGTGCGCTGGGCCCCGCCGGACGAGGCACGGAGCTTCCTCGAGCGCGGGAACGAAGCGGCCGACACCACCCTCGACCACCACGCCGCCTGAGCGGCGTCGAACACCCGGGGCCGCCGGAAGGAGAAGGAATGCTCACGGTCAGCGAAAACGCCGCGAAGAAGCTCGGCGAGGTCATCTCCCAGCAGTCGCAGCACGGCGGCCAGGTCTACGGGCTGCGCATCAGCGCGACGCCGGGCTGCTGCTCGGGTCCGCAGTACGGCCTGTCGCTCGCGAAGCAGGCCGAGCAGGGCGACTGGGAAGGTGAGTTCTGCGGCGTGAAGGTGCTGGTGGACGCGGAGAGCGCCGCGCTGCTGCAGGGCGTCGCGATCGACTACGTCGAGACGCCGCAGGGCGCGGGCTTCACCATCTCGAATCCTTCCGCGACGCCGGATGCGGCCGGCGGCTGCGGGTGCGGTTCGGGCGGGTGCGGCTGCGGCGGGCGCTGAGCGGAGTGACGCCGTGAACGCGACCGTGCCCGTGCCCGGATCGCAGGCGAAGCCGTTCGCCGAGTTCGCCGCACTGTGCGCGGACGAGATCGAGGAACGCACCCGGGCGGCGAAGCGCGCGCTGGGCGAGCGCGTCGTCATCCTCGGCCACCACTACCAGCGCGAGAGCGTGATCGGATTCGCGGACTTCCGCGGCGACTCGTTCAAGCTCTCGCAGCTCGCGGCGCAGCAGCCGAAGGCCGAGTTCATCGTCTTCTGCGGCGTGCACTTCATGGCCGAGTCGGCCGACGTCCTGCGCCAGCCGAGGCAGACCGTGATCCTGCCGGACCTCAAGGCCGGCTGCTCGATGGCCGACATGGCCGACATCGAGGACGTCGAAGAAGCCTGGGAGCGGCTCACCGCCGCGCCCGGCGACGCCTTCGTGCCGGTGACCTACATGAACTCGAGCGCCGCGCTCAAGGCGTTCTGCGGCGCGCGCGGCGGCGTGGTATGCACCTCGTCGAACGCAGGCGCGGTGCTGGAGTGGGCGTGGCAGCAGAAGCCGCGCGTCCTGTTCTTCCCCGACCAGCACCTGGGCCGCAACACCGCGCACGCGATGGGCGTGCCGCTCGAGCGCATGGCCGAGTGGGACTGGCGCGCCGAGGACCTCGACGCCGCGAACGCGGCGTGCTTCCGCGAAGACACGAAGCTGGTCCTCTGGCGGGGCTGGTGTTCGGTGCACCAGAAGTTCACCAGGCGCCAGGTGAACGAGGCGCTCGCCGAGGACCCGGCCGTGAGGGTCCTCGTGCACCCGGAATGCGCCTTCGACGTGGTGCAGGGCGCCGACCTGGTGGGTTCCACGGAGTTCATCATCGAGCAGGTGCGCGCGGCCCCGCCCGGGACGCACTGGGCGATCGGCACGGAGATCAACCTGGTGCACCGGCTGGCGCTCGAGCACCCGGAACAGGCCGTCCGCTCGCTGCAGAAGAACGTCTGCCCGTGCGCGACCATGAACCGCATCGACCCGGCGCACCTGGCCTGGGCGCTCGAGAACCTCGCGGACGGGCACGTCGTGAACGCCGTCCGCGTGCCGGAGACCATCCGGCACTACGCCCGCATCGCGCTCGAGCGCATGCTGGGCCTCAAGGGCAGCGGACGGATCGCGCGCGGCACGATGATGAAGGACTGACATGTCCGACGAGCACGTGGTCTCCGCCGGGGCGGACGCGGGAGCGGCCGCGCCGCACCCCGAAATCCCGGTCTACGGCGCGCCGCGCCCGGCGGTGCCGGTGGCGCTGCCCGTCACGCCGCGCTTCGGCGGCTGCGCCTCGGGCGCCGGCGTGGGCGCGGGTCCGGGCGATCCCGCCTTCCGCCGCCTGCCGCCGTGGCTCAAGGTGAAGCTGCCCGGGACCGGCGACTACGCGGAGACCCGGGCGCTGCTGCGGCGCCAGCGCATGGCCACGGTCTGCGAAGCGGCGCGCTGCCCGAACCTCGCCCACTGCTGGGAGCGCGGCACCGCCACCATCATGATCCTCGGCGAGCTGTGCACGCGGCGCTGCGGTTTCTGCGCGGTGGCGCCGGGCAAGCCCAACGGCTGGGTGGACTGGGACGAGCCGCGCCGGGTCGGCGAGGCGGTCGCGGCGATGGGACTGCGGCACACCGTCATCACCTCGGTGGCACGCGACGACCTGAGAGACGGCGGCAGCACCATCTTCGCCACGGTCATCCGCGAGATCCGCGAGCGCTCCGGCACCGCGATCGAGGTGCTGATCCCCGACTTCCGCGGCCACGCCGAGGACCTCGATCGCGTGATCGCCGCGCGCCCCGAGGTCATCAACCACAACGTCGAGACCGTCGAGCGCCTGCACCCCGTGGTACGTCCGAGCGCGCGCTACCACCGCTCGCTCGAGGTGCTGAAGCGCGTCAAGGACAGCGGCGCCGGGATCAAGGCCAAGTCCGGGATCATGCTGGGTCTGGGCGAGACCGACGACGAGGTGGCGCAGACGCTGCGCGACCTGGTGGCCCACGGCTGTGACCTGCTCACCATCGGGCAGTACCTGAGGCCGAGTCCCAACCACCTGCCGGTGATCGAGTACGTCCGCCCCGAGAAGTTCGCATGGTGGAAGCGGCAGGCCGAATCGCTCGGCTTCGAGAACGTGGCGAGCGGACCGCTGGTGCGCTCGTCGTTCCATGCCGACGAGCTGGCGGGGACGGTCGGGCGCGGGGAGGCGAGCCGGGCGCGGTAGCGGCGGCGGCCGTCGCGTCCCCGAACCAGCGGCCCCGGTCCCGCGACCGGGGCCGTCGCATGCGCGGCGCGCCGGCCGGGCCGGGCGGGAACGCGAAGGCCGGCGCGCGGGACACGCCGGCCTTCCCCGATCGCGGCGCGGTGTCAGGGCTTCTCGTCGAGCCAGGCCTGGTAGGCGTCGAAGCGGAACGGGCGGCCGAGGAACTCCTCGACCAGCCTGGCCGCCGGCTTCGAGCCTCCCGGCGCCAGCACCGCGTCGCGGTAGCGCTTCGCGACCGCGGGGTCCAGCAGGTTCGCGCGGTCGAACTTCGTGAACAGGTCCTTCGCGATGACCTCCGACCACATGTAGGTGTAGTAGCCGGCCGAGTAGCCATCGAGGTGCGTGAACGCGCACTGGAAGTGGGTGTCGGGCACCCAGGGGTACGGGCAGTAGCGGTTCGTGAGCCGCGCGAACAGGGAGTCGGTGTCCAGGCCCGCCGGGTCGCGGTCGTAGATCGAGAGCGACACGTCGGCGAGCACCATCTGGCGGCGGATGCCGATGCCCTTGGGGTCGAGGTCGCCGAAGGCGTTCGCCCGCACCATCTGCTGCACCAGGCCGGCCGGGATGGGCTCGCCGGTCTGGTGGTGCCTGGCGAAGGTCTGGAGCGTGGGCGCGTCGCGCATCCACTCCTCCAGCATCTGCGACGGGGCTTCGACGAAGTCCTGCTCGGTGCGGATGCCGCCCACGCCCACCCAGCGGTGATGCCCGGCGAACAGGGTGTGGAGCAGGTGGCCGAACTCGTGGAAGAAGGTGTTCACGTCCTCCATGTCGCACAGGCCGGGATCGCCCGCCTCGCCGCCCGGCAGGTTGCAGACCAGGGCGGCTTCCGGGATCTGCCGGCCCTCGACGCCGGTGCGGACGTCGAACTGGGCGGCGTGGCTGTACTTGTCCGCGCGCGGGTGCATGTCGAGGTAGAAGCGCCCGGCCAGCCGGCCGTCCTCGAACATCTCCCAGCACTCGACCGAGGGATGCCAGACCGGCGCGTCCTTCACCCGCCGGTAGGTGACGCCGAACATCCGGCCCGTCACGTCCAGCACGCCCTGCTCGACCCGGTCGAACGGGAAGTAGGGCCGCAGCACCTGGGCGTCGAAGTCGTACTGCTCCTTGCGCACCAGGGTCGGCCAGTAGAGGCGGTCCCACCACTCGATCCCGGCGGCGCCGGGCAGGTCCTTCCGCTTGCGCTCGAGCAGCACCTGGTAGTCGCTCGCCGCGCGCTCGCCCGAGACCTGGACGATCCGCTCGATGAAGGCGCGCGCGTTGGCCGCGGTGCCCACCATCTTGTCGGCGGTGAAGCACTCCGCCCAGTTCGGGAAGCCGAGCAGGTTCGCCAGGCGGTGGCGCTTCGCGATCAGGCTGTCGAGCGCCGCCATGTTCTGCGGGAACGCGCGCTTCATGTACGTCGTGTACATCCGCCGGCGCACGTCCTCGCGCTTCGCGTAGGTGAGCACCGGGAAGTAGTCGGGGTACTCGGTGGTGAGGGTGATCCGGCCGTCCGCGCCGGGCCGGTGTCGCGCGACGAAGTCGGCGGGCAGGCCCTCGAGGTCGGCCGCGCTGTCGAGCGCCACCGTGGACCGGTCGGAACGGATGTTCTTCTGGAACTCCTGCCCGGCCGCCACGATCTCTTCGCGCAGCCTCTGGATGCGCTGGCGCGTGGCCTCGTCCCGGTCCACGCCGGCCAGGCGGAAGTCGCGCAGCGTCTTCTCGACGTAGTACCTCGTCTCGGCGTCGGCGTTCGAGCCGTCGAGCGCGGCCAGCGCGTCGTAGACCCGGCGGTTCAGCGACAGCTCGCTCGCGTATGCCGCGCCCTTCCGGGTCGCCTGCTCGGCCGCGCCGCGCACCAGCGAGTCGGGATGCACGTTCTCGATCAGGTCCGACTGCGAGACGATCGCGTCCAGCTCGAGCTTCGCGTCGTCGTACGGCCGCAGCGTGTTGGACAGGGTGCGCGGGCCCTTCACGGCCAGCACGCGCGCGATGTCGGCCCGGGCGCGCGCCAGGCGCTGATCCTGGATGCGGGTGAAGGCCGCCGCGTCCGGGTGGCCGGCCCAGAACGGCCGGTCGGCGGCGGCCCGGGCGGCCACCGGCCGCGCGGGCGCGGCGACCAGCGCCACGGCGCAGGCGGCGAGGGCGAGAGTGAGCGCGGCGCTGGAACGAGTCGGTCTCATCGCGATCTCCTTGGTCTCCGATGGGGGGCGGGCAGGGCATGCCGCCCCGCGGGTGATGGCCGCCGCAGGATACGGGACGGCGGCCGCCTTCCCAAGAGCGCCGGGGGGCGTCCGCCGCCGGGCGTCGTGGACGCGCGGGCCGGGTCGCGGGCGGCGGTGCGCCCCCGGCGGCCCCGCCCCGCGCCGGCGGGACGCGCGCCGCGGTTCGGCATCATGCGAAGGTAGTGTTGTCCGCCCTGCCGCGCGCGACGTAGAGTGCGCGGCCATGGAGACCCCGAACGCTTCCGGGCGGCGCCGCGCGGCCGCGAGGACCGGACACCCGCGCCGCGCGCTGGCGCTGGCGACCGCGCTCGCCCTGGTCGCCGGCTGCGGGAACGGCCGTGACGCGGTGACGGCGAGCGGGACCGTGGAGCTGGACGAGGTGGACGTGGCGTCGCTCATCGGCGGGCGCGTCGTCACGCTGCGGGTGGACGAGGGCGACACGGTGCGCGCCGGCGACACGCTCGCCGTGCTGGACCAGGGCGAGGTGCTGGCCGGGCTCGACGCGCGCCGGGCCGAGGCGCAGCGCGCGCTCGCGCAGTGGCGCGACCTCGAAGCCGGCCCGCGCGCCCCGGAGGTGCAGACCGGCGAGGCCGAGCTGCGGGCGACGACCGCGCAGTGGACCCTGGCGCAGGCCGAGCTCGAGCGTATCCAGGCGCTTTACGACCATCACGTGGTCGCCGCCTCCGACCTGGACCGCGCGCGGACCGCCCGCGACACCGCGGCAGCGCGGCGCGAGGCGGCGGCGAAGCAGGTGCAGCTGCTGCGCGCCGGCAGCCGGGCGCAGCAGGTGACGGCGGCGCGCAGCGCGGCGCTCGCCGCCGAGGCCCAGGTGGCGGCCGCGCGAAGCCGCGCGCACGAGCTGGTGCTGACCGCTCCGGCGCCCGGCGTGGTGCTGCTGCGCGAGTTCGAGCCCGGCGAGATCGTGCCCGCCGGCGTGCCGGTGGTGACGCTGGGGGATCCGGAGCGGTTGTGGATGCGGGTGTACGTGCCGGCGCCGCAGCTGGCCAGGGTGCGGCTCGGCGCCGCGGTCGAGGTGCGCGCGCAGGGCTACGGCGGCCGCGCCTTCGCCGGGCGCGTCGTGGCGATCGCGACCCACGCCGAGTTCACGCCGCGCGCGGCGCTCACCGAGGAGGAGCGCGCGAACCTGGTGTTCGGCGTCAAGGTGGCGCTCGAGCCGAGCGGCGGCGCGCTCAAGGCCGGGCTGCCCGCCGACGCGCGCATCCTGGCGCCGCCCGCGCCGCCCCGGCGATGAGCGGGACGAGCGCCACGGCGGTCGCGGGCGGCGAGCCCGTGGTGGTCGCCGAGCGGCTCACCAAGCGTTTCGCCGCCACGCTGGCAGTCTCCGAGCTGTCGTTTGCGATCCGTCCGGGCGAGATCTTCGGCATCCTCGGTCCCAACGGGTCGGGCAAGACCACCGCGATCCGCATGCTGTGCGGGCTGCTGGTCCCGACCTCGGGCGCGGCGCGCGTCGCAGGGGTGGACGTGGTCGCCGACCCCGACGGCGTCAAGCGCGCCATCGGCTACATGAGCCAGATGTTCGGCCTCTACACCGATCTCACGGTGGACGAGAACCTGCGCTTCTACGCCGGGGTCTACGGCCTGGAGCGCGAGTGGCGCGCGCGCGTGGAGCGGGCGATGCGCGACATGCTGCTCGAGCCGGTGCGCGGCCGACTGGTCGGCGTGCTCTCGGGCGGGTTCCGCCAGCGCGTGGCGCTGGGCTGCGCGCTGCTCCACCGGCCGCGCGTGCTGTTCCTGGACGAGCCGACGGCCGGCGTGGACCCGGCGGCGCGCCGCACCTTCTGGGGCATCATCCGCGCCCTCGCCGCGGACGGCACCGCCATCGTCGTGACCACGCACTACATGGACGAGGCCGAACGCTTCGACCGGCTCGCCTTCCTCTCGCGCGGGATCCTCAAGGCGGTGGGCACGCCCGCCGAGGTCAAGACCGCGTTCGGCGCGGGCTTCTCGCTCGAGGACATCTTCGTCCAGCTCCAGGAATCCGAGCGATGAACGCCGGGCGCCTGCGCACCATCGTGTGGAAGGAGTTCGTGCAGATGCGCCGCGACCGCGCGGCGCTCGGGATGATGCTGGGTATCCCGGTGGTCCAGCTGCTGCTGTTCGGCTACGCCATCCGCATGGACGTGCGCAACCTGCCGGCGGCGGTGTGGGACGAGAGCCGCACCGCCCAGAGCCGGGAGCTGGTGCAGAAGCTGGAAGCCACCGGCAACTTCCGCCTGAAGCGCGAGGCGCACTCGTACCGCGAGGCGATCGGGCTGGTGGACGCCGGCAGCGTGCGCGCCGCCTTCGTCATCCCGCCGGCCTTCGGGCGCGACCTCAAGCGCGGCCGCCCCACGCAGGTGCAGGTGCTGGTCGACGCCTCGGACCCCACCGCCTCGCAGAGCGCGGTGTCGGCCGCGATGCTGGTGGGACAGGGCGAGAACCTCGAGGCGCTCGAGCGCCACGCCGGCGCGGTCGCGTTCGCAGGCCGCCTGCCGGTGGACCTGCGAGTGCGGCCGCTCTACAACCCGGCGCTCAAGAGCTCGATCTTCATCGTGCCGGGCATCATCGGGCTCATCCTCTCGGTCGTGAACATGATCGTCACCGCGATGGCCGTGGTGCGCGAGCGCGAGCGCGGCACGCTCGAGCAGCTCATCGTGACCCCGCTCACGCGCGCCGAGATCATGATCGGCAAGATCGCGCCCTACGTGCTCGTCGCCTACACGCAGATGACCGCGGTGCTGGTGCTCGGCCACTTCGTGTTCCACGTGCCGGTGCAGGGCAGCGTGCTGCTCATCTACGCGGTGAGCCTGGTTTTCATCGTCGCGAACCTGGGGCTCGGACTCTTCATCTCGACCGTGGTGAAGAACCAGGCGCAGTCCATGCAGGCGTCGTACTTCCTGGTGATGCCGATGGTGCTGCTCTCGGGCTTCATGTTCCCGCGCGAGGCCATGCCGCACGTGGCGCGCGAGATCGGCCTGCTGTTCCCGCTCACCTACTTCCTGCAGGTGCTGCGCGGCATCCTGCTGAAGGGCGTGGGCCTGCGCGAGCTGTGGCCCCAGGCGCTGGTGCTGTCCCTCTACGCGGCGCTGTCCTTCACCTTCAGCGTGCGGCGGTTCCAGAAGAAGCTGGAGTAGTGCGGCGCCTCACGGCGCGGGTGGCCAGGCAAGGCCCACGAACAGGTGCCAGGGCGAGACGAGCTGGATGCGGTTCACGCGCTGGTAGATCGGGATCTGCACGTAGCCGTAGGCCGCGATCCCGGCAGGAGTCTCGACCCGCAGCCCCGGGCTGCGCGTAGAGCGATGCTCCTCCGGTGTTGTCGCGCAGCGCGTCGGTGCGCCCGGGATCGTCCTTGCCGCGGAATCGCGCATTGAGCTGCCCGAGCACGCCCAGTTCGTGCGCCAGCGGCCAGCTCCCGCCACAGCTCGCCTGCACCTCGTTCCCGACGCGATAGTCGTCGGTGCCGCGCCCGTTCACGCGCAGCAGCGCGCCGGCGAAGAACGAGCCAGGGCGCAGCCCGCCGGCGGCTGGCAAGCCCACGCGGTGCATGAGGTGGATGCCGGCAAGGCCGTCCAGCGATCCCGTGCCGGGTCGCGCGGGAGGCTCGGGCTCCTCGCCGTCCACGGTGGCGACGTGCCGACGCCCGACCGGGAGCCTGGCGCCGAGCTGGAGCGTGACCGTGAGCGGCGCCGCGGGATCGCGCGTCGCGGCCCAGTGGGAGAGCAGCGTGAGGTCGCCGGGGCCGGAGTAGTTCCACTCGAGCGGCGCGGGCGGCCGGCCCTCCTCGTTCCGGATGTGGCGGTGCGTGCGCTCCACGAAGGGCAGCGCGGCGCTCAGCTGCCAGCGCTCCGTGAGCCGCGCATAGCCCAGGGCCGTGGTCATCCGGGTGATGGTGCGGACCTCGTCTTCCGGGCTGGCGAGCGCGCCGACCGCGGCACTGCGGCTGCCGACCAGGACGCGGTCCTGCCGGATCAGCTGGTACGAGAGGTCGAAGGAGAAGCGCCGGCCCATGCCGTGTGCGGCGTGCTGGTCGAGCGGGCAGTTGTCCGCCCCGCAGCTCGGGCGCGCCGGGCGCGGCGATGCGGCGAGCGCCGCCAGCGCCATCAGCGAAACGGCGAGCGCGCGCGCGGAGCGCGGGGCTCGGGCGGCCCGGACCAGGCGCGCGCTCACGGTTTCCTCGGCGGCCGGCTGGGGCGCATCTCGACGCGGCTGTAGAGCGCGCGCGCCGGCGAGCGCAGCAGGTCGAGCACGACCTCGGCGACATCGGCGGGCGTGAGCGCCCAGTCCTGCTTGTCGCGGGCGCCGCGGCCGAAGTCGGTCGCCACGCTGCCCGGCATCAGGTAGGAGACCCGGATGCCGTCGTAGCGGACCTCCATCATGAGCGCTTCGCTGAAGCCGTTGAGCCCGAACTTGCTGGCGTTGTAGGCCGCGCCGTTCGGGAACGGGTTCTTCCCGGCGAGCGACGAGATGTTGAAGATGTAGCCGCCGCCGCGCTGCCGCATGAGCGGGATGGCCTCGCGGCAGCAGTAGAACACCCCGTTGAGGTTGGTCTCGATCACCGCCCGCCAGTCCTCGGGGGACGTCTCCGCCACCGGGGCGAACAGCCCGATGCCGGCGTTGTTGACCAGGATGTCCAGGCCGCCCGCCCGCTCCCGCACGTCGCGGAACAGCCGCTGCACCCGGGTGTCGTCGCGTACGTCGCAGGCGAGACCGAGGGTGCGGCCGCCCACCTCGTCCGCGGCCCGCTCCGCGTCCGCCGCGCGCCGCGCGGTGAGCGCCACCGTCGCGCCTTCGGCCGCCAGCGCCTCGACGATGCCGCGCCCGATTCCGCGGTTGCCGCCGGTCACCACCGCTACCTTGCCGTCCAGGAATCCCATCGTCTCCTCCGTCGCCCGTGCCGGGGTCCGAATCCGCCGGACGATCATGAGCGCCCGCCGCGCCGTCTCCCGGCCGACCGCATGTCAGACGTCGCCGGGATCCAGGGTGCACACCTCCTCGCCCGTGCCCCGCTCGAGTCCGTCGGGGCATTGGATGCGCACCAGCGTCCCGGGTGCGAAGGCCTTTTCGTGATGGGTCAGGCGGGCAGCCAGCCGGCCGAGCAGGGGCATGTGTCCCACCAGCAGTACCTGCCCGCCGCTCACGCCCTGGCGCGCCAGCGCCTCGATCACATCCCCGGGCTGCGCCTCGGGCCCCAGCTCGTGCAGCATCTCGACCCGGACCTGCACCCTGGCCGCGCGGCTCAGGATGCGTGCCGTGTCCAGGGCGCGCCTGAGCGGGCTCGAGAAGACGCGGTCGGGCTGCCAGCCGGTGCGGGCGAGGCGCTCCGCCAGTCGAGTGATGGCGCGCTCGCCCGCGGGGGAGAGCGGCCGCTCGCCGTCGCCCCCGGGCGCGGCCGGGAGCGCCAGCCCGTGGCGCAGCAGCTCGATCACGATGGCCATGCGCCCAAACCTCGCCGGGCCGCCGGGCCGTGTCAAGCGCCCGACCGGCGCTCCCGGCGGGCCCTGTGTCCCAGGGGAATCGGGATAGGGGAGCGCGGGTATTCCCCGCGCTTCCCCTCCCACACCACCGGACATGCGGGTCCGCATCCGGCGGTTCGATGGTTCAGCGACCAGTCAGGCGCGGGACGCCGAGCTGGTCGAAGTACGAGGTCGGC
>JACRPT010000110.1 GCA_016223045.1 Candidatus Eiseniibacteriota bacterium
CGCGCCCGCGGTTGTGGCGAGCCGCCAGGCCTACGCGCGAGGGCTCGCGCGCGCGCACGTCGCGCTCGGACGCCGGCTCGCCTCGCTGGGCCCCGCGGGCGGCTCGCCCGTGCTCGCGATGTCGGACTGCGGCGCCGCGCCCTACTACTCGGGCTGGTCCACCGTGGACCTCTACGGGCTCAACGACCCCGCGGTCGCCCGCACCGGGCGGCACGATGCCGGCGCGGTGCTGCGCCGCCACCCCGACGTCGTGGTGCTGGTGTCGCAGCGCGCCGGGACGTTCGTGCCGTTTCCCTGGAACCTCCACGAGGTGGCGCTGCTCGATTCCTGCGTCCGCGGCGGCATGACGCGCGTGAAGACCCTGGGGTTCGACCCGCGCTGGTACTTCCTGTGGGTGCTCGCGCGGCCGGGGAGCGAGGTCGCGCGCGGCCTGGCCGCGTGGCAGGTGGACCCGTGAGCACCCTGGCCACCGCGCCGCGCGCGGCGCCGCCGGCGCCCGGCGCCGGCCCGTGGACCGCGTTCGGGACGTGCTGCCTGATCTGGGGCAGCACCTTCCTGTTCATCAGCATCGGCAACGACGCGGTGCCCCCGGTGTGGGCGGCGGCGCTCCGGCTCGCTCTGGCGGCGCTGCTGCTCTCCGGGATCGCGCTGGCGATGCGGCACCCGTTCCCGCGCGGGGCGGCGCTGCGCGCGGCGGCGTGGTACGGGTTCTGGCAGTTCGGCGTGAGCTTCCCGCTGCTCTACTGGGGCGAGCAGCGGGTCGCCTCCGGGCTCACCGCCGTGCTCTACGCCACCATCCCGCTCACCACCGCGCTGCTGGCGCGCGCGTTCCGGCTGGAACGGCTGCGGGTGGCCACGCTGGCGGGCGCGGCGGCGGCGCTCGCCGGCGTCGCGCTCATCTTCTCGGGGCAACTGGGCGCCGACGTCCCGGCCGCTTCCCTGTTCGCTCTCGTCCTGGCCGCCACCACCGCCTCGCTCTCGGGCGTGCTGCTCAAGCGCGGCCCGCGCCAGTCACCGCTGTGGGCCAACGCGGCGGGCGCGTGGGCCGGCCTCCCGCTGTGCCTGGGTGCGAGCCTCGCGCTCGGCGAGCCCCACCGGCTGCCCGCCACCCTCGCCGGCTGGGGCCCGATCCTCTACCTGACCCTGGCGGGCTCGATCGGCGCGTTCGTGCTGTTCGCGTGGCTGGTCGGCCACTGGCCGGTGACGCGCGTGAGCTTCATCGGCGTGGTGACGCCGGTGGTGGCACTGGCGCTCGGCGCGCTGGTGCGCCACGAGCGGCTCGCAGCGGCCAGCCTGGCGGGCTCGGCGCTGGTGCTGGCCGGCGTGGTGCTCGGCCTGCGTGGCCACGCGGCCGGCGCGCCGCCGCGCGCGCCCGGCGCGGAGACCACGCGATGAGGCGCGGCGGCGCGGGCCGCGCCGCGACGGCGTGCCGCCGGGCGCATCGCCAGCGCCATCGGCGGAGGCGGCCGGGCGGCGCCGGCCGCCCGGAGACTCGATGAACCCGATCGTCCGCTACGCGCGCTGGCTCCACACCCGCTGGCCGGCGGCCACGGTCGAGAAGCTGCCCGAGGTGCGCGCGGACGGCGGCACGGCGGTCCCCCGTCTCTTCATCACCGGCGATCTGGCCGGCGTGCCGCTGCTGAAGTTCGCGCTCGACGGCGGCGCGCGGGTGGCGCGCGCCATCGCCGCCGACCCCGCGCTGCGCGCGGCCGGCGCGCCGCCCGGCACGCTCGATCTGGTCATCATCGGCGCCGGGGTCTCGGGCCTGGCGGCGGCGCTCGAGGCGCAGGAACACGGCCTGGCCTTCGAGGTGGTCGAGGCGGCCGAGCCGTTCTTCACCATCGCCAACTTCCCGCGCGCGAAGCCGATCCACGCCTGCCCGCAAGCCATGACGCCCGCGGGCCGGCTCCAGGTGCGCGCGACGATCAAGGAGGAGCTGCTGCGCGAGCTGCGCGAGCAGATCGCGGCGGCCGGGATCCGCCCGCGCGCCGGACGTGCCGAGCGAGTCGAGCGCGCGAGCGGGCAGCTGGTCGTGCGGCTCGCGGACGGCAGCACGCTGGCCGCGCGGCGCGTCATCGTGGCGATCGGGCGGGCCGGCGACTTCCGCCGGCTGGGCGTCCCGGGCGAGGAGCTCGACAATGTTTCCAACCGGCTGCACGACCCGCACGACTTCGCCGGGCAGCGCGTGCTGGTGGTGGGCGGCGGGGACTCCGCGGTCGAGGCCGCGATCGCGCTCACCCGCGCCGGCGCCGAGGTGACGCTCTGCCACCGCGGCCGCGGGCTGTCGCGCCCCGGGCCCGCGAACCTCGCGCTGCTCGAGTCCCTCCTGCGCGAGCCGCGGGCGGAAGTGGCGGCCGAACCTCCGACCCCGGGGCGCGTCACCACGGCGGGCGGGGCCGCAGTCGAGCATCCGACCTCGGGGCGGCTCACCACTGCGGCCGGGACGTTCGACCCCACGCCGCATCCTCCCGGCCGGCTCACGCTCCGACTCGCCACCGGGGTGCGCGAGATCCGCGCGGACGAGGTGGCGCTGGCCGCGGACGGCGGGGTCGAAACGCTGGCGAACGACTCGGTGTTCGTCATGATCGGACGCGAGCCTCCGCTCGACCTGCTGCGCCGCTCCGGGGTGCGCGTCGCCAGCGAGATGACGCCCGCGCGCTGGACCGCCCTCGCGCTCTTCCTGCTGTTCTGCGCCTGGCTCTACGACTGGAAGTCGGGCGGCTCCTTCGACGCGCTGTGGCGCGCGCACGGCTGGTTCCCCTACTCGCTGCCCGACTTCCTGCGATCGCTCGGCGGACGGATCGCGCGCGCGGCCGCCGACCCGCGCACACTGGCCGGCACGCTCGCCATCAGCGCCGCGGGTCCGTCCTTCTGGTACACGCTCGCCTACTCGCTGCTGGTCGCGGTCTTCGGCGTCCGCCGCATCCGGCGGCGCCGCACGCCGTACGTCACCGCGCAGACCCTCACGCTGATGGCGGTGCAGGTGCTGCCGCTGTTCCTCATGCCCGAGCTGATCCTGCCGCTCCTCGGGCACAACGGCTGGCTGCCGCGCGGGTTCGCCGACGCACTTTTCCCGGCGGCGGCCTACGGGCACGGGCGCGAGTACTGGCGCGCCTACGGCCTGGTGCTGGCGTGGCCGCTCGACGTGTACAACGTGCTCACCGACCAGCCGCTCGGGTGGTGGCTGGCGATCGGCTTCGTGCAGACCTTCGTCCTGATCCCGCTCGCCGTGTGGCGCTACGGCAAGGGCGCCTACTGCGGCTGGATCTGCTCGTGCGGGGCGCTGGCCGAAACGCTCGGCGACACCCACCGGCACAGGATGCCGCACGGCCCGCGCTGGAACCGGCTGAACCTGGCGGGGCAGGCGGTGCTCGCGGTGGCGGTGCTGCTGCTGCTGCTGCGCATCGCCGGCTGGGTGCTGCCACCGGGCAACTGGATCGCCGCCCGCTTCTACGCGACGTTCGAGGCGCCCTACAAGTGGGCGGTGGACGTGTTCCTCGCCGGTGTCGTCGGCTACGGGGCCTACTTCTGGTATTCGGGGCGCGTGTGGTGCCGCTTCTTCTGCCCGCTCGCCGCGCTCATGCACGTCTACGCGCGCTTCTCGCGCTTCCGCATCGCCGCCGACAAGCACAGGTGCATCTCGTGCGGGCAGTGCACCGCCCAGTGCCACCAGGGCATCGACGTGATGAGCTTCGCGAACAAGGACCTGCCCATGGCCGACCCGGAGTGCGTGCGCTGCTCGGCCTGCGTGCACGCCTGCCCCACCGGCGTGCTGGGCTTCGGGCGCGTGGACCGGAGCGGGGGCTTCGTCGCCCTCGACACCCTCGCCGCCTCGCCGGTGCGGATCGCCGAGGGCGCTCCGCCACGGCCGGAGCGCTGAAGGCCGGCGGGGGGCGGCGTGATCCAGGTGCGCCCGCCGCCGGATCGCGTTGGCCCGGGAAGCGGTCGGACCAGGGTCCCGATTCAAAGGTCCGCCTGCATCCGGAACGCCGCTCCGCCCCGGCGAGACGGCCAACCTCTGACTCGGACCGCTAGAACCCCGGGTCCGCCACGCCCGGCGCCACCTGGACCTGCAGCTTCCGCTCGAGCGCCTGCCGGGTGCCGTAGCGCAGCTTCACCGTGTAGCTCCCGGGCCGCACGAACGCGGGCTGGTTCGTCCACTCCGGCCGCGGCATGCGCTCCCACGGCTCGCCCGCCTGCAGGTCCCAGGTCACCCGGTGGAGACCCGGCGTGCCGGGGCCCGACAGCTTCCGCACCACCTGGCCGGTGGAATCGCTCAGCTCGAGGCTCACCGCGTCGCCGGTGTTCTCCTTCACGTAGTAGTCGAGGCAGGCGCCGAACGCCGGGTTCTTCGCGCTGAACATGCGCTGGCCCCACACCCCGCTCATCTCGCGGGTGAGGAACGCGGTCGCCGCGCGCGGCGCGAAGAAGCTCACCGGCTCCGCGGTCACCGCCGCGCTCCACTGCTCGAGCGGCGTGATGTCGTCGAGCACCCAGACGCTGCGGCCGTGCGTGCCGATCACCAGGTCGCGCTCGCGCGGATGGATGACGATGTCGTCCACCGCCACGGTCGGCAGCCCGTCGCCGAGTTTGGCCCAGTGGCGCCCACCGTCGAGCGTCACGAAGATGCCGAACTCGGTGCCGGCGAACAGCAGGTCGGGGTTGGCGAGGTCCTCGCGCAGCACCTTGACCGGACCGTCCGGCGGCAGGTCGCCCGCGATCGAGCTCCAGCTGCGCCCGCCGTCGCGCGTCGCCAGCAGGTAGGCGTGCGTGTCGTCGGTGCGGTGACCGTCCACCACCAGGTAGGCGGTGTTCGCGTCGTGGTGCGACGCCTCGATGCGGCTCATGTAGAGCCCGGGCGGCACGCCGCGAAGATTCTGCGTGAGGTCGTTCCACGTTCTGCCGCCGTCGGGCGTCATCCACACCCGGCCGTCGTCGGTGCCCACCCACACCAGCCCCGCCTTCAGCGGCGACTCCGCGAGCGCAACGATGGTGCAGTGGGTCTCGGCCGAGGAGCCGCCGGTCGCCATCCGATCGGGATCCCTGGTGGTGAGGTCGGGGCTCGCGAGCTCCCAGCGGTCGCCGCGCCCGGTCAGCCGGAACAGGTGGTTCCCTCCCACCCACAGCACGGCGGGATCGTGCGGCGAGATCGCGAACGGCGTGTTCCAGTTGAAGCGGAAGCGCGGCTCACCCTCCTTGTTCGAGGGCCGCAGGTTGCGCTGCTTGCCGCTCGCCAGGTCCATGCGCCGCAGGTGCCCGCCCTGCGACTCGTAGTAGACGATGTCCGGGTCGGTCGGATCGATGGCGACGTGGAAGCCGTCCCCCCCGCCCAGGCAGAACCACTGGTCGTTCAAGATGCCGTTGTGCTGCGGCTCGCCCAGGAACGGGTCGGGCTCGCTGTGCGTGCGGCTCGGGCCGCACCACGTCTGGTTGTCCTGGAGCCCGCCGCAGATGAAGTACGGGTCGCGGCTGTCCACGGCGACGTTGTAGAACTCGCCGATCGCCAGGTTGTTGACGAAGTCCCAGGTGCGCGCGCGATCCTCGCTCACGAACAGGCCGCCATCGGTGCCGAGCATGACGTGGTCGCCGTTCGAGGGGGCGATCCACATCGCGTGGCAGTCGGGGTGCAGGTTGCGTGCGCCGCCGGCGCGGAACGTGGCGCCGCCGTCATCGGAGATCCACAGGTCGGTGCCGAGCAGGTAGACGCGCGTCGAGTCGTCGGGCTGCACGCGGATCTGGCTGAAGTAGAACGGCCGCGGCGTGTAGGGCGCGAGCCGCCGCCAGTGCTCGCCACGGTCGTCGCTGCGGAACACGCCGCCCACGCGGCTCTTCTCCTCGAACTCGTCGAGGTGCCCGCCCTCGTCCGACTCGATCACGGCGTAGACCACGCGCGGGTCCTTGCGGTACACGTCGAGCCCGATGCGGCCGGTCTCGGCGGGCAGTCCTTGCGTCAGCCTGGTCCACGAGCGCCCGCCGTCGGTGGTGCGGAAGATGCCGCCGCTCGCGCCGCCCGAGCGGAACGACCAGGGCGTGCGCCGGCGCGCGTACATCGCGGCATAGAGCGTGTTCGGGTCCGCGGGGTCCATCACCAGGTCCACCGCGCCGGTGCGGGCGTCCACCTTGAGCACCTGCGACCAGCTCCTCCCGCCGTCGCGGGTCTTGAACACGCCACGCTCGGGATTCTCGCCCCACAACCGGCCGAGCGCCGCGACGTAGACCGTGGCGCTGTCACGCGGATCCGTCACCACCCGCGCGATGTGGCGGGTGGCGTCCAGCCCCAGGTGCTCCCAGGTGCCGCCGCCATCGAGCGAGCGGTAGACGCCGTTCCCCCAGGACGAGGAGTTGCGGCCGTTGGCCTCTCCGGACCCCGCCCACACCACATCGGGGTTCTTCTGCCACACCGCGACCGCGCCGATCGAGGCCACCGGCTGCTTGTCGAACACGCCGCTCCAAGTGGTGCCGCGGTTGGTGGTCTTGAACAGCCCGCCGGTGCCGGTGGCGACGTAGAAGGTCGCCGGCCGCTTCTCGACCGCGGCGAAGTCGGAGATGCGCCCGCCCATGTTGGCGGGGCCGACCGAGCGCCACGCCAGCTCCTTGAGGTCGAGCGGCGGCACGATGACGGGGCCAGCCGCGCGACGCGGAGTGGGAGCCGGAGCGGGCGCCGCGGCGGAGAGCGTGGCGAGGGCGGCCAAGAGCGGCAGCGCGCCGCGGCGCAGCCACACTGCGGCGGGGCGCCGGGGCCCGCGGACCACCCTGCGCCGGGTGTCCCGGCACGGGTCGGGGCGCTCGCTGAGAGTGGTTCCGGGTCCCGATCGGGGTCTGGGGAGCATCATGAGCGTCCTCCGGATGGCGTGAGACCGGGCGCGGCCCGCACGAAGGACGGGCAGGATAGCACGGCCGACGAAACCGAACCGTGCGCCGCCGCGGGGCGCGCCTGCGGAGCGCGGCGGCACCGTGCCCGCGGCGGAGCGCCACGGCGCAGCTCGCGGCGCTCCCGCCGCGGAGAGCACCCGCCGTGGAGCGCCGCAGCGGGACGCCGTTACGGGGCCGGCTCCGCTGGTCTCAGGTACTTCCCGTCAACGAAGGGCGGCTGGTCGCTCTTCGCCTCGCCCGGGCCGAGCACGCGGAAGATGCCGAGCCCGTAGCCCGCCTGGCGCCCGCCCACGTAGACCAGCTGGAGCCGCCGCTCGCGGTCGCGGAACGTGGCGTCGTAGAGCAGCGGCTCGAGCTGGCGGCGGTAGACCTCCGCGATCTTCTGGTCCACCACCAGGTAGCGCACGCCGCCGCCGACCGCGGCGGCGATCAGCGCGTCGTACGGCTCGTCCGGCATCACCCGGTAGGGGCGGCGCGCGTAGAAGGCCACGTAGGGCTTGCGGTCCATCACGACTGCGTCCGCTTCCGCGACGCCGGACAGCCAGATCCCGGCCTTCTGCTGCGCGTCGATCCAGCCGTCGAAGGGACGGACGAAGTCGCGCCCGAGGTTCAAGCCGCACCCCACCGCACCGATCGCCCACAGCGCCGCGGCCGCGGCGCGCGCGCGGCCCGGCGCCGCCAGCGGCACGGTGGCCAGGACGGCGAGCGCGGGCAGCGCGCCCAGCACGAAGCGCGGCTGCGCCGAGAGCCCGAGGAAGGGGATGGCGGCCAGGTGGAGCAGCGCGACCGCTTCCATGCCGCGGCGGCGCGCCAGACCGGCCAGCGCCAGCAGCAGCAGCGGCGCCGGCCACAGCCGGAGCAGCGAGCGCCCGTGCGCCAGCGCGTTCGACGGATACTGGCGCAGCGCCGCCGGGCCGTTCTTCGCCAGGGTCTCGAGCGGGCCCTGGTGGCGCGGCGTGGCGGGAGCGCGCAGGCGCGGCTCGTCGGTGCGCCACTCCGTCACCACCGGCTTCAGCGCGCCCAGCTTGGGCGTGAGCGTCCACTCCCCGAGCGTGGCGTGGAACCACAGCCAGCACGGCACCGCGAGCGCCAGGAAGCCGGTCGCGCCCAGCACCCACGCGCGCCACGCCGTGCGCCCGCGCAGCGTGCGCGCCACCAGCGCGCCCGCCGGCACCAGCGCCTCGGGCCGGATCGCGAACGCCGCGCCCAGCGCCAGTCCCGCCGGCAGCGTGCGCGCGGCCGCCGCCAGCGCGAGGCCGCCGTAGAGCGCCAGGAAGTACGGCGATTCGGACATGGCGATGGCGGAGAAGCGCGACAGCTCCGGGTGGAGCGCCACCGCGAGCGCGGGGACCAGCGCCCAGCGCGCGCCCACCGCGCGGCGCGCGAGCCACCACACCGGCAGCGGCAGCAGTGCGCCGCACACCAGCGAGACCAGCGCGGCCGCCAGCACGCGCTCCGCGAGCGCGAGGCGGGCCAGCGCGATCAGCATCGGATAGCCGGGCGGGAAGATCGAGACGAACGCTCGTCCGGCGGCGAGGGCTTCGGCGAAGCGGATGTACTCGGTGCCGTCCACGGTGACGAACGGCTGCCCGCGCAGCGCCCACAACCGCACCGCCAGCGCCACCGCCACCGCGAGCGCCGGCGCCAGCCACGGCACGGACGCGGGCGCCGGGCGAGCGGAGCGGCCGCGCCGGTCCGCGCCCGGTCCGGCGCCCGGTGGGGCCTTCACCCCGGTGTCCCGATTCAGAGGCTCGCCTGCATTCGGACGCCGCTGCGCCCGCGGGGCGACGACCAGACGCCGACCCGGGACACGGGCGGCTACTTCGCGTCGAGCAGCTCGACCTCGAACACCAGCGTGGCGTTCGGCGGGATCACGCCGCCCGCGCCGGCCGCGCCGTAGCCCAGGTCGGGCGGGATCGTGAGCTTGCGCTTGCCGCCCACGCGCATCCCGCGCACCCCCTCGTCCCAGCCGCGGATCACCTGGCCCGCGCCGAGCCGGAACGTGAAGGGCTGGCCGCGGTCCACCGAGCTGTCGAACTTGGTGCCATCGGTGAGCCAGCCGGTGTAGTGAACGGCCGCGGACATGCCGGTCTCGGCCAGCGCGCCGTCGCCCGTCGCGAGGTCCTGATACTTGAGGCCGGACGGCAGGCTGATCTCCTTCGCGACGTCGCTCCTGCCCGCAGGCGCAGGGGAGGCCGGGGCAGCCGGGGCCGCGGCGGGCGCGGGGGTGGAGGCGCCGGTCGCGCCAGAGCCACCGCCGTGGGCGCATCCGAGCGCTCCGAGGAGGACAGTGGCCGCCAGCCAGGTGATCGGTCTCTTCATCTCGGGCTCCTTGGGTCGGGGTTGCTCGCGGGGTCGCACGAGGGCGGAACGCTGCCACAACCCCGCGCGCGCAGCAAGCGCAGGCGGTGCGATCACGCGCTCCTGCATGCGACGAGGGCCATGACGGTTGGGCGCGAGTGCGGGGGGGCGCAGGAGCCGCGGCCACCCCGGCGCCTGTGCTAGACTCCGCGACTCGCCGCCCGTCCGACGCGACCGGAGCCTCATGGAGCCCCTGCCCCTGCCAGCCGCCCCGAGCCTTCCCCACCGCGCCCGCGCCGTGGCACTGGCCTGCGCGCTCGCCGCCCTGCCGCCCGCGACGGCGCACCCTGCGACCGACCCTGGAAACGCCACGCTGGCCGCCGCAGCAGCCTCGCTGGGGCTGGAGAACGTGCGGGCCGGGAACCTCGCGGGCGGACTGCAGGTCAGCTACGAGAACCGCCGCTGGCGCCACAGCACCGAGGCCTTCGGCCGGGTGGAGCGCGCCGCCGGCGGCCCGATCACGGGCTTCGAGCAGCGGAGCGGCCTCACGGTCGCGGCGCTGCGCACGGTGATCGAGCCCGGCCGGGTCCACCACCGGGTGGACTTCCCGGTAGGTCCGGGGCCGCACACCGTGTGGTCGGCCACGGTGGCGTCGCTGGCCGAGCCCGACCGCACCCGCTTCGAGGTGCGGTTCCCCAGCGACCCCGGATACCCAGGGCCTCCCTCCGGCCGGCCGCTCGCGCCCACCGCGCGCCACGCCGACCTGGTGGTCGGGCCGTTGCTCGACTACGAGCTGGGCCAGCTCGACGACCCGATCCTGCTGCGCGTGGCGCTCCAGCCCCTGCTGCGCCTGAATCCCTGGCCGGGCGGAGTGGTGAGACTCGCCGCGGTCTTCCCCCTCTACCACGACTTCCCGGTGGATCCGCTGCACCCCGACGCGGACCGCGTCCGTCCCGGGCCGCTCGCGCTCGACCAGTATGCCTGGGTCCCGGGCGTTGCCCTGGTCACGGCGAGCGCCGGCTACTTCGGCGACAACCGCTACGGCGGCTCGCTGGGTCTGGCCCGGCCGTTGACCGGCGGGCGCGTCGTGCTCGACTGCCAGACCGACGTGAGCGGCTACGTCGCGTTCGGCGCGCCGGAGGGCGTCGAGTACGCGGTCCCCCGCCACTGGTCGGGATTCGGCGGCGTCACCTGGCACCCGGGCTGGGACGCCGCGGTGCGCGCGCGTGCCGCCCGCTTCCTCTCCGGCGACCGGGGCGTGGAACTCGAGGTGAGGCGCTCGTTCCGCGACCTGGACATCGGGTTCTTCGGCCAGCAGATCGCCGGCGACCGGCTGGTGGGCGTGCGGGTGGTGCTGCCGGTGCCCCCCTTCACCCGACCGCCGGGGTCGCTGCTCCGGGTGCAGCCGGTGGAGCGCTTCGCGGTGGACTACCACAGCCGCTCCGGCCCCGCGGGCGAGTACCTGGCGGGCGTGCCATCGCGCGAGGACTTCCTGCGCCAGCTCGATCAGCCGGCGCTCGACGCCAACGTCGGGCGCTTCCGGCGCGCCGGGGGCAGCGTGGCGCCCGGGACCCCGGGCACCGCGCCCCGCCCGGCCGAACCCGAGCCGGTCTCGCTCTCCGGCATGACCGGCTTCGTCAACACGCCGTGGGCCGGGGTGATCTCGGACCGCGGGCTCGAGCTGGGCTACAACCACATGCCGAAGCGCTGGGCCTACGACCACCGCGGGACCAACGACAACGAGGTGTACTACGCCACGCTGGGTTTCCTGCCCCACGTCGAGGGTGCCCTGCGCTGGACGGTCATCCCGGGGCTGAGGAGTTTCTCGAATATCGTCCCGGAAAGCCGGCTCACCGACACCGACTACATGGCGAGCGGCCGGGTCTCGCTGCTCGAGCCGCGGACCTGGCGTCCGGGCCTGGCGGTGGGCGTCGAGGACGTCAAGGGCACGCGACGATTCCACTCGACCTACGCAGTGGCCGGGATGCCCTTCGCGATTCGGGGCTTTCGCGGAAGGGCCTCGATAGGCTACGCTTCCCGCGTCGTCGCGGCTGCCCGTCACACCCTCGATGGCGCCTTCGGAGCCTTCGAGGTCTCCCCCTGGCGGGTCGTGGCGGCACAACTCGAGTACGACTCCGAGAAGTGGAACGCGGCGCTGGCGCTTCCGCTGCCCTTCGGGCTGCGCCTGCGTGGTGCGTTGCTCAATCTGCAGAGCCTGGCGTTCGGGGCGGGCTTCTCGCATCCGCTCTGACGCACGAGCATGACCCGCCCGCCTCGAGCGGATGCGGGGCTGGGCGCCATGGAGGGCGCGGGACATAGCCGGCTGCCGGCGAGGACCGTGCGGCTCACGCGCTGACCTGGAGGAACACCATGCACCTTGCCCGCATCCCCGCGCGCCTGCGCCGCAGCGCCGGAGTCGCAGCACTCGGCGTCCTGCTCGCAGTCGTCGCGCTCAGCCTCACCCAGTGCCGGCTGGTGGACGAGCGCCTCACCGGCATCTCGCGGTCGGCCGAGTTCACGAAGAGCAAGCCCGAGAAGTGCTTCAAGGAGTGCCACGAGGACTTCCAGGAGGCGATGGAGAAGGAAGTGGAGCGGCACGTTCGGGCCGTGCATGCCTGCGCTGGCGACAGCGTCTGCCTCGCCCTCGAGCAGGTGCGGCACGAGCGAGCCATCGACGGCTTCAAGGACACCGAGAAGAAGTGCCGTGAGAAGTGCCACCACCAGGGGCACGGCGGCGGCGGGCGCTGACGCGATCCGCACGAGTGCGGCGGGGCGGTCCCGGGTGGGGCCGCCCCGCGACGTTTCGGGTCCCCGCGGCGCTCAAGCCGCGCGGCTCTCCTGCCGATAACGGCGCCGGAGTCGGTTGCCACGCCGGTCCAGCGCCCGTCCACGCCAGATCGAGGAGAACCGGATGCCCGAAAGCAATCGTGTCGTCGCCCACCTGCTCGGCGGGAAGCTGCTGAAGGGCACGACCCAGGACTTCTTCCCCAACCGCCCGGTGTTCCATATCCAGCCCACCGAGGGCGGCCCGACCGTCGAGGTGCGCGCCCGGCAGATCAAGGCGCTGTTCTTCGTGCGGCGGCTCGAGGGCGACACCGAGCGCCGCGACATCCGCGGCTTCCTCGCGGCCCCCGGCGAGACCGCGCAGGGCAGGAAGCTCGCGGTGCGCTTCAAGGACGGGGAGCTGCTGTGCGGCTACTCGCTCACCTACTCGCCCGACCGCGAAGGCTTCTTCATGTTCCCGGCCGACTGCGGCGGGAACAACATCCGCGTCTACGTCGTGACTTCATCCACCGCCGAGGTCAAGGCCGGCCCCGCGGCCGAAGCGCTCGCCCAGCGCACGCTCGACGAGCGGGCCGCCTAGCAGGTCACGGACTTCGCGACGCCCGGCTCCCGCGAGCCGGGCGTCGGCGTTCCGGGGCGACACGCATCTCACCAGCGCTCCCGGGCACGTCGTCTCCCCGCACTGCCGGCGACGGCGGGCCGACGCGCGCCGCGGGAGACGTGCCGGAGAGGCGCCGCGGAGAGGCCATAACTCCGCTCTAGGGGTGGTAGCCCACGGGGAGGGCCGCGAGAACACAGGACCCGTGGGCAGGTATTCCGGGCCGGGCCCACGCCCCAGCGGCGAGAAAACGGTGGACAGGCTGTCTGGTCAGCGGTATTAGATACAGACATGATCTCGGGGCGGGGACAGATCGAACGACGGCGCCGCCGGCTGCGCGCGCAACTGCGGGCGCTGAGCGAGCAGCCGTTGATGCGCGGGTCGGTGGTCGAGCGGCGGCGGCGCTGCGGGCGTTCGAACTGCGCCTGTGCGCGCGACCCGCGGGCCCGCCACCGCGGCACGTTCCTCACCGTGCACCTGCAGGGCGGTACGCAGGCCGTGCACCTGCGACCGGACGACCAGGCCGCGGTCCGCGCGGCGGTGGCCGCGTACCAGCGGCTCTGGACCCTGATCAACGCCCTGACGGCCTGCGAGCTGGCCGACCTGCGGCGTCAGGCGCGCGAGCGCCGCCGCGCACGACGGCGCCGGCGCGGGTGAGATGAGCCTGGGGCCGCGGAGCCACGGCCGGCAGGGTATCCTGCCGTTCGTGATCGAACTGGGCGAACGAGATGACGTCACGGCGCGCGCCGGCTTACCGCTGGTGGTCGAGACCATGCGAGCGCTGGGGGTGGACGACCTGGCGCAGGCGGAGTTGCCGGAGCCGAAGCGGCGGCGCGGGTTCACCCCGGCGCAGAAGCTGGAGGCCCTGGTCACGCTGCTCGCGGCCGGCGGGGACCGGGTCGAGGATATCCGCGTCCTCAGCGAGGACCAGGGACTGGAGCGGTTGCTGGGCGGGCCCTTGCCCTCGCCGGATGCGTTGCTCGACTTCCTGGGGCAGTTCCACGACCCGGCGTGCTGGGCGCACCGGCCGCCGGACAAGCAGGCCTACGTGCCGCCGGAGTCGTTGGGCCTGCGAGCGCTCGAGACGATCAATCGGGACCTGGTCGCCCGCGGTGCGGCACGCACCACGACCCGGGCGACCATCGACCACGACGGGACGATCATCGAGTCGCACAAACGCGACGCGAAGCTGGCCTACGAAGGCACGCGCGGCTACCAGCCGCTGGTCGCGGTGTGGGCCGAGGAACAACTCATCGTGGCGGACGAGTTTCGCGACGGCAATGTGGCCGGCGGTGAGGACCCGCTGTCGTCGGCGCAGCGGGCGATGGAGAACCTGCCGCCGTGGGTGCGGGAGCGCTACTTCCGCGGCGACTCGGCATCGTACTACGCCCCGCTGCTCAAGCACCTGGTGGGCGAAGGGATCGGCTTCACCATCAGCGCCGACCTGACGAAGGAGTTGCGGGCCTGCTGCCTGGCGGTGCCGCACGAACGGTGGGTGGAGCTGGAGAACCGCGGGAGCGAGCAGGTGGATGTCGCCGAGCTGGAGTTCACGCCGGGGGACTGGCCGAAGCACGCGCTCCCCCTGCGGTACGTGGCGGTGCGGTTCACGCCGCTGCAGGCCGAGCTGTTCGACACGATGACGCCGAAGCACCTGGCGATCGTGAGCAACCGTGCGGAGGCAGACGCGGGAGCCCTGGTGCGCTGGCACTGGGAGAAGGCGGGAACCATCGAGCACGTGCACCGGGTGATGAAGGACGAACTCGGCGCGGGCGTGATGCCGAGCGGTCGTTTCGGCGCCAACGCGGCGTGGTTCCGCATCAACGCACTCACGTTCAACGTGCTCACGGTGCTCAAGCGGCGGGCACTGCCCGAGCGCTGGCGCGACGCACGGCCCAAGCGGCTGCGCTTCGAGTTGTTCACCCTGCCCGGCAAGCTGACCGTCCACCAGAGCCGCTTGTCGGTGCGCACTTCGGCCCGCGAGGAGCGGCTTCGAGAAGTGGTCGATGCCCGCGGCCGCCTGCTGGCGATGCTCCAGGCACGCCGGGCCGGCTAGACCG
>JACRPT010000111.1 GCA_016223045.1 Candidatus Eiseniibacteriota bacterium
GCGCGGGCGACGGCGAGCACAACTGAACGCGCGGGCGCGTTCGTCCCGCGTTCCCGGGAACGGACTTGCGCTGCTTCACGGCAGAGCGGAGGAGTCCCCCGATCTCACATCCACCCGGACCGATCCACAGCGCAAGCCCGGACCCGAGCGCGCGCTCGGGACGCCGGCGCGGGAAACGTGATTCCCGTTGCCTCGGATGATGACCGCTGCTTCAGGGGGCATGATCGCGGTCGCGGAGGGGGAAGCGGAGCGACCCGACGACGGCCTTGATGGGGCCTGAAGACACCAAGATGGTAGGCTCCGGGCCGCCGCGGAAGCAACACCAAAGTTGCATCGCCGCCGCTTCGTCCGGCGCCGCGCGCCCCGGACCGTACGCCGCCGGCGCGGCACGCAGGCGGCGCAGCACGCGGCCGGCGCAGCGCACGGCCGGCGCAGCGAGGTCCCGGCGCGCTGCGCACTCCCGACGCGGCACGCGCGCGGCGTGCCTCCGGCGACAGGCTTGAGGCCGGGTGGGAGGCGGGTTAGAGTCCCGCCGTCATGCGCCTCCCCGCCGAGCCCTTCCGCATCAAGGTGGTCGAGCCGCTCCGCCGCGTTTCGCGCGAGGAGCGCGAACGACTCATCCGGGAGGCCGGGCTCAACATCTTCGCGGTGCCGGCGGACAGCATCTCCGTGGACCTGCTCACCGACAGTGGCACCTCGGCGATGAGCGACCGCCAGTGGGCGGGGCTCATGATGGGCGACGAGTCGTACGCGGGCAGCCGGAACTTCTTCCATTTCCGCGACACGGTGCGCGAGATCTTCGGCTACCCGCACGTGATCCCGACCCACCAGGGCCGCATGGCCGAGAACCTGCTGTTCTCGACCGTGCTGAAGAAGGGCGACGTGGTGCCCAACAACAGCCACTTCGACACCACGCGCGCGAACGTCGAGCACCAGGGCGCGGAGGCCCGCGATCTCGTCATCGCCGAGGCGCTGGACCCGGTGCGCCACCACCCGTTCAAGGGCAACCTGGACCCGGTCAGGCTCGACCGCACGCTGGGCGAGCTGGGCCGCGAGCGCGTGCCGCTGGTGATGATCACGATCACCAACAACTCGGGCGGCGGCCAGCCGGTCTCGATCGCGAACGTGCGCGAGGTGCGCGCCGTGTGCGACCGCCACCGCGTGCCCCTGTTCTTCGACGCCTGCCGCTTCGCCGAGAACAGCTGGTTCATCCGCGAACGCGAGCCCGGCTACGCGAACCGGTCCATCCGCGAGATCGCGCGCGAGCTGTTCTCGTACGGCGACGGCTGCACCATGAGCGCCAAGAAGGACGGGCTCGTCAACATCGGCGGCTTCCTCGCCATGAAGAACGCGGAGTGGGCCGAGCGCATCACCAACCTCTTGATCCTGGTCGAGGGTTTCCCGACCTACGGCGGGCTCGCCGGCCGCGACCTCGAGGCCATGGCGATCGGGCTCGAGGAGGTGCTCCACGAGGACTACCTCGCGTTCCGCATCGGGCAGGTCGCGCATCTCGGCGAGATGCTCGAGCAGGCCGGCGTGCCGATCGTGAAGCCCGTCGGCGGCCACGCCGTCTACCTCGACGCCCGGGCGTTCCTGCCCCACGTCCCGCAGTCGCAGTACCCGGGCCAGGCGCTGGTGGTGGCGCTCTACCGCGAGTTCGGCATCCGCGCGGTCGAGGTGGGAAGCCTGATGTTCGGCCATCGCGATTCGCAGACCGGCGAGATGGCGTATCCGCAGCTCGAGCTGGTGCGCCTGGCCGTCCCGCGCCGGGTCTACACCACCGAGCACATGCGCTTCGTCGCCGAGTCGGTCATCGAACTCTACCAGCAGCGCGACCGCCTCAAGGGCCTGCGCATCACCTACGAGGCGCCCGTGCTCCGTCACTTCACCGCGCGGCTCGAGGAGTTGAGCGGCGCGGAGGCTGCCGCGATCCGCTAGACGTCGCCGTTCGAACCGCGCACGGACGCGCCCCGCGCCTCCGTGCGGCTCCGAGGCCATCATGACCAGCATCAATCGAGGATTCGCCCTCACCTGGCTGGGTCACAACTCGTTCAAGCTCGTCAGCCGCGGCGCGAAAGTCGTGCTCATGGACCCGTGGGTGGAGGGCAACCCCGCCTGCCCGAAGGAGCACAAGGCGTTCGAGAAGATCGACGTCATGACCATCTCGCACGGGCACGGCGACCACATGTCCGACGCGGTCACGCTCGGCAAGAAGTTCAAGCCCGTGATCGTCTGCAACTACGAGATCCACCTGTTCCTGACCAGGAAGGGCGTCCCCGGCACCTCGCCCATGAACAAGGGCGGCACGCAGGAAGCGGCGGGCCTCAGGTTCACCATGGTCCACGCCACGCACTCGAGCGGCATCGAGGACGGCGGCCAGGTCATCTACGGCGGCGAGGCGTGCGGCTACGTCGTGACGCTCGAGGACGGCACGAAGATCTACCACGCCGGCGACACCGCCGTGCACGCCGACATGGCCCTGATCGGCGAGCTCTACGCCCCCGACATCGCGCTGCTCCCGATCGGCGACCTGTTCACCATGTCGCCGCGCGAAGCCGCGGTGGCGGCGCGCATGCTCCGGCCCAAGTGGATCGTGCCGGCGCACTACGGCACCTTCCCCGCGCTCACCGGCACGCCCGAGGCGCTGCGCGAGGAGCTGAAGAAGCAGAAGGTGGACGCCGAGGTGGTGGCGCTGAGGCCGGGGGAGACGCTGGCCTAGGGTCCCGTCGCCGTCACCACCGCGAGGATGTCGTAGAGCGCGTGCACCGTCATCGCCACGGTGGTGCCCGCGCGGCGGCGGATCGCACCCAGCAGCAGGCCGAGCGCGAAGATCACGACCAGCCCGTACCACGAGTACTGCACGTGGAGCGCGGCGAAGAGCAGCGAGCTCAGGACGATGCCGAGCCTGGGCTGCAGCGCGCCGCGGATCGTGATCTCCTCGCCGATCCCGGCGCTCAGGCCCAGCAGCACCAGCTGCGGCATGCTCAGGTGCTCGGCGAGCGCGCTGGTGAAGGCCTGGTCGGCCTGCCACAGCACGGGGAACAGCACCTTCTGGAGGCCCTCGGTGGCGCCGTTGAAGAGCCACAGCGCGGCGACGCCGGCCGCGATCACGATCAGGTTCCCGCGTGCGAAGCGGCGCAGGCCGAGGCGCTCGAGCGCCTCCGGCCACGAGCGCCGCACCAGGAAGCCCACCGCCGCGAACGCGAGCACGACGTAGCCGAGCAGCCCGCCGCCGAGCCCGCCCGGGGTGATGAACGCGTCGGGCCTCTCGAGGATGGCGTCGAGCGACTGCCGCAGCGCGAACCACGCCGGGACGCAGAGCAGGAGTCCCGCCAGCACGAGCTGCGCCGCGAGCCGGAGCGTGTGGCCGCTCGCCGGCGTGCGGAAGCACAGCCGCGCCAGCCGGTCGGCCACCGGCGGGACGCCGGCGAGCAGGCTGACCGCGGCGCCCAGGAAGGCGAGCGCGCCGATCCCGAGCCTGAGCGGCGCTGCCAGGTCGCCGGTGAGGAGCACCTGCGCGAGCGCGACGAAGACCAGCGCGGCGCCCGCGGGGACGACCCACGCGAGCAGGCGGTGCAGGCCGGCCCAGCGCTCGTCGAGGTCGGCGGCCTGCGCGCTCACGAACAGGCCCGCCACGGCGACCAGCAGCGCCGTCTCCGCCTGGCCGAAGAACAGCGCGCCGGCGCCGGCGGTGGCGAGGATCCAGAGCCACGGCAGCAGCCGGGCGCGGTGCGCGGGAGGCCCCGGAGGCGCGCCGTGCCCGTCCGGGGGAAGCGCGGCGGCATCGGGAGCGTCCGGCAGCAGCGCCCACTCCGGCGGAGCGGTCCCGGCAGCGACCGGCGCTACGGTTGCATCGGCCGCGGGCTCCCGCGCCGCGGGCCCGCTCACCGGCGGGGGCGCCGCGCCCTCCGGCGTACTCGGTGCTTGATTCTCGTCGTGCACCGGGCGAGCATAGCGGCTCCGCGAAGGGAGCGTCCAACCATGACCGTCACCGTGCTGTTCTTCGCCCAGGCGCGCGAACGCGCCGGGCGAGCGAGCGTCGCCCTCGAACTGCCGGAAGGGAGCGGCGTGAGCGAGGCGCTCGCCGCGCTCCGCCGCGACTACCCCGCGCTCGAGCCGCTGTGGCCGCACCTCGCGGTCGCGGTGGACGGCTGCCTCGCGCCCGCGGGCGGCACGCTCGCGCCCGGCGCGGAGCTGGCGCTGCTGCCACCGGTGAGCGGAGGCTGAGGCCGTGGCCGCCAGGTCCGCACCGAAGGTCGTCTGCCGGCCGCTCACGCCCGCGCGCTGGGACGATTTCGTGAAGCTGTTCGGCCCGCGCGGCGCCTGCGCGGGCTGCTGGTGCATGTGGCCGCGCCAGACCGGCGCCGAGTTCGCGCGCCGGCGCGGCAGCGGGAACCGCCGCCTGATGCGCGGGCTGGTGGCGAAGGGTGAGCCGGTCGGCATCCTCGCCTGCGTGGACGGGGAGCCCGCCGGCTGGTGCGCCATCGCGCCGCGCGGGAAGTACCCGCGCATCCTGCGCTCGCGCGTGCTGGGACCGCGCGACGCGAGCGCCGCCGCGGGAGCTGCCGACGCGTGGGCTGCGCCCTGCTTCTTCATCGCGCGCCGGCACCGCGGTCGCGGGCTGACACGGAAGCTGCTCGAAGCCGCGGTGGAGTATGCGGCGAAGCGCGGTGCCACGCTGGTGGAAGGCTACCCGATCGAGCCGCGCAAGGACCGCATTCCCGACGTGTGGCTCTGGCATGGGCACGCCGCCGTCTTCCGCGCCGCCGGGTTCCGCGAGGTGGAGCGCCGCTCGCCCACGCGGCCCATCATGCGGCGCGAGCTCGAGAAGATGCGGGGGAGGCCGGCGTCCGCCGCAGGCACGTCCCGGCGCAAGCCGCGGAGCGCGCGTGGCTGAGCTGGTGCACGAGCCCCTGGACGTGCCGCGGCTGCTGGCCGAGGCGGCGCGGCCCGACTGCGGCGCGGTTGCGCTCTTCCTGGGCACCACGCGGGACCATCACGAGGGCAGGAAGGTGGCGCGGCTCGCCTACGAGGCCTACCCCGCGATGGCGCTGCCCGCGCTGGAGTCGCTCGAGCGCCAGGCAGTCGAGCGCTTCGGCGTGGCGGTCTGCCGCATCGTCCACCGGCTGGGCGAGGTGCCGCCCGCCGAGGTCAGCGTCGTGGTGGTCGTCGCGGCCGCGCACCGCGGCCCCGCGTTCGATGCCTGCCGCTGGGCGATGGACGAACTCAAGCGCAGCGCGCCGATCTGGAAGAAGGAGATCTACGAGGGCGGCGGCGAGAGCTGGGTGGAGGGGACGAGGCTGGCCTGACCATCGCGGGCCGCGCTCGGGGAGTAATTCCTCCCGGGATCGGTGCAGGGCCACCGGTCGCGGGAGTCGTGCGGGAGAAGCGAGATCTGCCGGAGCTGGCCGTGCCGTTCTCCGGCGGCCTGTCGTCCGATCGCAGGTGGTCATCCGCAGTATGGCCGCCATGGCCGAGACCTGTTCCCCTCGGAGAGGAGTCCGCCGTGCGATACATCGTCCCTCTGGTCGTCCTTGTCCTGGCCGCGCAGCCTGCCGGCCTCGCCCACGCCGCCTGGCCGAATGACCCCGCCAGCGGCAACGTCGCCCTGTGCACGGCGGGCTACGCACAGGTCGAGCCCAGGGTCGTGGCCGACGGCGCCGGCGGCGCCATCGTCACCTGGACCGACAGCCGCGGGGCGACATCCGACATCTACGTGCAGCGGGTCAGCGCCACGGGCGTGCCGCAGTGGACCGCCGACGGCGTCGCCCTGTGCACTGCCGCGGGGGATCAGTCGTCTGCCACGATCGCGTCCGACGGCGCCGGCGGCTCCATCGTCACCTGGACCGATGGCCGGGGGGCGAGCTACGACATCTACGCGCAGAGAGTCAATGCCGCGGGCGTGCCGCAGTGGACCGCCAACGGCGTCGCCCTGTGCACCGCCACGGGCACCCAGGCGTTCTCTACGGTCGTCGCGGACGGCGGCGGCGGCGCCATCGTCACCTGGGAGGACGCCCGCGGCGGGGCGACCTGGGACGTCTACGCGCAGCGGGTCAGCGCCGCGGGTGCGCCGCAGTGGACCGCCAACGGCGTCGCCCTGTGCACCGCCACGAACGACCAGACCTACCCGGTCATCGCCTCCGACGGCGCCGGCGGCGCCGTCGTCACCTGGACGGATCTCCGCGGCGGGGTCACCACGGACATCTACGTGCAGCGGATCAGCGCCGCGGGCGCGACGCAATGGGGCGCCAACGGCGCCATCCTCTGCAACGCCGCGAACGGCCAGGCCGCCCCCGCCATCACGCCCGACGGCGTCGGCGGTGCCATCGTCGCCTGGACGGACTATCGCAGCGGGACGAACAACGACATCTACGCGCAGCGGATCAGCGCCGCGGGCACGGTGCAATGGACCGCGAACGGCGCCGCACTCTGCACCGCCGCGGGCAATCAGGTCGCGCCCACGATCACCTCCGATGGGTCCGGCGGTGCCATCGTCACCTGGTCGGACTACCGCAGCGGGACGAACTACGACATCTACGCGCAGCGGATTGGCGCCTCCGGCGCGTCGCAATGGACCGCCGACGGCGTCAGCCTCTGCACCGCCGCGAACGATCAGGCCGCGCCGACGATCACATCGGACGGGGCCGGCGGCGCCATCGTGACCTGGTACGACTACCGCAGCGGGGTGGGCAACGACATCTACGCGCAGCGGGTCGGCGCCGCGGGCGGGCGCCAGTGGGCCGCCGACGGCGCCGCCATCTGCACCGCTGCGGGCAGCCAGTACTACCCCATGATCGTTCCCGACGGCGGGGCACCCACCGGAGGTGGGTCCGGGGCCATCATCGTCTGGCAGGACAACCGCAACGGGCCGAGCGCCGACATCTACGCGCAGCGGATCGAGCGATACGGCTACCTGGGCAACCCCGAGCCGGTCATCGCCGGAGTGAGCGACTATCCCAACGATCAGGGCGGCAAGGTGCGCGTGAGCTGGAGCGCCAGCTACCTGGACGCCGAGCCCTACAGCGTGGTCGGCAGCTACCTGCTCTGGCGCCAGGCGCCGGCGCTGGTGGCCGAGGCCGCGCTGCGCGCGGGCGCGCGGCTGGTGGGAGAGGGCGAGGAGCCCGCCGCCGGCGGGCGCGCCTTCCGTGCCGCGGTCTCGGGCGCGCAGACCTACTACTGGGAGTACGTGACCTCGCAGATCGCCCAGGGGTTCCCGGGATACAGCCTCGTCACCTCGACCGGATCCGACTCGGTCGCCGGATCGAACCCGTACACGCTGTTCATGGTCGAAGCGAAGCACGGCACCGCGACCTCGCACTGGGACTCCGCGCCCGACAGCGGCTACTCGGTGGACGACCTGCCGCCGGCATCCCCGGCGCCGTTCACCGGCACGTACTCGGCAGGCACCGCGACGCTGTTCTGGAGCCCGAGTCCCGAGGCGGACTTCTACCTCTACCGCCTCTACCGCGGCACCTCGGCGGGCTTCGTGCCCGGCCCCGGCAACCTGGTCGTCCAGAAGCCCGACCCGGGCTACGCCGACGCCGCAGGCGCGCCGTACTACTACAAGCTCTCGGCGATGGACGTGCACGGCAACGAGAGCGGATTCACCACGCTGCTTCCGGAAGGGACGGTGGATGTTCCCGGCGGCGCGGCCCCCGCGGAGCTGGTGCTCGCGGCGCCCTCGCCGAACCCCGCGCGCTCGGAGACGGCGATCCGGTTCGACCTGCCGCGTGTGGCGCGCGTGCGTCTCGCGGTGTACGACGCCGCCGGGCGGCGGGTGCGGCTGCTGCGCGACGGCGCGCTCGAGGCGGGCACGCACCGCGCGGCCTTCGCGCTGCGGGACGATGCGGGCCGCGCGCTGGCGAGCGGGCTCTACGTGGTGCGGCTCGAGGCCGGGGACCGGGTGCTCACGCGGAGGCTGATCGCTGTGCGGTAGTCGGGGGGAAGGACGACTACTTCGCGTAGAGCCAGGCCTCCGCTCTCCGCATCGCGTCGCCGGCGCTGTCGGCCTTGCCACAGTGCGCCCATCCGGCGTACGACACGTACACGTCCCTGCTCGCCGGGTCCCACTTCACCTCGTAGCGCTTGCCGCTCCCGGACGTCACGGTCCCGATGACCTGGGCGCTCATGGGTCTGATCCTCCTCCGGAAGTCGCGGAGAGATGCCCGATCACTTCACCACGCTCACCCGCGCGGTCTCGCTTGCGCCGTCCTGCGTGATCCGCAGGAAGTAGGCGCCGGGCTTGAGCGCAGCCGTGGACCCGAGGTCCACGGTGTGCGTGCCGGGGCCTTCGTCCACCGGGACCGAGCGTACGCGGCGGCCGGCGAGATCGAGCAGGTCGAGCGTCGCCGTGCTCCAGCCGGGGAGCGTGAGCCACACCGTGAGGCTCGCCAGTGCCGGGTTGGGGCGCGTGCCGTGCAGGACGAGCGCGGGCGGCGGCGGCACGGTGAGCGAGGTCTCGCCCCCGATCACGATGACGTCGCCGAGGAGGTAGCTCAGCCGGTAGTCGTAGCGGCGGCCCGGGAGCACGCCCGCGTCCTCGAACACGATCAGGCCGCGCGCGTCGGCGACCGCGTCCCCGGCGTCGGCCCAATCCCGGCCCGCTCCGCGCCGCTGGATGGTCGCGATCGTCACCACGCTGCCGGGATCGTGCCAGGTGAGCCGCACGCGCCCGACCTCGAGCTGGGTGCGCACCACCGAGAGCACCGCCGGCACGCGCGCATCGCCGAGGATGTGCTGGGCATAGATGTCGTAGCGGTTGGCGCCGTCCGGGATGTTGTCGCGCCCGTCCGACCAGGCGACCACCGCGCCGCCCCCGCCATCGGGCGCCACCGTCGTCTCGCCCTGCCAGCCCGGCGCCTCGCACAGGACCAGGCCCTGAGCGGGCCATCCCGGCGCCGCGGCCCCTGCGCCGGTGACGCGCAGGGCGTACGCGTGCGCCGCGGAGTCACCCTGCCATTCGCTCCAGGTGATGATGGCGCCGCCCCCCGTGTCCGGGACGGCCGACGCACCGGCCTGATACCCGGCGCTCGAGGTGATGGGAATACCGTCCGCCGCCCACGCGACCGTGCCGCCCGCGGTCACGCGCTGCATGAAGATCTGGCCGCGGTGGTCGCGGTAGTCCTGCCACACCGCGATCACGCCGGACCCACCTCCGGTGGGTGCCCCGCCGTCGGGCACGAGACCGGCGTGGTACTGCGCCTCGGGCGCGGTGCACGCCGCCACGCCCGCGCCGCTCCAGCCCGGCGCGAGCGCGCCCGAGCCGGTGACGTGCTGCACGTAGAGATTCGAGGCCTCGGTGTAGAACCCGCTCATGTCGTTCCAGGTGAGGAACGCGCCGCCCCCGCCGTCCGCGAGGAGCCGCGGATAGAGCTGCTGCGTCGTGCCGGTCGAGACGCGCGCGCCATCCGCGGCCCAGCCCGGAGCGATGGCCCCCGCCGCGGTGACGCGTTGCGCGTAGATGTCGAAGTCGGTGCCGCGCCGGTCGTGCCAGGCGACGATGGCGCCGGACCCCGACCCGGCTTCGCCGGGTGCCCCGACCCGCGCTGGGCGCGGGTACCCCGGTGCCCCGCCGTCGCTCACGATGTCGGGGAATCCCTTCTCGCCGGGCGTGGTGCAGACCGCGAGCCCGTTCGCCGGCCAGCCGGCGGCGACCGCGCCCGCGCCGGTGAGGCGCTGCACGTAGATGTCGATCCCGGCGCGCCCGTCCTCCCAGGTCACGTGGACCCCGCCCGCTCCGTCGGGAGCGACGCGCGGATGGAGCTGGAGCCCCGGCGAGGCCGCGATGTCGGCCCCGTTCACCGGCCATCCAGGCGCGATCGTCCCGCCCGCGGCGAGGTGCTGGACGAAGACCTTCGGCAGGCCGTTCGGCGTGCTCGCGTTCTCGCGCATGTCTTCCCACGCGATGAATGCGCCGCCCCCGCCGTCGGGTGCGAGCGCGGGATCGAGCTGGCTCCCGATCGCGGTGCACACCGGCACGCCGTCCGCGGGCCAGCCGGGTGCGATGCGGCCGCCGAGCAGGATGCGCTGCGCGTGGAGGTCGGTAGTGGCCGTCCCGGGGGTCATCGTCTCCCACACGACGATGACACCGCCCCCGCCGTCCGCGATGCTCACCGGGTGGAGCTTCACGGGGGGCGCGGGAGAGCGGCACGCCGCAGGCGGTCCAGGTGGTGTCGAGCAGAGCACGCGCGTCGCACGCGGCAGCACCGGCCAGCAGCGCGGCGAGCGCGAGCTGGAGGGAGAGATGTCGCGGCATGCATCCTCCTGGGTGGGTTCGCGTGGGAAGCGACTCGCGGAATCCTACACCAGACCGGACCGCCCGAGCGCGCTGCGGGCTTCGATTCGCACCTCCTCCGACCGGTCGGAGGCCGCGGCGCGCTCGAGTGCCGCACGGACCTGCGGCCCCGCGGACGCCTCGCCCTTCCGCCCGATCTCGCCCAGCGCCCACGCCGCGTGCGCGCGCACCAGCGCGTCCGACGCGGAGGCGAGCACCGCTGCCAGCGCGGACGCCGACGCCGCATCCCCGCGATTGCCGAGCGCCACGCACACGTTGCGCAGGAAGCCGTCGCGCCGCGCCCGGCGGATCGGGCTCCCGGCGAAGAGCGCGCCGAAGCCGTCCTGGTCGAGCGACAGGAACCGCTCGAGCGTCCAGCCTTCGAGCGCGCGCGCGTGGAGCCGGGCCTCGCGCGCCGGCGGGGCGAAGCGGTTCCACGGGCACACCTCCTGGCACACGTCGCAGCCGAACACCCAGTCGCCGATGAGCGGCCGCAGCTCGACCGGGATCGGGCCGCGGTGCTCGATCGTGAGGTAGGAGATGCACCGGCGCGCGTCCACCTGGTACGGCGCGACGATGGCGCCGGTCGGGCAGGCGTCGAGGCAGCGCGTGCAGGTGCTGCAGTGCCCGTGCGCGGTCGTGAAGGCCGGCTCGAGCCCGTGGTCCGCGGGCGCCGGCGGTGAGCGGTCAGGCTCCGGCGCGAGATTCGGGAGCGCGGTGGGCGAGCGGCCGGGCTCCGAGGTGTGTTCTCCACCCATCGCCTGCGGCCGGTCGGGTTCCAGCGCCCGATCCACCAGCACTTCGCCCAGCAGGAAGTACGAGCCGCGCTCTTGCGCGAGCAGCCCCGCGTGCTTCCCGGTCCAGCCGAGCCCGGCGCGCTCCGCCCACGCGCGCTCGAGGATCGCACCGGTGTCCGAGTACCACAGCGCGCGCGCGCCGGGCAGCGCCTCGCTCTCGATGAAGCGCTGGAACGCGCCGAGCCGTTCGTGCATCACGCGGTGGTAGTCCTCGCCGCCGGCGTAGCGGGCGATGCGCCCGAGACGCGCGTCGCGCGCCGGGTCGCGCGCGGGCTCGTGGCCGAGCGCCACGCACACCACCGAGCGCACGCCCGCGAGGATGCGCGCGGGATCGACGCGGCGCGCGCGGTTGCGCTCGCTCGCGAGCCAGGACATGCCGCCGTGGCGGCCGGCGGCGAGCCAGGCCTCGAAGCGCGCGGCCGCCGCGAGCGGCTCGACCGCGGCGATGCCGACCCCATCGAAGCCCAGTTCGAGCGCTTTCGCGCGGATGAGTTCGGCCGGCGTCATGTGCCGCGGCCTGTCCCGCTAGGCCGTGTCCGAGAACTCGCCGATGGCTGGGCCCGGCCCCACCTTCGGTGGGTGCCCCGGCGGGTGCCCACGCGGTCGGAGGCACCGCTGCCCGAAGGGCGGTGGTCCCGCTCGCCCGCCACGCCTTGCCCTCGATGAGTTCTCAGACACGGCTACTTCGTGCTGTCGGCCGGGGCGCTCTTGCCGGCCGGCGGCTCGCGCTTCGGCGCGGGCCTGGAGGGCGCCGGGCCCACGGGGCGGATGACGGGCAGCGTTGCGGGCGCGGGGCTCTTCGTCGCCGCGAGCGCGCGGGCCGCGCGCGCGGCTTCCTCGGCCGCCCTGCGCGTCTGCTCGATCAGGTCGGGCGGCCTGGCCGGCTCCCTCGCGCCGATGCCGGGCGCGGGCTCGCGCGGCGCGCGCAGGCCCGGAGGGGAAGGCGGCACGACATCCTCGATCTTCACCCGGCTGAGCGGTCCCGCGGCGCGCTCGATCAGTCCGAGCTCGGGTCCGCGGTTGAACCTCACGCCGTCGCGCTCGGCGAGATTTTCGATCGGCTTCGGCGCACCCAGCCGCTCGGCGAGCTGGGGCGCGGTGCGCACGCGGGTCTTGAGGTCGGTGGCCGGCAGCTCGCCCATCGGCACCCACACGAATGGGCCGCCCGGGATCGCGCCCGGCGCCGAGCCGGGCGCCAGGCGCGGCGCCCAGCCGATGTAGTCGTCGGTGTACTCCCACGACACCCACGCCGGCGCCCACTCGATGCCCGGGATCCACACCCAGCCCTGGAAGCGGTCGAAGAGCCACTGGCCGTAGTGGTAGGTCGCCCAGCCGAACGGCTCGGCGGAGATCCACACCCAGCCGTAGACGTCGCTGGGCACCCAGAAGCCGTCCTGGTACGGACGGAATACGAGCGGGTTCACCACCGGGCGGAACACGTAGCCGTACGGCTCGATGAGGATCCAGTCGCCGTAGTCCCCGAGCGCGTCGTAGAACAGCCGGTACTCGGGCCGCAGCCCGGCGCGCGCGGCGGGCTCGGATTCGCGCAGGGGCGTCAGGCCGACGCCCGCGGCGCAGGAGAGCTGGAGGGCGGCCAGGGCGGCCGCCGCCCCGAGGAGCAGTCTGCGATTCCGCATGTTCGTATTACCCCCGCGCGACGGACCAGGTTCGCTACAGCCTCTTGTAGTCCGGCCCGCCGCCGCCTTCGGGCGTGACCCAGGTGATGATCTGGTACGGGTCGGAGATGTCGCAGGTCTTGCAGTGCACGCAATTGGACGCGTTGATCTGGAGCTTGAGCCCGCCGCTTTCGGCCGGGACCATCTCGTACACGCTCGCCGGGCAGAAGTGCTGGCAGGGGTTGCCGTACTCCTCGCGGCACCGGGTGGCGCAGACGTTCGTGTCGGCCACGTGCAGGTGCACGGGCTCGTTCTCGTCGTGCTTGGTCCCCGAGAGATAGACGTCGGCGAGCTTGTCGAAGGTGAGCGTGCCGTCGGCCTTCGGCGGCGCCGGCTTGCCGTTCGGGTGCGCGTCGTGGAGCTTCCGCATGCGCTCGTGCCCGGGCCGGCTGTGGAGCCGGTCGCCGAACAGGTCGCGGCCGCCCAGCATCATCTGGGACCCGGTGTGCAGCATCCCGGCGACGAGCCCGCCGTCGAAGCCCTGGTGGAAGTTGCGGACCTGCTTCAGCTCCGCGACGGCCCACGAGTCGTGGACCCGGCGCTCGTAGCCGGCCAGCCGCTCCTGCGAGAAGTCGCCGGCGACCAGGCACTCGAACAACGTATCGGCGGCGAGCATGCCCGACTTGATGGCGAGGTGGATGCCCTTGAGCCGCGCGCCGTTCATGAACCCGCCCGAGTCGCCGCACAGCAGCAGCCCGTCGGCGGCGAGCCGCGGCATCGCCCAGTAGCCGCCCTCGGGGATGGCCTTGGCGCCGTAGGCGACGGGCTTCCCGCCTTCGAGCAGCGCGCGCACCAGCGGGTGGGTCTTGAAGCGCTGCAGGTTCCCGTGCGGGTCGGTGACGGGATCGCGGTAGTCGAGGCCGGTGACGAAGCCGACCGCCCAGTGCGAGTCGTCCATGCCGTAGAGGAACCCGCCGCCGAAGGTCTCGCCCGGGAGCGGGAATCCCATGGTGTGGATGACGCGCCCCTTCCCGGCGCGCCCTGGCGGCAGCTCCCAGATCTCCTTCACGCCGGCCGCATAGACCTGCGGGTTCCGGCCTTCCGTGAGCCCGAGCTGCTGCTCGAGCACCTTCGCGAGCGTGCCGCGCGGGCCCTCGCACAGCACGGTGGCCTTCGCGCGGCAGTCGGCGCCGGGCTGGTAGGTGGGCTTCTGCGCGCCGCTCCGGTCCACGCCCTTGTCGCCGGTGCGCACGCCCGCCAGGCGGCCGTCCTCGACGAGCGGGCTCGCGGCCGGCGTCTCGGTCACGACCAGCACGCCCTTCTCCTCGGCGATGCCCGCCATCCACGCGACCAGGTCGCCGAGCGAGAGGATGACGTTGCCGTGGTTCGCGAGCATCGGCGGCGCGAACGGCAGCCGGAACCGCCCGCGCTCCGTGAGGAAGTAGACGTCGTCCCCGGTGACCTCGCTGGCGATGGGGCAGCCGCGCTCGCGCCAGTCCGGCATCAGCTCGGCGATGCCGCGCGGGTCCATGACCGCGCCCGAGATGCCGTGCGCGCCCACGTGCTTCGCCTTCTCGAGCACCGCGATCGTGATCTCGCCGAGCGGGTTCCCCGCGCCGCCCGCGGCGCCGTGCCGCTCGATCAGGTTCGCGAGATGGATGGCGCCGGCGAGGCCCGCCGGGCCGGCGCCCACGAACTGCACGTCGAACTCGAGGACCTCACGCTCCATCCGATGCCTCTCGCGCGGCGCCCGGGCCGCGAAGTCTAGGCCGGCTTCACCACCGGCGCGCCCGGCGCGGCCGGCGTCTCCTCCTGGTGCGGCTGCGCCTCGAGCCAGCGCTCGGCCTCGATGGCCGCCATGCAGCCGGTGCCGGCGGCGGTCACGGCCTGCCGGTAGGTCGGGTCGGCCACGTCGCCGGCCGCGAACACGCCGGGGACGCGCGTGCGCGTCGTGCCCGGCTCCACCAGCACGTAGCCGCGCTCGTCCGTCGGGAGCTGGCCTTCGAGGAACTTCGTGTTCGGCCGGTGGCCGATCGCGATGAAGATCCCGTCAATGGCCTGCTCGGTGACCGCGCCGGTCTTCAGGTCGCGCAGCTTGGCACCGGTGACCTTGCGCGGCTCGTCCTGCCCCAGCACCTCGGCGATCTCGCTGTCCCAGGCGAAGCGGATCTTCGGGTTCTTGAAGGCGCGCTCCTGCATGATCTTCGAGGCCCGCAGCGCGTCGCGCCGGTGGACCACGACGACTTCGGTGCAGAAACGCGTCAGGTAGCTCGCTTCCTCCATCGCGGTGTCGCCGCCGCCCACCACCATGACGCGCTTCCCGCGGAAGAAGAAGCCGTCGCAGGTGGCGCACGCCGAGACGCCGAAGCCCATGAACTTCTGTTCGCTCGGGATACCGAGCAGCCGGGCCGACGCCCCGGTCGCCACGATCACGCTGCGCGCGCGGTAGGAGGCGCCGTTGTCGGCGACGATGGCGAACGGGCGCGCGGCGAAGTCCACGCGCTCGACCAGGGCCTGGACCATCTCGGTGCCGAAGCGCGCGGCCTGGTCGCGGAAGCGCTCCATCAGCTCGGGACCCAGGATCGGCTCGACGAAGCCGGGGTAGTTCTCGACCTCGGTGGTGATGGTGAGCTGCCCGCCCGGCTGTGGCCCGGCGATCAGCAGGGGCTGGAGGTTGGCGCGGGCGGCGTAGAGCGCGGCGGTGTAGCCGGCGGGGCCGGAGCCCAGGATCACGATGTCGACAACGCGGGACAAGGAGTTCTCCATGGATGAGGTCGCCACGAGCGGCCGGATTCTAGCAGGCCGCGCGCAAACTTCCACCGGGCGGAGCGCCACCGGTCACAGCACTCGCGTCGGGGAAGGAGCGCGACGGAGGCGCCCGCCCGACACCGGCACTCGCGGTCGGCGGCGGGCGGCAAGGCTTTTCGCTTCGAAGCAGCGAAAGGAGCTTGCCGTCGCAAGCAACCGCCGCGGGGGAAGGAGCGCGACGACGGCACCCGCCCGGCGTGAGTTCACGACAGTGAGATGCGCGAAGGCGGCGTGAGGATGCGCCGCGACCCGAGTGCGCGCGTCTTGCGTTTTCGCGAATCGGGTCATAGACTGCCGCCTCTTTCCAAGCACATTCCGTGCGGCGCGGCACTCGTTCCTCGGGGCGGGTCCGGCCGCATCCAGCCGGTTGGAGGCGTTCATGCCGTTCATCATCGCCGAGCCCTGCATCGGGGTGAAGGACAAGTCGTGCGTCGAGGTCTGCCCGGTCAACTGCATCTACGAGGGCGAGGACCAGTACTACATCCACCCCGACGAGTGCATCGACTGCCAGGCGTGCGAGGCGGCGTGCCCGGTGCAGGCGATCTTCCCCGACAACGGCGTGCCCGAGAAATGGAAGCCGTACATCGCGAAGAACCGCGAGTTCTTCGAGAAGAAATAGTCGCGGCCGGGCACCCGCCCGCGCGGGAACCCGGCGCGCACACCCGAGGCGGCGCGACCCGGCGTCGCCTCCGCCGTCTCCCGAGGAGGAGCCCCGTGACCGAGCAGACCCTCCCGAGCCGCGAACAGGCGCTCGCGCTGATCCACGAGTGGATCGCGAACCCCAACCTGCGCAAGCACTGCTACGCGGTGGAAGCCGCGATGCGCCGCTACGCGCGCGAGCTGGGCGGCGACGAGGAGCGCTGGGGTCTCACCGGGCTCGTCCACGACTTCGACTGGGAGCGCCACCCCGACGCCGAGCGCCATCCGGTGCAGGGCGTGGCGTTCCTGCGCCAGAACGGCTGGCCCGAGGACATCCTGCGCGCGGTGCTGGGCCATGCCAGCTACACCGGCGTGCCGCGCGACACGCCGATGGCGCGGGCGCTGTTCGCGGTGGATGAGCTGTGCGGCCTGCTGGTGGCGTGCGCGCTGGTGACGCCGGAGAAGTCGCTCGACCAGGTCGAGGTGGCGTCGGTCAGGAAGAAGATGAAGCGCGCCGATTTCGCGCGGAACGTGAACCGCGAGGACATCGTGAACGGCGCCGCCGAGCTGGGCGTGGACCTCGACGCCCACATCGCCGCCACGCTCGAAGCGCTGCGCGGCATCAAGGGCGAGCTGGGGCTCTGACGACCGCGCGCCGGCGCAGGTCCGCACCGCGCCGGCTCGACCCGCGCGCCGGCACGCGCCCGGCCGTACCACGCGCCGCGAGCGTCACGCCGACTCGATGTCGGCGCATGCCGGGCACGCGCGGAGCCAGAAAAAAGGCCGACGCCTTTGCCGAATTCGTCGCTCCGGGACTGACTCGTCCCGGGGAGGCGCCCCCAGCTGGCGTCGGCGGTCCTCATCTTCCGGCCGGCGGTCTCTCGAAGGATCCCGCGCTCGGCCGCACCCACTGAATCCGTGGGCGGAGTTCACGCCGCGACCTGGATTGCATCGTGGCGTTGGACTCATTTCAATCCCGCGCCCGGCCGGAGTCAATGAATCTTTTCAGGCGGGGGTCGGCATGACCATCGGCGGGCCGAACCGGGGCCGCGGCTCCGGGCGACGCCGCGTCCCGCCGTCCCGCGCCGGCTGCTCCCGCCACGCGGCTTCCCGCGCAGGCCGCCAGTCCTTCCGGAATACGGGCGCGCTCCCGGCGTAATCCGCTGTAGACGCCGGCCCCGCACAGCGGGAGAATCAAGCCACAGCGACGACCGGCGCGGAGACCATCCCCCGCCGGTCGTTTCGTTCGGGGCCGGAGGGTCTGCGATCGCGTCAGGGACGAGCAGCCACAGGATTCGGACCGGGCATACACCACCGGAGGTCAATCATGGCCACCACGACTCCTTCTCTGTCCGAGTTCATGCCCTACGGGGCGCCCGAGCTGCAGGGCGTCGCCCGTCCCTACATGGCCCGCGCGTTGCTCGTGAGCAGCGTGTTCTGCACCCTGGCCCTCGCGCTGGCCGGCGCGACGCTGATGATGTTCGCCCGGCAGCTCCCGGGCGTGCCACGCTCGTTCGAGGTGCGGCTCGAACGGATCCCGGCGCCGCCGCCGCTCGCGCGCGTCGAGACGCCGCCGCCGGTGGCGCCCGCGAAGCCGGCACACGTGGCGGCGGGCGTCGCCGTGCCGGTGCCCGACGAGAAGGCGCCGCCAACGACCATCGCGGCGCAGGATGAGCTGCGCACCGCCGATCCCGGGCTCGAGACCGGCGACGACCGCGGGCAGCTCGTGATCACGGACCCTCTCGATTCGCTCCCGGTGTTCGGACACTACCGCTACGTCGAGGTGACGCCCGAGCCGGTGACGCGCGTCAAGCCCGACTACCCCGGCATCGCGAAGGACGCCGGCGTCGAAGGCCTGGTCGTGGCGCACGCGCTGGTGGGGAAGGACGGCCACGTCCTGGATGTGCGCCTGGACGAGAAGCGCAATGTCCCCATGCTGAATGACGCCGCGCTCGCGGCGCTGCGCCAGTGGGTCTTCACGCCCGCGTTCGTGAACCAGCACCCGGTGGCCGTGTGGGTGGCGGTGCCGTTCAACTTCACGCTGCACTGAAACGTCCGGTCGAACGACGCCTCACTTCACGCCAGCGCCGTGACGCGCTCGGCGGCGAGCGTGACCGCGCCGAGCGTCTCGTCCACGCGGCCCTCGGCGCGCACCACCTGCGCGCGCACCGCCGGCGCGCACGCGCGGTAGGCGTCGGGGAAGAGCGCGCACTCGGCGAGTCCGGTCCGGTCGGCGAGCGTCAGGAACAGCATCGTGCCGCCGCTCCTGGTCTCGACGCGGCGGTGGGCGCACGGCAGGCCCGCGATCGTGACACGGCGCCCGGCGTGCGCGGCGAGCTCCGCGGCCGGTGTCGCGCCGGCGAGCGCGGCGCGGTCCACCAGCACGTCGAGCGGGTGCGCGCTGAACCACAGTCCGGTGGCGCGGCACTCGCCGCGCACGCGCTCGGCCAGGTCGAACTCGGGCAGCTCGGGCACCGCCACGGGCGCGACCGGCTCGGGCGCGAGCGCGCTGCCGTCGGGCGCGACCAGCGCGGGCGGGCGCTCCCGCGCCGGCCGCCGGAGCCGCTCAGGCGCGCGCGTGCCCGGCCCGCCGCCCGCCGCGACGCGCGCCTCGAGCAGCAGCGAGGGGCGCGAGCGCCCGGTCCAGTCGAGCGCGCCCGCGAGGACCAGCGACTCGACTTCGGGGAGCGCGGGACGCACGCGGTCCCCGAGGTCGGCGAGGTTGCGGAACGGGCGGGACGCGCGCTCCGCCATGATGCGCGCGCCGGTCGCGGCTGCGAGCCCGAACACGCGTCCGAGCCCGACGCGGACGGCGGCGCGAAGGATCTCTCCCCGCCGCTCTCCGCTGCGGACGACTTCCAGCGTCGTGTCCCACGCCGAGCGGTTCACGCACGGCGGCAGGAACGTGACGCCGGACCCGCACCCGGACCCGGACCCGGACCCCCCTTCGGTGGGTGCCCCGGTGGGTGCCCCGGCGGTCGCCCGGCGGTCGCCCCGCCTCAGGTCCTCGACGTGCACCCAGGTCGGGTACATGCCGGCGTGGTGGTTGAGGATCACGACCGCCCACTCGGTGGGGAAGCGCGCCTTGAGATATGCGCTCTGCCAGCCGAGCGTGCCGTATCCCGCGGCGTGCGCCTTGCAGAAGGCGTAGGCCGCGAAGCGCGCGAGGTCGCGCCACACCGCGCGCGCGGTGTCCGGGGTCACGCCGCGGCGGGCGGCCAGGCCGACGAAGCCGCGCTCGAGCGCGCGGAACTCCTCGTCGTCGCGCGCCGCGGCGATGGCGCGGCGCAGGTCGTCGCCCTCGGCGAGCGAAAGCCCGGCGAGCGGCGCGGCCACGCGCATCACGTCCTCCTCGTAGAGGAGGAGTCCGTGGGTCTCGCGCAGCACCGGCTCGAGCGACGGATGGAGGAAGGCGGCCGGCTCGAGCCCGCGGTGGCGGCGGCAGAACAACTCCTTCAGGCTGGACCCACCCTCCGTGGGTGCCCCGGCCGGGCCGGGGCGCACGAGCGCGACGGCCGCGATGGTGTCGTCGAGCGTCCTCACGTCGAGCATGCGCAGCAGGTGGCGCATCGCGGGCGACTCGAGCTGGAAGCAGTTGAGCGTGTCGCCGGAGGAGACGCGCGCCGCGGTGAGCGGGTCGGGATCGGGGAGATGGTCGAGGTCCGGCACGGCATCGCGCATGTCCGTCCCGCAGCCGTTCGCCGCGCCGGCTCCGCTGCCGGGGTCGTCCGCGCTGCGGCTGACCGTCGCGCGCACGCCGCCGCAGCGGGCCGGTGCCCGCCGCGCCAGCTCGATGCACTCGCCGATGGTGGTGAGCGCGCGGTTGCCGAGCAGGTCCATCTTGACCAGCCCGATCCGTTCGATCGCCCGCATCTCGAACTGGGTGACCACCACGCCCTTGGTCGCCTCCTCCAGCGGCACGTAGTGCGTGAGCGGCCGGTCGGCGATGACGATGCCACCGCAGTGCACCGACAGGTGCCGCGGCGCGCCGTCGAGCTGTCCGGCGAGGCGCAGCGCCTCGGCGAGCGGCGGCTCGCGCCAGCGCACCGCGCGCGACTCGGGCAGGCGCTCGAGCCGCTCCAGGTACGGCTTCTCCAGCTCGCGCGGGATGCGGCGCGCCAGCGCGTTGACGCGCGCGTTGGGCACGCCCAGGGCCTTCGCGGTCTCGCGGAACGCCGAGCGCGCGCCCAGCGTGGCGTGGGTGGAGATCATCGCCACGCGGTCGCGACCATAGGTCTCGTACACGTGCGCGATGACCTCGTCGCGGCGTTTCCAGCACAGGTCGATGTCGAGGTCGGGGCAGTCGCGCCGCGACGGGTGCAGAAAGCGCTCGAAGTAGAGCCCGTAGCGCAGCGGGTCCACGTTCGTGATGCCGAGCACGTACGCGACGATGGAGCCCGCGCCCGAGCCGCGTCCCACGGTGGGGATGCCGCGCGAGCGCGCGAAGCCGACGATCTCGGCGACCAGCAGGAAGTAGTCGGTGAAGCCGAGCCGCTCGATGATCGCCAGCTCGTCGGAGAGCCGCGCCCGTGCGGCCCCGAGGCGGCTGCTCGCGCTCGCGGACGGCCGCTCACCGCCGCCGAAGCGGCGGCGGACGCCAGCCTCGCACAGCCGGCGCAGATGCGCCGGGCCGGTCGTCCCGGGCGGCAGCGGCGCGCGCGGGAAGATGGGCACACCCAGCTCGATCTCGAGCCGGCAGCGCGCGGCCAGCTCGGCGTTGTTCGCGAGCGCCTCGTCGGCGGCCTCGGGCACGCCGGCGCCCGCGCACACCGCGCGCACGCGGCGCTCCCACTCGGCGGGTGAGGCGAGCCACGCGTCGCGCGCGGCGAACGCCGCGGGCGGCATGCGCTCGAGCAGCTCGCCGGCCGCGGCGGTGACGGCGATGCGGTGCGCGTCCCGGTCGTGCGGGTGGAGCATCGCGCACTCGCCGGTGGCGACCAGTGGCACACGCAGGCGGTGCGCCGCGGCGACGCGCTCGCCCAGCGCCGCGCGCTCGGCGGGCAGCCCGCGCAGGCCCATCCACAATCCACCGGAGAGCCCGGCCGGGCGCGGGCCGTCGCGATGCGTTCCCCGCGCGGCGGGCACGCCGGCGGCGAGCAGCGCGGCGGCGAGGCCGGGCGATTCGACCACGACGTGGAGTCCGGCCCACGATCCGGCGACCGCGCGCACCAGGTCGAAGTCGGGCTCGAGGTGGCGCGCGGTGAGCAGCGCGCACAGGTTCGCGTAGCCGCGGCGGTCGAGCGCGAGGAGCAGCGCGCCGGGACCGGCCCGTCCTGGCGCGCGATCCGCGCCGGCGTGCGCGTGCCCGCCCGGCGCGCTCAGCTCGGCGCCGAGGATGGGCGCGAGGCCCTCGGCGCGCGCCGCGCGATAGAAGGCGATCGCGAGATAGAGGTTGTCGCGGTCGGTGAGCGCGAGCGCGGGGTAGCCGAGCTCGAGGGCGCGAGCGATCAGCGCGTCGGGCGACGCCGTGCCGTGGAGCAGCGAGCCGTGCGAGCGCACGCGAAGCGGGATGAACATCGTCATGTCGTGCTCCTTCCCCCGCGGCGGCTGCTTGCGGCGGCAAGCTCTTTTCGCCGCTTCGCAGCGAAAAGCCTTGCCGCCCGCTGCCGGCCGCGAGTGCCGGTGGCGGGCGGGTGCCTCGGTCGTGCTCCTTCCCCCGCGGCGGCTGCTTTCCTCGGCAAGCTCTTTTCGCCGTTTCGCAGCGAAGAGCCTTGCCTCGCGCCGCCGGCCGCGAGTGCCGGTGGCGAGCACCCCCGGACCTCAACTCTTCACTTCGTCAGCGACGGGGTCCTCAGTACGAAGCCGTGCTCGTCCTCGTCGAGACGGCCCTTGAGATGCAGCGCGCGGCCGGAGACCAGGATGCCGTGGCCGAAGGCGCCGCGCACGCCGTCGAAGGCGCGGTAGAGCGCGGCGCGCCGCCCGGCCTCGCGCTCCTCGAACAGCGCGCCCTGCTCGCCGCCGCCGTGGACGAAGCTGGAGAGCGCGAGCCCGACGTGATGGAGCGCGACGCGGCGGGTGAAGAGCCGCGCGAGCAGCTCGAGCGCGAGGCCGAGTACCACCGGGTCGGCGTCGGAGGGCTGGGCGAGCGTGCGCGCCTGCTCGGCGGACTCGCCGTCGGCGTAGCGCAGCCGCACCGATACGGTGCGCGGGCGGATGCCAAGCTCGCGCGCGGTGCGGCAGGCCCGGCCGGCGAGGTATTCGAGCATCCCTTCGATCTCGCGGTGGTCGGCGGTGTCGCGGTGGAACGAGGTCTCGCGCGAGATCGAGTGCGGGATCTCGCGCTCCGAGACCACCGCGGTGTCGCGGCCGCGGCAGCGCTCGTGGAGCAGGCGGCCGGGGGCGCCGAACAGGCGCTCGAGCGTCGCGACGGGGAGGACGCGCATCTCGCCGGCGGTGCGGACGTTCATCGAGCGCAGCAGCTTCGCGTGCGCGTGGCCGACGCCGGCGATCTGCTCGACCGGGCGGTCGCGCATGAAGGCCTCGGCCTCGGCGGCGGTGACGCGCGCGAGACCGTCGGGCTTGACGGTCTTGCCGGCGAGCCTGGCGAGCATGCGGTTGGGGCCGAGCCCGCAGGTGACGGTGAGCCCGGTGGACGCGAGGATGGCGCGCTTGAGGCTGCGCGCGGCCTCGAGCAGGTCGCGATGCAGGCGCTCGGTGCCGGTGAGGTCGCAGTAGGCCTCGTCCAGGTAGGTCTCGACGGCGGGGGAGACCTCGCGGCAGCGCGCGAAGATCTGCTCGGCGAAGCAGCGGTAGACCTGGGCGTGACCCTCGACGATGACGGCCCGCGGGCAGAGGCGCCTCGCCTCGGAGAGCGGCATGCCGGCCTTGAGGCCGAAGCGCCGCGCCTCGTACGAGCACGACGCGATGACGCCCGCACCGACGATGACGGGCCGGCCTCGGAGCCGCGGGTCGCGCTGCTGCTCGATCGAAGCGAAGAAGGCGTCGATGTCCACGTGGAGGATGGCGGGGGAGGCTGATCGGGCTCCTTCCCCCGCGGCGGCTGCTTGCGTCGGCAAGCTCTTTTCGCCGCTGCGCAGCGAAGAGCCTTGCCTCCCGCCGCCGGCCGCGAGTGCCGGTGGCGGGAGGGTGCCGCGTCGGGCTCGTTCCCCCGCGGCGGCTGCTTGCGTCGGCAAGCTCTTTTCGCCGCCGCGCAGCGAAGAGCCTTGCCTTCCGCCGCCGGCCGCGAGTGCCGGTGGCTCGCCCGCGCTCCATCGTTCCTCGGGGTGGGGCACGCCGGCGGACCCGAGCATCCCCGCGACGTCGGCGTCGGTCGTGACCCCATCCCCGAAGCTGGTTGCCGCCACCGCGGCGCGTGTCTCCGCCTCGGGTGCCTTCTGGTTCGTCGCGGAGGGGAGAGACGCGCGATGCGTCCCGCCCGGCGCCGCGGCGGTGGCAGCCAGGCCCGCCGGGAGCGCGGCGCCGGGAGCGCGCGTGACCGCCCCCGCGCCGGCCTGATCGCGGCCCGCCATCACCCCTCCAGCACCACGGAGTCCAGCCACCAGAGCATGTCGCCGCTCTGGAGCTGGAGCTGATAGACGTCGCCGGTTTCGACCGTCACCGAGAAGCAGAAGTGCGGGTGCCGCGGCACGCGGTCCACCCAGCGGGCGTTGACCCGCACCACGCGGTGCTCGCGCCCGCGCAGTCGGAACGCGACCGGGGTGACCGCGCCGCCCTGGAAGTCGGCGCGCACGGTGATGGCCTCATCAATGGCTTCCTGTCTCATGGGGACCTGGCAGGGCGGACCATACTGCACATATGTGCAGGGTGCAAGAGAGAACTTCGGGAGCCCCGCAGCCGGCGCGGCGCCGGGGTTGGCTGCGGCGCGCGGCCGAGATTGGCCGCAGCCTGGCGCCGGGGTTGGCCGTGGCGCGGCGTCGAGACTGGCTGTGGTGCGAGGGGCCGAGACCGGCTCCGGCCCGACGCCAGGATTGGCCGTAGCGCGGGACGGCCGGGCTGGGCTTAGATTCCAGCGTTCGTCCATCGGGGCCCGCCCCACACGCGCCCCAGCCCACCCCCAAGGAGGACCGTGTGAACGCCCGCCGCCTGCTCGTCACCGTCGCCGCGCTCGCTGTGCTGCTCGCCGCGCCCCTGGTCGCCGGCCCGCCGCTGGCGCCGAAGACCATGGATCTGGGCCGCGGCCCCACCGTCGTCATCCTCCACGATCTGGGCGGCACGCGCCTGAACTGGATGCCCACGGTGCGCCGGTTGATCGCCGACCACCACGTGGTGCTCGTGGACCTGCCGGGCCATGGCGACAGCGCGCTGCCCGATCCGTTCTCGCTCGAGGCCGCGGCGCAGGCGGTGGACCAGGTGCTGGCGAAGCAGAACCCGGACAGCACGGTGCTGATCGGCAAGGGCATGGGCGGGCTGCTCGCGCTGATCGCGCTGCAGGCGCACCCCGAGCGCGTGCGCGGACTGGTGCTGATCGACGCCGCGGCCAAGCCGCCGATCAAGGTGGACGACCAGCAGATGAAGATGTTCGTGGAGTGGATGGACCAGAACTACGACGAGTTCGTGAAGACGATCTACACCAAGATGGGCCGCGATTCGGCGCAGGGCGTCGCCATCCACGCGCTCGCGGCGCAGACCCCTTCGGTCACGATGAAGGCCTATCTGCGCGCGGCGATGACCGCCGACGGCTCGCAGGTGCTCAGGTCCGCGAAGGTCCCGCTGCTCTACCTGGGCTCGGACCGCGTGCTCCAGGGCAAGGACTGGGCGGCGGCGGGGAAGGAGATCGGCTTCGACGATCCTTCCCTCGTGCCCTTCAGGCGCATCGCGAACGCGGGCTACCTGATGCAGCAGGAGCAGCCCGACTCGCTGGCCGCGGCGATCGCCGAGTTCGAGGCACGGGTGATCGCGAGGAAGTAGCGTCCGATCGCGCGAGGCACTCGCGGCCGGCGCGGGGAGGCCAGGCTCTTCGCGGCGCAGCCGTGAAAAGAGCTTGCCGACCGCAAGCAGCCGCCGCGGGGGAAGGAGCGGGACAAGGCGCCGGTCTGCGCGGCCGGCGCTACAGTCTTCCCCGCGCTCCGCCGATAACTCCGGGGCGTCCCACCCAACCCCGGGACGCGGCGGGGTGGCGTGTCGCTGAGGATCCGCATCTTCATCGTCGCGGTGCTGGCCGTGGTGCTCGCGAGCCTGCGTGGCCTCGTGCCGCCGCCGGCGTCGGTGAGCGGCGCGTTCGGCCGCGGCAGCACGATTGTGCTGGTGCACGGGCTCGGCAGCCGTGCGCAGCACTGGTTCCCGGTCGCGCGCCTGCTGGCGCGCCGCCATCGCGTGGTGCTGGTGGACCTGCCGGGGCACGGCCTGAGCGAGATGCCCGAGCCGTTCTCGCTCGAGCGCGCCCGGGTCTCGCTCGACGAGGCGCTGGCGCGCGAGGGCCGCGACCCGGTCGTGCTCGTGGGCCACTCGCTCGGCGGGCTGGTCGCCGCGGCCGAGGCGTGCAGCCGCCCCGATCGCGTGCGCGCGCTGGTGCTGGTCGAGACCGCGCTGCGCCCGCAGGTGGAGGGGAAGGAGCGCGCGGCCGTGCTCGAGGCGCTCGACCGCGACTACCAGGGCACGCTGCGGGCCGAGTACGAGTCGTACGGGTGCGATGCCGCGCAGGGCCGCGCGCTCTACCGCGAGGTCGCGCAGCTCGACCCGGCGATGGTCAGGCAGTGGGTGCGCGTGGCGCTCACCGCCGATCTCTCGCAGCGCGCCACGTCGCTCATGCCGCCGCTGCTGGTGATCCTGGCTCCGCGCTCGTGGCCGCACGGCGAGCCGTGGTCGGCGACCGCGGACGCGCTCGGCTACGCGGGCGTGCCGCACGTCGAGCCACTGCGGCTCGAGGGCTGCGGGCACTTCGTCATGCTCGACCGCCCCGCCGACCTGGCCCGCGCGATCGAACGCTTCGCCGCCTTGCCCGGGGGCGCTCCGCTCGCGGCGCGGTGAGGTAGTTGCAGGGGCCTTTGGGTTGCACGCAAGTCTGCCTGCCGGGGCCCCCCTCCGAATTTGCACCCATGCCCGGGACGTGGGAGGTACAATGTGCCCTCCGCCGAGAGGCCGCCACGCGGGAGGGGCAGATGGAGAACAACGTCCTCAAGCACCACGAGATGCTGGTCCTCAAGAACAAGAGCGCCACGGATACCGCGCAGGTACCCGCCTTGGGCGCGACCGTTTCCCTCTACCAGGCGGGCCCAGTCGTCGCGGAATCCGCCACCCTGCGGTCCATCAACACCGACCCCCCCCTCCGCCCTCGCAGCCGATCAAGATCTACGACGTGCGCAACATCGCGATCAACGACACCGTGCGGATCGGTCCCACCGGTCCTGAACTCGTGGTCGCGGACGTCGACACGTCCACAGTACTGCCGACCATCTACGTCTGGTACGACCTGACCAACAACACCAGCGTAGCGATCCGCACGCGTCTGTACCTCGTCGGCAAGCCCGCCCGCGTGTACTTCGACCCCTACGCCAAGACCGCGGCGCCATCCAGCCTTCCGACCGACTCCAACGGACGCGTGGGCTTCTACGTAGCTGACGAGAGGTTCGACTACCTGATCAGCAGCAGCGACTTCACCACGCGCGGGTTCACAGATGCCGAGGGTGGGTGGAAGGGGTCCGACGTGGGCTGGGTGAACGCAAAGGACTTTCCGACCATCCAGGATGCGGTCAACGCTGCCGCTTGGGGCGGGGTCGTCTACATCCCTGCGGGCCTCTACCACGAGCGCACGACGCCCTCGTTCACGCAGACGCTCGTCCTGCCGCCGGACCGTCCGGTCCGGCTGGTTGGCGACGGCCCTGGCGTTACGACCCTGCGAGCAGCGTTCGCGTTCGACCCCAGCTTCGATCCAAACAAGGACTACATTCACCTCACGGGCGACAACCAGTCCATCGAAGACCTTTCCTTGCTGGGCGGCCAGCAGTCGGGCACGGGAGTCGGCATTCGGATCACGCACCCGGGTACGACCGATCAGGTGATCTACGGCACGTTGATCCGGAATTGCCGGATTCACGAGATGCCGGGGTTCGGGATCTTCGTGGGCGACGCGACACGAATCCGCCCGATCCCAACGCCCCCATCAAGTTCTCCGTCTGGGGCATGTACGAGAACGTCGAGATCAATGGAAATGGGGGCGGTGGTGGCTTTGGGGCGCGCAGCGTGACGACGACTCAGTTCTTCAAGAACTGCAACATCAAGAACGTCGGCTTCTGCGTGGAGGTCAAGCCATCGCCTCGGCCGGGCTACGTTGGAGCAACTGGCCTGTCGTTTGTCGACTGCATCTTCGACGGCCTGAACGCGCGGGCGGTTCGACTGACGGACACGAGTAACGTCGCCTTCGTGAACTGCTGGTTCGAAGGGCGGCTGTATCCGACGCTGGGAGCGGTGATCGAAGCGACCGGCAGCTATGAGGGGCTGAGCATCGTCGGCTGCCGATTCGTTCAGATTCTTTATGGCGGGTTGCCCGAGAGCAGGCACTTGTACGCGATTCGCATCGCCGGCGTCGGCAGATCCGTTCTGGTCTCGCACATCGTGGTGGTGCTGGGCACGAACACCGCGCCTGACGATCCGCCGCCGCCATACCACGTGGTGATCGAACCGCCTGCTCCTGGAGGTCCCGGGTCGGAGGTAGTTGTCCTCGGGGGAAGCCTGAGGGATACATCGGGTCTCGAGGACGAGGTTCATCGGGCGCTGAGGATTTCGGCCGGATCGCCGAAAACGACGCTGCTCGGAACCATGTGGCGCGCGCGGCTGCCGCAGCTCGGGGTTTCCGAACGCAATCTGCTGCGACAGCCGACGCCGGGGGACATGATCTACAACTCTGACTTGAATCGTCTCGAGTACTACAACGGGACGGAGTGGCGCTATGTAAGCAGCGGCCCTGTTCCATAGGAAGAGCGGGTCGTCCGCGCCTGCGGGCGATTTGGCAGAAAGCGGCGAGAAGATCGGTTGTGGGGGTGTGAGATGCGTGGCTGGTATGTTGTTGCGTGCGTGCTGGGGCTCGCGCTGGGCGCGGAGCCCTGCAGTGCCGTGGGGGGGAACATCGGATGGGACTCCTGTGGCCCGGCGGGGGGATCCAACAAGGACTTCGCCTGCAATAGCAATGCCGGGGCAGACTCCTTCGTGGTGTCCTTCGTTCCACCGTCGGGACTGCCGCTGATCTACCTGGTCGGGTGTACGGTGGAGATATTCACTGCCGACGGGTCCATCCTGCCGGACTGGTGGCAGCTTCAGGGGGCGGGCTGTCGGCCGTCTTCGTTTGCAGTGACGATGGCGCCGGGTGCGAGCGCAGAGGGGTGCGACACGATTCCGGTCGCGGTAAGCACGTGGACGTACGCATATGGGCCAGGGGACTTGGTGGCGGCGGTGACGGGAGGCGGCGGTCCGATGGCGCCGGGGGTGGAGTTGGTACCTGGGCGAGAGTACTTCCTGGCTCGGATGCGGGTGGATCATCCGGGGACCGTGGGTTCCGATTCATGTGCTGGCTGCTCGGTGCCGATGAAGCTGGTCGTGTGGACGGTTAGCTTCTACGATGCCCAGGGATTCTCGACTAGGATTACGAGTTGGGACAGGCAGGGGCAGATCACGTGGCAAGCCGGCTTGGTGCCGGTGATTTCGCGGAGCTGGGGCCAGATCAAGGGGCTTTACCGGCGGTAGCCGGGCTGCTGCGCGCACAATGACCGGTGGTGCTCGACCGCCTGGCCGACCTGGTGCGGGATCGGGCACTCCGCCGCCTCGCCTGAAGGCCAGCCGCTCGCGGCAAGACAGAACTGCCGGCGGTCGCGCCCGGCCCGGCCGCCGCGGACCGGTCGCCTGCCGTCTGGCCGCGGCGACTATCGCCCTCTATGTCCCACCGTCCCGAGCCGGAACGTGCGCCGTGGCATGGCGTGCCCCGCGGCCTCGGCCAGGCGCGCGAGCGTGACGTTCTTCCCGGCGTAGCCGTCGAGTGTCACCGGCTCGCCGCCCTGCGGCGGCACCACCACCAGCGTCGGGAAGCCGGTGATGTGGAAGCGCGCCTGCAGCGAGTCCACGAGCGGCGGGTTCCTGCCCTCCTCGCGCTGGCGGTCCAGCACGCGCACCGGGACGAAGCGCCCGTTGATGAACGTCGCGCCCTCGGCGTCCGCGAATACCTCGTGCTGCATGGCGCGGCAGGGCGCGCACCACTCCGCGGTGAAGTCGTAGAGCACCGGCCGGCCCTGCGTCCGCGCCTCGGCTTCGGCGGTCGCGGCCGGGCGCCACCGGACCAGGTCGGGCCGCGACGGGGGATTGCGGCTCTCGTGGATGCCGAGGGCGACGCGCGCCACCAGCAGCACCGCGGCCACGACCAGCAGCGCGCGCGGGTCGCGGCGGGTCGGGCCGGCGTCACGACGAGGCATAGGACAGCTCCCACCGGTTGGTGACCGCGATGGCGAGCGCCAGGCACAGCGTGACGGTGGAGAGCCACGAGACGATCTCGAACCACGACACCGCGCCGCCCTGGAGCATCGGGGCGAGGCTCACCTCGGGCTTGAGGAAGCGCCCGATCTCCTGCGCCCCGCGCGCCAGCGCCACCCAGTGCCTGAACTGGGCGAACGCGCCGAGCGCGGTGGCCGTGACGTTCGCGACGAGCAGCAGCCCGAGGTCGGCGAGCCCCGGCGCCAGCGAGGAGAGCAGCGCCATCACCGCCGCCATGCCGAGGGCGAGCAGCGCGTCGCCACCCGCCAGCGCCAGCACGTCGCGCGCCGCCGGCGCGGCCTGGCGCGCCCCCAGCAGGAGCGTGGCGATCGCGATCTGCGTCCACACCACGGCGATGGTCGCGAGCGCGACCGCGAGCCAGCGGCTGAGCACGTACTCGGAGCGCCGCACCGGGCGCGCGAGCAGGAGCTGGAGCGTGCCGGAGGAGACGTCCTGTCCGATCATGCCGGCGGCGAACACCAGCGCGGCGCCGTAGCTGTCGCCGAGCAGGGAGAGCCCCGCCGCGGGCATGAACAGCGCGCCCAGCAGTGGCGGGACGGAGAAGAACAGGAGCAGCGCCACGCGCATCGGGCTGGTGAAACGCTGGCGCAGGGTGGTGGCCACGATGGCGCGGTTCACGCGGAGCCTCCGGGAGCGGCCGGGCCCTCGAGGAACAGGCGCTCGAGCCGCCCCTCCTCGGACGCGGCCTCGGCCACCGGCACCCCCGCGGCGACCAGCGCCGCGACCAGCCGCGCGGCGGCCGCGTCGTCGGCCACCGCGAAGCGGGCGAGCGGGGACGCCACCTCGAGCAGCTCCGCTCCGGCGCCCGCCGCCGCCAGCGCGAGCGCCTCGCGCGTCGGCAGCGCGCCCGCCGCGCGCACGCGCAGCACGCGCGCCGCTGCGGCGCCCGCGGCGAGGGTCTCCATCGCCTCGACCCGGCCCCGGCTCACGAACGCCACGCGGTCGCACACGCGCTCGACCTGGTCGAGCTGGTGCGAGTTCAGCACCACGGTCGCGCCGCGCGCCCTGGCCTCGTTGAGCAGCCGCCGGAACAGCACCACGCCCGCCGGGTCCACGCCCGAGGCCGGTTCGTCGAGGAACACGTAGCGCGGATCGCCGAGCAGCGCCTGCGCCAGCCCGAGGCGCTGGAGCATGCCGCGCGAGTACCTGCGGATCGCGCGCGCGCCCGCCGTGGCATCGAGCCCCACGCGCTCGAGCGCGGCGGCGACGTCGCGCGCCCGGCTCGCCGCGGCGAGTCCGGCGAGCGCGTGGTGGTAGGCGAGGAAGCCGGCGCCGCTCATCCAGCGGTCGAGCGTCAGCCGCTCCGGCAGGTAGCCGGTGACGCGGCGGATGGCGAGGTCGTCGGGCGCGTGCCCGTCCACCGTGATGCTGCCGGCGTCGGGCCGCAGGAACCCGAGCAGGCAGCCGAGCAGCGTGGTCTTGCCCGCGCCGTTCGGCCCGATGATGCCGAACACCTCGCCCGGGGCGATGGCGAGCGACACGCCGTCGAGCGCGCGCACCTGCCCCGCACGGTAGGTCCTGGTGAGAGTTTCGATGCGGATGCCGGTCATCGAACCTCGCGCGCCCTCACTTCGGCAGCCCGTCTTCCGGGCAGCGGGGGAGAAGAGGCGGGATGGTGCCAGACGGTGCCGGCGGCCGCAAAGGCCGCACGGGCCTTGTGCCGGGGCGTGGTGCGGTGGGGCCCGCGCGTGTTGGCGCCCCGCGCGCGCCGGGGTGCCGGCGCGCTTCGATCAGGGGCCGGGGCGTGGTCCCCGCGGGCGCGCACGCTCGTGCTGCGCAGGCAGGCCTCGGCGAAGGAAGCGGGCCAGCACACGACGGCATCGCTTCGGGCATCCGGACGGCGGCTGGCGAGGGCTCCTAGCCGCGCACGCGTTTCCGCACGGTGCGTCCGCGGGCGCTCTCGCGTGGAAGGCGTCGCGGTGCGGGCCCGCGGCTCGTGGCTTGCGACCGGAGCTTCCCCGCGCTCCGTGGCGTATGGCCGGTGGCGTAGTAGGCCCCGAAGGCGCAGGCGCGGCACCGCACGCGTCCCTTGTGTATGACTTCGCGCCGGTCGATGACCTCCTCGCCGCACGCTTCACACGTCACCCGCACGCCTGCCTCGCCGAGCAGTTCCGCGAGCGGCGATGTGAGCTGCACCCGCCGCCAGACGAGCAGCTCGTCGTCGGGCATGCGCTGGTAGCCGACAAGCTGCGCCTGCCACCTGCTCTCCGCGCCCGGCGCGTAACGCGCTGCCGTGTCGCGCACCTGGGGATGCGGCACGACACGCAGGCAGCGGCCGGTCCTGGTGTCCACGAATGTAGCGGCCACCTTGCCGTAGTCCTCCAGCCGAAGCGTGCGCTGGCCCACGCTGCAGCCTGCGGCGATGGCGAGCGCGTCCACGAAGCAACCGTCCGTCTCGACGATGGCGATGAGCCGCCGGTCGCGGCGCGGCAGGCGCAGGTGGAGCTCACGTCCGGCGAGCAGTGCGATGCGCGCGCCCAGTACCTGCCGCGGACACAGGCGCGAGTGGTGCGACATGCTCTCGCGCAGGATGCGCTTGAGCGTCCGCGCGAAGGGGACGCGCGATCCTGCGCCGACGCGGGCGCTCACGAGCCCGGTCCCTCGGTGGCCGGGCATCCGCCGGGCAGCGGGTCGGCGGCGCCCGCGGCGGAATCACGGCCGCCGGCCTCCGAACGGAGGAACGCCACGAGAAACGCGGCGATCGCCGCGTACAGCCCGCCCGGCGCGGCCCGCGCGATGTCCCGGTGGAGATCCGGCGTCCACGCAAGGAGGTGTTCCGTGAGGAAGAGCCGGTGGCGTTCCATTGCATCGCGCCCATCCGGCGCGCCTGGCCCACCCGAGACGGCGGCGTGTGCGAGCAGCAGACCGGCGAACTCCAGCTCGCACGCCAGGTGATCGTCGGGGATCTCGCCGAGCCGCTCGACCGCCACGCCCGCCTCCGCGTAGGCGCGACGCACCGCGTGCGCCGGCTCCTGCATCACGAGCCGTTGCGGCGAGCGGTAGACGGATTCGTACGGTGGCGCCGGCACGTGGTACGGCCCCACGAAGAGCCGCAGGTGCTCGCGGCGCGCCTCTTCCCAGCCCGGCCAGTCCGGGCCGACGCCAACCAAGGCCTCCCGCAGCCTTCGTCCGGTCTCCCGCAGCCCGTCGTCCGTTCCGGGCGCCACGGCTTCCGACCCGTCCGAGAGCAGGGCGTGGAGCACATCGCGCCAGCCGTCGCAGTCCTCCGCCCGCACGCCATCGAGGAACGCGCGGGAGAGGAGCGCGTACGCCGCGATCCGATGCCTGGTCGCGAGCCGGGGCACGCTTAGCGGTTCGTGACTTCCGCCATGTCCGGGGCGGTCCGCCGGGCCTTCCGGAACCGCGTGCTCGGGCGGGTGATGGCGGGGTCGGGGAAGTTCTCGATCTCGCGGACGGCGCCCGGCAGCCGCTCGTTCGCCGCGACCTCGCCCCAGAAGAGCGCACCGCCGAGACACGACGCGACGCAGGCCGGCTGGAGCCCCGCGTCCAAGCGCGGATAGCACGCGATGCACTTCTCGTAGCGTTGCGGCCCGCCGTCCGCGGGTTTCTCGTTGGGCTGGGGGACGCCATACGGGCACGCCTCGCGGCACTGGCCGCAGAAGATGCACGTCACCTTGCTCAAGTCGAGCGTGCCGTCCGGCTTGACCCCGACGTCGTTGTAAATGACGAGGCCGTCCTGCTCCCGCTTCACGATGCGTTTCGCGGGGCAGACCTTGATGCACGCCGGATCCTCGCAGTGGTTGCAAGCGAGCGAAAGGTACGCGACCACCGGGTGCGGATATCTTCCGCCCTCGTAGGTGTGCACCCTGCGGTACCGCACGCCCACGTCGGCCCGCCACTGGTTCTTGCAGGCGCCTTCGCACGACCGGCAGCCGATGCAGGCGTCCTGGTCGAAGAAGAAGCCGAACTGCTTCGTCACCGCCATGGCGTTTTCCTCCTTCGCTCAGGCCCTGCGGACCCGGACTCCGATTTCCTTGGTGACGGCCTGACCCGAGATGGGATCGGCCTTCCCTGGCATGAACTGGCCGTCGTCCATGCCCTTCCCCTTCGCGACCGATCCGAGCGCCCAGTGGCCGTAGCCGTGGTGGAGACCCACGACCTCCGGATGGATGCACTCGGTGACACGCGCCGTGCCCTCGGCCTTCGCGTGCGGGGATTCGACCACGATGCGGTCGCCGTCCGCGATCCCGAGGTTCTTCGCCGTCTCCGTGTTGATCCAGAGCGGGTTGTCGGGCTTCATCTCCATGAGATAGGGGTTGTTGAACGTCCGCGTGTGCGTGTGCTCGGCCTGCTTCCAGGCAACGAGGGCGAGCGGATACTCGGACGTCGGCTTGTCCACGGGGTCGGTGTAGGCGGGCAGGGCGTCGTAGCCCTTGTCGGCGAGCTGCTTGCTCACGAGCTCGATCTTCCTCGACGGCGTGTTGAAACCCTTGATGACGAAGCCACCCGTCGAGAGCCCGACCGCCTTCCCGTCGGGGCCCTTCACCACATGCGTGGCGTCGTCCACCGTGGAGCCGGCGGGCGGCGTGACCATGCCCGCGTACTTCTTGTAGCTCGTCGAGCCGCCGATCCACACCGCGCCGGGCAGGGCCTTGAGCTCGTCGAGCGTGATCCCGATGCCGCCCTTGAGCTCGTCCGAGAGGTACTGCTTGTACGTCATGTCGAATCCCTTGCCGTCCTTGTCCTTCAATTCGAGCTTCCGGCCGAGGGCGAAGACGAACTCGTACTCTGGCATGCCGCCGATCCATGACTTCACGACCGGCTGGCGGAGCGTGACCGACGGGAACGTGACCCAGTTGCCCGTGAGGTCGTAGCGCTCGAGGTAGTGGGACCCCGGCACCACGAGGTCGGCCAGGTCCGCGGTCTCGGACATCATCGTGTCGACGGCCATCACAAACTCCATGTTCCGGATGGCCTCGATGTTCTTCGCACGGCCGGGGACGCTCATGACCCAGTTCTGCATCACGAACACCGCGGCCTTCACCGGGTACGGCTTCCCCGTGATCATGGCCTCGCGGGCCTGCACGTAGATGCCGGAGCCGTGCCCGAACGGGAACGTCGTCCCCAGGCCGTCGCTTCGCGCCGCCTTCGGCTTGTCCACGTTAAGTGTGCGGCGCTTCGCGCCCTTGCGGTCGGGCATGATCATCGTGCCGGGCCGGTCGTAGGCGCCCAGGAGGGCCGGGAGGATGGCGATTGCGCGCGCCCCCTGCGTCGCGTTCGTGTGGTGGCCCGGGCCCGACCAGGCGTCGATGCACGGCGCCCTGGCCGCCGCGATCTCCTTTGCGAGCCGCTCGATCGTCGCCGCCGGGACGGACGTGACGTCCTCCGCCCAGCGCGGCGTCTTGTCCCTGACGTACTTCGCATACTCGTCGAAGCCGACCGTCCACTCGCGCACGAACTTCCTGTTGTAGAGCCCGTGCTCGACGAGGACGTGGCCGATCGCGAGCGCCAGCGCCCCATCCGTCCCGGGGCGAATGGGCACCCACTCGTCGGCCTTGGCGGCGGTGTGCGTGAACACGGGGTCCACGACGACCAGCCGCCCGCCGCCCTGGCGCCCCTGACGCATCGCCCGCGGCAGCCAGCACCACTTGATCGCGGAAAGCGGGTTCCAGCCGAAGAGCATCACGTAGTCGCTGTGCGCGAGGTCCGGGAGCGGCCGCTCGTCGCCCATCACGGTGCTGAACCCGCGTTTCCGGGAGACGTCGCAGAGGTTGCTGTGGTTCAGGTAGTTCGGCGTCCCGAAGAGCTGGCAGAAGTCGGCCTGCGGGTTCACGAAGGAGTGGTCTTCGGAAAACCAGACGAGCGCTTCGGGGCCGTACTGCTTGCGGATCGCGTCCAGGCGCTCGGCGGCGTAGCCGATCGCCTCGTCCCACGAGATCGCCTCCCACTCCCCCGAGCCGCGCTCGCCCTTCCGGCGCATCGGGGCCTTGAGGCGGTCCGGGTCGTAGAGCGTCCGGATCCCGGTGTTGCCCTTGGGGCACATCCGCCCGCCATTCACCTTCTCGCGGTGGAAGTCGTCCGAGATCGCCGCGATGCTAATCGGGTTGTGAGGGCTCGGCGCGATGAAGCGCACCATGCCGTCAATCACGTGGACCTGGATCCCCGTCTGCCCGCCGCACTGGTTGCAGCACGAGTAGATCCACTCGCCGAGCTCCGCGGCCTCCGCCGGGCGCGCGCCGAGGAGGCGCAGGCCCCCTCCCGCCACGCTCTCCCAGAAGACCAGGGCCGCGGTGGCGCCCATGCCCTGGAGGAAGCTGCGGCGCGTGAAACCGCCTTTCGGGATTCTCGGGAGCTTCGATTCCAGCTCGGGTGCTTCCCTGGTGGCCATGCCGCACCTCCCGGTCAGTACTTGATTTCGAAGTGGCCGAAGGCGACGGTGGTGTTCCTGTTCGCCGTCGTCTCCTTCTCGAACCTCTTGGCCTGCACGTCGAGGAAGAGCTTCACGCCGTCGGCGAGCTGCACGCCGACCCCGGCAATGGTCCGGTTCCAGCCGTCATCCACCTTGTCCTTGTTGGGGTCGAACTGGTCCCAGCGCGCCATCGCCCAGGTCTTTGGCGTGAACTTGACGAGGCCGTAGACGGACGGACCTCCGGATCTCACCGTGGCGGCGTGCGGGGCGGCCTCATCCCCCACCCACCAGTTGCCGCCCGCGATCGTGAAGCGCGCGTGCTCGTAGGAGGCGTAGGCCACAGCGCGCGTGTTGCGCTGGTCAGTGTTCCGGTCGTTGAAGTTCCCGAAGGCGGAAAGACGCAGGCCCTTGAGCGTCGCGTTCCCGGGCGCGGGCACGATCGTCACCCGTGCGTGGTAGTCCTTGAACTTGTTCACCTCGGGCGCGGCGTATGTCTCGCCGTTCATGACGGCGACGTGGTACTCGCCATAGCTCTGGGGCAGGGCACCGCGGAGGGTCACCCCGAGGTCCGTCGAGGTGAGCTTCTTCTCCGTGTCCATGAAGACCGTCGAGACGAAGCGGTGCTGGAAGATCTTCTCCTCGAAGGGCACCCACGGGAGGTCCACCATCCCGAAGCTCACGTCCGCCCTGGGGAAGACCTCCTTGAAGGTGACGTAGGCGTGCTTGAGGCGCACGGCCCAGCCCTTGTAGTACCCGTACTTCGTGGCTCCCGTGGTGTCGGCGATCGCCTCTTTCGTGTTCTGGTAGATGCCCATCGTCATGCGGAAGGCGACCTTCTCGGCAAGGTTCTCCTGCGCGATGAGGTACATGCGCTGGATGTCGAATCCGTTCTTGTCCAACGCACCGTCCGACAGGTCCCACGCGTAGTTCGCGTAGACCACGCCCTCGAGCTTCACCTGCTTGAGGGTCGTCTCGGCGGCCGTGGCGCTCTCGGCAAGCCCGAATGCCGCCAGCACCACCATCGGGAATAGCGCGATCGCACGCATCTGGTCAGGGTCCTCCGTGAGAGACAGGTGGCGGCGAGCAGACGGGGCCGGTACGGCGAGATGCGAGGGGACTCGGGTGTCGGCACTCGGTCCCAGGCTGCTTGCTGGCGATCCCCGCGTCGGGCGCGAACCCCGGCAGCAGGACGATGGCGCTGGAGTCTCGCGGTGCCGGAAGCGGGCATCAATACTCCCAAAGAACCACCGCAGCCCACGGCCTCCGCAGGCTGGTGCAGCGCGCCCCTGGCCACTGCCCGCCGGCAGGCTCAAGTCGCTCATCTCCACTGCCGATGACATCCGGAGCGAATCCGCCGTGGACGGAGTCCGCCCGGCGGTCCTTCACTTCCCCGCGGGGTGATCCGACGATGGCTGCGGCTCCGCTGATCGAGAAGCTCGACGCCATGGCCCGGAACGGCGCCGACCTCCAGTCGCTGCTGGAGGCCGCGGTCGCCGGCCTGCATGCGGCGCACCCGCAGTTCCATTGGACCGGGATCTACGAGCTGTTCGCGGACGGCGCGCTCAGGCTCGGGCCGTTCGTGGGCGCGCCCACCGAGCACGTCTTCATCGGCTACGGCCAGGGCGTGTGCGGCACCGCCATCGCCGAGCGCCGCAACCTGAACATCCCCGACGTGAGCAAGGCGCCGAACTACCTCGCGTGCAGCACCGAGACCCGCTCCGAGCTGGTGGTGCTGATCCGCTCCGGCGAGGCCATCCACGGGCAGATCGACGTTGACAGCCACGATCTGGCCGCCTTCGACGAGCAGGCGGTGGCCGCGGTCGAAGCGGTGGCCGACCGGCTGGCGAAGGCGTACGACCTGCACAGCACGCCCCACCCGAGCTCGTAGCGCACCGCGCTCACCGCCATGGACGGCCCCCCGGCGCAGGACCTCGCGAGCCTCCTCGAGCTGTTCGTCCCCATCCTCTCGGCCGAGTCGGTCGAGGGCACGCTCGCGGCTGCCGCGCGTCTCGCGGGTGAGCTCTCCGGAGCGCCGGCGGCGGCAGCCTTCCTGATCCAGGGGGAGGAGCTGGGTGGCGAGGAGTGGTTCCCCGCTGCCGACGCGGTGCGCGCGCGCTTCGGACCGCACCTGCGCCGGCTCGCCGGGGACTCGGCGCGCCGCGGCACGGCGGTGACCGCGCCGTTCCCGCCCGGGCTGGAGGACGGCGGCGAGCCGCGCGTCCTGCTGCTCGCGGACGGTGGCCGCACGCTGGGCGTGCTGTGCGTGGCCTGTCCGCCGGCGCACGGCGAGAGCTGCTCGCGCCTCGGCGGGCTCGTCGCCCCGGTCATCGCGCGGCAGCTCGCCGTGCACCGGGACGCGAGGGAGCAGCGCGCGACGCGCGCCCGCTACGAGCGCTGGTTCCGCCAGCTCGATCAGCACCTCCGCGTCCTCGACCGCGAACGCCAGAAGTTCGCGGCGGTGGCGGGCCAGTCCGACATCTTCGTGCTCAGCGTCGACCCCGCGGGCGTGGTGCGCTGGACCAATCGCGCCATGGTGCGGCAGCTCGATCACGACTCGCCCGGCTGGCCCGGGCGCCCGTGCGGGGAGGCGTGGAAGCTGTTCGGCGCGCCCACCGAGGACTTCTGCCCGGTGGCGCGGGCCTTCGAGACGCATCAGACGGCCCGCCAGGAGTTCCGCCGCGAGGACGCGGACGGTACGCACATCTTCTGCGCCACGGCGTTGCCGATCTTCGGGCCCGACGGCCGCGCGCACGAGGCGCTGGTGCTGGTGCAGGATCTGACCGGCCTCGAAGTGGTGCGCCGGGTCGAGCAGCGGCTCAGGCACGTGGTGTCGAACTCGCCGATCGTGCTGTTCGCCCTCGACCGCGACGGCGTCTTCACGCTCTCCGAGGGCAAGGCGCTCGCGGCGCTGGGGCTCGAGCCCGGGCAGGCCGTGGGGCAGTCGGTGTTCGACCTCTATCGCGATCACCCCGCCATCGTCGCGGACGTGCGACGCGCGCTCGCGGGCGAGGAGTTCTCCACGACGGCCGAGGTCGGGCCGCTCACGTTCGAGACACGGTTCTCGCCGTTGCGTGACGCGGCGGGCGACCTGGCTGGTACGATCGGCGCGTCCACCGACATCTCGGAGCGCCGGCGGCTCGAAGGCCGGCTTCTCCACGCGCACGAGATGGAGGTGCTCGGCCGCCTCGCGGGCGGCGTCGCGCACGACTTCAACGACCTGCTCACCGTCATCCTGGGCAACGCCGAGCTGATGCTGTCGCGCGTGCAGCCGGGGCACCCGCTGCGCCACTGCGCCGAAGAGGTGCAGAAGGCGGGCGCGCAGGGCGCGCGCCTCACCCGCCAGCTCCTCGCGTTCAGCCGGCGGGAGACCGCGGTCGCGCCGCAGCGACTCGACCTCGACGCGGTGGTGGACGAGATGGGGACCATGCTGCGCCGCGTCGTCGGCCAGGACATCGAGATCGAGACGGTCCGATCCTCCGCGCCGGCGCCGGTGCGGGCCGACCGCGCGCTGCTCGAGCAGCTGCTGGTGAATCTGGCGCTCAGCTCGAAGGGCGCGATGCCGCGAGGCGGGAAGCTGTGTCTCGAGGTCGGCGCGGGCGTCCTGCCGGAGCGGGAGGCCGGCGCGGGCGAAGGCCTGCCCGCGGGCGCCTACGTCTCGCTGACCGTGCTGGACACGGGCTGCGGCATGGACGAGCAGACGCTCGCGCACGTGTTCGAGCCGTTCTTCGGCACGGAGGAGCGTGGCGTGGGCGGGCTCGGGCTGCCGCTCGCATACGACATCGTGCGGCGCAGCGGCGGCGACATGCGGATCGAGAGCCGCGTCGGCGAAGGCACCACGGTCGTCATCCGCCTGCCGCGCGACGACGCGGCCGGGGCCGCGGGCGAAGACGAGCTGCGCGCGGCGGCGTAGGCGCCGTGGCGCGCGCAAGCCGGTGTCACGAGCCACAGGTCTGCCGTCGCACCGGGGCGCCGCGGCGCCCGAATGCCGGCGAAGCTCCGACCCGGACCCCTCGCGCTCCTTCGCGCCGGAGTGCGGCCGCGCGCCAGCGAAAAGGCCCCGGCGCTCGGGCACCGGGGCCTCTCGCAATGGTGCGCGGTCTACTTGAGGGCCGACTCCTTCATGGCCTTCGCGATCCGGAACTTGAGCACGGTCTTGGCCGGGATCTTGATGGGCTCGCCCGTCTGCGGGTTGCGGCCCATGCGCGCCTTGCGCTTCACGACCACGAGCTTGCCGACGCCCGGGAACACGAACCCGTTCCTGGCCTGCTTCGCAGCGAGGGTCGCGAGTTCCTCGAGGATCTGCGTGCCCTGCTTCTTCGTCAGGTCGAACTTGCTCGCGATGTAGCCGGCGACCTGGGACTTCGTCATCATCTTGGCCATGGTTCCTTCCTCTCCTGAAGTGGGGTACGAGCGACGAATCCGGACGGGCACGTTCGTGTGCCTTAGCCGCGAGTGGGTATAGCAAGCACACCCGCATTTTCAAAGGACTATTTCGCGCCCGCAACAGTTCCGAGCACGGCTGGCGCGGGCGAAACGTGGAGCATAATCCGGGCCGCGGCTGGCGCGGCTCGACGCGGGCTCGGCGCGCCGCCTCGCCGCGTCGGCGGTCGGGGCAGGAGCGCGCGGCCACGCCACCGCCCGCCACCCGCGCACGGCTGACCGACAGGAGCGCGCGGCCACGCCATCGCCCGCCACCCGCGCACGGCTGACCGGCGGGAGCGCGCGGCCACGCCATCGCCCGCCGCGCGCGTACGGCGACCGGCAGGAGCGCGCGATCACGCCACCTCCCGCGGCCCGCATGCGGCCACCCGGCGGAGGTGTGGGGCCGCCGTGCTCCGCTGCCGCCCCGGGCGGCGCGCTTGCATACGGTGTCGGGTGCGGGCGGCGCGACCTGCGCCATCGCCGGGCGCTCTCCCTTCCCGCGAGGCACCCGGCTCAACTCCATCGTGCGACTCAGGCTATGCGCGTTCCAGCCCCCTGAAAAGCGAACGCCCGGCCCCGACCCGCCTGCGGCGGGTGCCCCCGGGGCCCGGCGGTTTGGCTCGGCGCAACTTCCGAGGCGGGACTAAATCGTTTCGCCTGAATCGGCGAGGTTGAGGTCAGGCTGCATGAGCGTACTCCTCGGTCGCGGTGAAGCGGGCCTCGAGCCAGCGCAGCACGGCCGCGAGCAGAGCGTGCATCGTCCGATGGCGATGGTTGCGGGTGA